>JAITOL010000061.1 GCA_031289955.1 Synergistaceae bacterium
TTTTTGTTTATATGAAAAACGTTCAGGTGATTCTCAAGCCCGATCATTTCAGATTGTGCCAACGAATCGCCTTCCAGAACATAGGCCACGATTCTTTTCTTTTCCTCTTTTGAGGAAAAACGCCTGACAACGCAATATGAACCTATGGGGTAGAGCCATTTTTTGGTGTATTCGTTGCGGACTATCGCGTTTGATTTTTTTGAGTTTAGCAAAGGCCAGTTTAATCCTGTCTCGGAAAAATGGGCAGGATACAGTAATGGCACGGTATCCTCGGAGGGCATGTCGCGCAAAAACTCCTTCAATCTAAAATCAACTACCGGGCCTGTGGATATAGATAGCCCTAAACTTTCCAACGAACAGTCAGCGCCGTCAAGCGACGTAAAAACCTCATGTTCCTTTGTGGGAATAAATAAGAACGCGTCATCGAAATAAGGCGGCACAATGTCAGAGAACGGATATTCGCGCGACGCCAGATCCGCAAATGTCGAGTCTGTAGAAGTCGATACCGTTACAGACGATTGTTCGGCATCGCGCTCAAGCATAATTATTATATTCTCCTGCAGAACATCGTCATCCTTAAAAATCTTGTCTCTTGCGCTAAATAAATGAATATGCCTTATAGCGGCTCGTTTCATGATAAATTGCCTGAATGGTTTGTAATAGGGGCCGTTGCAAAAACTTCTCGGTATTATCGCGACAACAATACCTCCGGGCATCATCATTTCAAGGGCCAGAGCAACAAAAGCGGAGTACAGATTGACAGTTTCAATTCCAACGCGCCGAATCAACTGGCGATGCGCTGAATTTGAATTAATTTTTTTATATGGGGGGTTGAGAATAGCGTGAGAAAAAGGCCGTTCCCCGCGTAAAATATCGACGACCGCCGATTCGATGAAGTCTTTGTTTATTATGTTCGCGTTGATTTGGCGATATCCATCGAGATTGTACTTTAATTGAGCGCTCAACGCACGGCACATCTCATAAGCGTGGATTTTTACCTCTCGAAAAGAAAATCCTCCGTTAATGAAGCGATCCGCAAAAGCTGATGACAGAGACCCAACGCCAGCGCCGGCATCCAGTAAATTGCAGACGTCAAGATTACGGTCTGGAAACATTGCAACCATGAAACGTGCGATCTCTGGCGGGGTCATGTATTGGCCCAGCTCTGATTTTATCTGTAAATTTAAACTGGCATGAGAGGCCATCAGGTTTCACCTCACTTTTGTCCAATTATACCGTATTTGTATTAACCTGGTTTGAGTGTTTCATCAGATTTGAGAAGCGAGGTATATAGCCAAGGTATAAATAGCCGCGATCACTGTATGCGCGCGTGAACGACGTCGGCGGCGCGGAACGTCATTGCGCCGTTTTCGTTTTGCAGAGTGAGCGCTCCATCGCTCGTTATATCCGCCGCGACGCCCGTATATTCTCCCTCGTCCGATATTATCCGAACCGTTCTTCCGATCGTCGAGCAGTTGCGTTTATAGATTTCAACGAGAGCGTTTCTGCGCTCCTCCGATTCGACCATAACGTGAAATTTTTCCAGTTCCGAGAGCACATCCGCCAGAAGCATCGGCAGGCTCGCGTGTCGTCCTGTCTCCATGAACACGGATGTGGCGTTCGGTCTGTCCGGCGAGTCCGTGGGGGGCGTCTGTTCCCTGCCTCCGTTGACGTTGACGCCGATCCCGAGCACGGCATAGAGAACCCTCTCTCCGGCGCCGGAGCTCTCGCATATTATGCCGCAAATCTTTTTCCCGTCAGCCAGCACGTCATTGGGCCACTTTATGCCTATAGCGCCCGGCGCGCCAGGGAAAATTTTCCCGAGAGCTTCTTTAACCGACAGGGCTGCCGCCAGGTTCAGCATGTGCGCGTATCTCATCTCGACCGAGGGCCGAAGCACGACCGAGAACGTCAGGTCGATCCCAGGGGACGAGCTCCACCCTCTGTCGCGCCGCCCTCTCCCGGCGTTCTGATAGTCGGTCACAAACACCTCGCCATGTTCGGCCCCGTTCCGCGCCGCCTCTTTAGCCGCGCTCTGCGTCGAAGGCATCTGTCGCGCCGAGCGGATCACGCGCCCGAGCGTCGCCCCATTCGCGAGATATTTTTTAGCTCTCTCCCAATCTATATGTTCCGCAACGTCGCTCAAATGATCGCCTCCGAAATTTTCAAGTCCCCATCAAGTTCCCATTATAAAATAAAACGCGCTATGAGGGTATATGCCACAAAAAACGGGGTTCCCGGGCTGGCCCGGGAAGTTTCCCGCGTTTGCGCGGCGAGGCCCTTTAATATATACTTTATAAATAATCAGTCCGTCAGGGGGAATTTGTTGTGTACAAAATAGTCTTGCTGCGTCACGGAGAGAGCGAGTGGAACAAGGAAAACCGATTCACGGGCTGGACGGACGTCCCGCTTTCAGAGAAGGGCATAAACGAGGCTAAATCGGCCGGCGTGGAGCTGCTTCGCGCCGGGTATTCGTTCGACAAGGCGTTCACGTCCGTGTTGAAGCGGGCTATAAAGACGCTCTGGCTTACCCTCGAAGAGATGGATGAGATGTGGATACCGACCGAGTTCTCGTGGCGGCTGAACGAGCGCCATTACGGAGGTCTTCAGGGACTGAACAAGGCTGAGACCGCTAAAAAATACGGAGACGACCAGGTCAAGATATGGCGGCGCAGCTACGATGTACGCCCGCCGTTGCTAGACAAGAGCGACGAGCGTTATCCGGCCCGCGACCCCAGGTACAAAAACCTCGCGCCGGAGGAGATACCTGCCGCCGAGTGCCTTGCCGACACGGTCGAGCGCGTCATGCCATATTGGAAAAACATCATAGCGCCGGAGATAAAGTCGGGCAAAAAGATAATCATAGCCGCTCACGGCAACAGCCTGCGCGCGCTCGTCAAATATCTCGACAACGTTTCCGACTCCGACATAATAGAGCTCAACATACCGACCGGCGTGCCGCTCGTCTACGATCTGGACGCGGATCTGAAGCCGATATCCCGAGCCTACCTGGGAGACCAGGCCGCTATAGCGGCGGCTCAGGCGGCGGTGGCAAATCAGGGGAAGTCGAAGTAAAGATATGGACGAACGTTTTCTGATTCGGGCCAAGGAGCTGATAGAGGACTCGTTCGCGATGGACGCCCATTTCGACCTGGCGATGGATTTCGACGACAGGCGAGAGCTGGGGGCCGTGGGCGTTTATACCGACCGGCACGACGCACTCGTCCGGGTCGGCGGGTGGAACTGTCTTGTGTCGTCGCTCTTCATCCATTCGTGGCAGATACCGGAGATGGGCCTGCGCAAGGCGCTCGACCAAATATCGGCGCTCATATCCGAGGAGCGCGAACAGCCCGACAAGCTGGCGCTATGCGCGACGATGGCCGAGGTCGACGCGGCTAACGCCTCGGGCCGGGTTGGCGTCATTATCTCGTTCGAGGGCGCTGATCCACTCGGATGCGATGGAAGGCTGCTTCAGGTGTTCTATCGCCTCGGAGTGCGGGCGATAGGGCTCGCGTGGAGCAGGAGAAACTACGCCGCCGACGGTTGTTCGTTCAAACCCTTGAAAGAAGGCATGAAGGGAGGGCTCACAAACTTCGGCGTCGAGCTGCTCGAAGAGGCGGAGCGCCTCGGCATGCTCGTCGACGTGAGCCACCTGAACGACGAGGGAGTGTCCGACGTTGCCCGTTACGCGACCCGTCCCTTTATAGCCTCCCACTCCGACTGCCGCGCGCTCGTCCCTGTGATGAGAAACCTCACTGACGAGCAGATCAAGCTAATAGCGGATAAAGGAGGGGTCGTGGGTATGAACGGCGTGTCGCCGTTCGTGTCCAGCGATGATAGAGACGACATCGGGCCGCTGGAGCTGTCGAGCCATATCGACCATATCGTGTCGCTTGTTGGAGACGATTTCGTCGGACTTGGGCTCGATTGCTGCGACAGGCTCGCGGATTTGTACGCCTCGGTTCCAAACCTCAAATCATACGACACGATGCGCGACCACAGCCGCCTGCCTGAGCTTGTGGCCGTGCTGCTCGAGAAGGGCTATAAGGATGAGAGCGTGAGGAAGATCATCGGAGGAAATTTCCGGCGCGTATATGAGGAAGTAATCGGGTAAATGTATAAATAAAAAACAAAATCGGCGGCCATCAGGCCGCCGATTTTTGTTTTTTTACTCGATGTATTACTGAGATATTGCGCTGACCGGGCAGGTCGAGATGCATTCTCCGCACTCGACGCATGTGTCCTGATCAACGGAAGCAGCGCCTTCGTCTATAGTGATCGCTGATGTCGGACACGCGCCCACGCACGCCTCGCAGCCGACGCAAGTATCCTTATCTACTGTCGCCTTTGCCATTTAAAACCCTCCCATGATTAATAATTCGTGCCCGGGAATCCCGACCCGAGGCAATAGCAGTATTTTAACATAGAAGTGACGCGAGGCAAGCAAAATATTTACCGGAATCTTTTAAAAGAATCCTTTACGATGCGGTCGAGCAGTTCCGGGAAACCCCATCCATGCGCCTTCGCAGCTTTCGGTACGAGGCTGGTTCCCGTCATTCCCGGCGCTGTGTTCACTTCGAGAGCGTAAACGGCCCCGTCGTCCGAGACTCTGAAATCGACCCTGCCGTATGTCCCGCACTCCAGCGCCTCGTGAGCGCCGCGCGAGTACTCCGTCACGACCCTCGTCATATCTTCGTCGAGAGGGGCAGGGCATAGGTATTCGGTCGCGCCCTTCGTGTACTTTGATTTGTAGTCGTAGAAACCTGAGTTGGGCCTTATCTCGATCACAGGCAGGGCGAACGCGTCTTTCCCCGTTCCGAACACCGCGACGGTGAGCTCCCGACCTGGGATAAACCGCTCGACGATAGCCTTGGTGTCGATGTCCCAGACGGTGTTGATGGCGTCCTTGGCCGCGACCTCGTCGCTCGTTATGACCACTCCCACCGTGCTGCCGTTTGACGCCGGTTTTATGACGATTTTGCCCCACTCATCGAGCAGTTTCGCAAAATCGACTCTCTCGTCGGGCGTTATGGATATGCCCGGCGGTACCGGTATGCCGGAAGCGGACATAATGTCGCGGCTCGTCTCCTTGTCCATGGAGAGCATACAGGATCTGGGGCCAGAGCCCGTGTAAGGTATTCCGGCGGATTCGAGCGCGGACTGAATGCGCCCGTCCTCCCCCCATCCCCCGTGCAGGGCGATAAATGCTCCGTCAGCCCCGATTTCGGGCCATTTCTTTATAATATCGGAGACGGATTTTACGTCCTCAAGGACAACGTCATATCCGGCCTCCATCAAGGCCGTCTTCACCTCCGCCCCGGAGTTGAGCGAAACTTCTCTTTCCAACGAAACCCCGCCGCACAACACCGCTATTTTCAATTGGATCCCACCTCTCCGGCTCAGCGTAAAAGTTCCAGAAACCAGCCTCCACCCGTAATTCGATGATTATATCACGTCCGAAAGATCAAATAAGAGAGAGCGGCAATATGTATATAAGGTTGTTTTTATTTGATAAATACAACCTATCAGGTTATAATTTATCCGGAAATTTCATGATGTGAGGCGATAATATGGCTGTTACGACATTCAGCGTTCGCATGGACAGCGAGATAAAACACCAGTTGGATGATTTTTGCGCCAACACGGGTTTGAACACTACAACCGCGATTAATATGTTCGCGAGGGCGGTACTTCGTGAACGCAAGTTGCCTTTTGAAGTTACCGATGCAGATTCATTCTATGGCGAGATCAACATGGCGCATTTGCGACGAATAAAAGCGGATGTGGAAGCCGGGCGTAATATGTCCGTCCATGAATTGATAGAGGTAGAGGATGCTTAAAATATGACACGAAACCGCGTGGAATGATTATGAACGATAACAGACTCGAAATATATTCGCGCAAGGGACATTGCAATGACTGACCACGGGATGTCTTGGGGCAAAAAACGTCGCGTGACCGATGAAGGCGATATCTCGATGGGCGGAGGGAACTTCGGCGTCTCCATCGGAAACGTTCTTGGCGTGACGAAAGAGCCCGGCGAAATTAAATCGCGGGCCGGGAGGAAAAAAGAGCCGGGCGCGGAAGCGAACCGCCATGTGAGCGCGGAGCCGGAATCGGCGCTCGCGCCAGTTTCACAGGTGATACTGCGCCGCGAATCCTCCGGAAGGGGAGGACGGGCGGTGACGATAGCGGATTTTCGCCCCTCGCCGGATGAAAAAACGGCGGACGAACTGGCAAAGATGATGCGGCGCGGCCTGGGCTGCGGTTCTCACGTAGAGGATAAAAAAATCGTCCTGCAGGGCGACATGAGGGAAAGGGCCTCCGCGTGGCTCACAAAGCAGGGGGTCAAAAAAATAGTGATGTGCAACTGAAGCCAATAACGGTAACGGGTCTTTTGTCTGACCCAATTTTCTCCGGAGAGAGGTCGCCGGATCATCCCGCGCTCTTATGCCCGCAAAGCGGCATCCTCAGTCGATTAGCGCGTATCCCCCCGTCCTCGGGCGCTAAGCGCAAAACATAGAATCCGTCTCTTTAGCCGGCGGAGGCTGAATCGAAAGCGCTTTTCTCAAATCAGCTCCGCCGGTGGGGGTTGGTTTTACACGAATAAATCCCGTTTCCCGTTTTTTATCTTCTCGATATTGCCTCGCGTCAGTTCTCTCATGCTGTCGTTTCTGATCTTAGACAGGTTTGTATTTATCAGCGCGTCGGCCTGAATCCTGAACGAGTCGTCCCCGTAGTCCATCATATATTCGCAAAGCGTCATCAAGGCGTTCGGCAGGCAGACGTTTTTTATGTTGCCGGATTTGGCGAGAGACATGAACCTGTCGCCGGTGCGGCCCTTTCTGTAGCAGGCCGTGCAGAAGCTCGGCACAAGGCCTTCGTCCATTAGAAAACGCATCACGTCTATCGCCGGTCTGTTGTCCGCTACCTCGAACTGTTCGCCGCCGTCCTCCCGGAGGGCGTATCCGCCGACCTCGACGCTCGATCCGCCGCTTATCTGCGATATGCCTGTCTTTATCAGCTCTTTTCTCATGGCTGGCGATTCGCGCGTCGAGATTATCATGCCGGTGTACGGAACCGCTATCCGCACGGTCGAGACCACGCGTTTGAAGTCGTCGTCGGACAGTATCTCGTACGCGGACATATCCATGCCTTGCGCGTGACAGAGGCGCGGCATCGATATCGTGTGGAACCCCGCTCCGAAGGTCTCGTCGAGGTGGCGGTTGTGGAGCATGAGGCTCAGCACCTCGAACCTCCAGTCGTGAAGCCCGAACAACACGCCTCCGCCCACGTCGTCTATCCCCGATCTCATGGCCCTGTCGAACGCCGTCAGGTGATAGTTGAAGTTCCTTTTAGGTCCGGCCTCGTGAAAACGAGCGTATGACGGCTCGTGGTATGTCTCCTGAAACAGTATGTACGTGCCTATGCCGATTTCGTGGAGTTTTTTGTAGTTCTCCTCGGTCGTCGCGGCGATGTTGACGTTGACGCGCCGGATCTCCCCGGAGCCGGCCTTCATGCCGTATATCGTATGTATGGCTTCCAATATATAGTCGATCGGGCAGTTGACGGGATCTTCGCCGGCTTCGAGCGCGAGGCGCTTGTGTCCCATACGTTCGAGTATCTCCGCTTCGGAGCGGATCTCGTCCATTGTGAGTTTTCTTCTCGTGAATTTATTGTCGCATCTGTATCCGCAGTACGCGCATCTGTTTACGCAGTAATCGCTGATGTAAAGCGGGGCGAACATCACCACCCGCTCGCCGTATATCTCCTCTTTTATCTGTCCGGCAATGCGGAACATGCGCTCTATGCGCGTCGACGAGCCGGTGGTTAAAAGTGCCGCCACATCCTCCGGGGAGAGCCCTTTGAGAGCCTCGGCGCGGTCGAGTATATCGTCCAATTCCCTCTCGCTCTTTCCTCTCGAGTCGGCCAGTATCTTCTCTACCTCCGCCGCGTTGATGGTCATATCCATATTTTGCGCCTCCTTTTGCGGTTAAAGTTTTCTCTTAGATATAGCGCTTTTCACCTGCACGTTGGGGATCTGGCCCAGGCGTCCCGTCAGGGCGTTTATATCGTCGACGTCTCCAATGACGACGAAAGAGACGACGGCCACTCCCTCGGGAAAGGGTGTGCCGGAACGGTTTCTGATGATATTTTTGTACGTCGATACGACTGAGTTGAACTCCTGCTGAGAATTCTCAGGGTCGTCCAATATCGCCCCTATGAACGCTATTCTGCGCTCTGCCAAAACAACCACTCCCTGGCGAACAGGTATAAAAAAATCGCGCCTAAAGCGCGACATGTCTCGGGTTCTGTGATGAACCACACTATATAACATGTCGCCTCCCGTTTCAAAGAAATAAATTTCTCTTGAAACAAAGGACCTGTTTTTATACTGTCACTCGGGGAAAGATGTTATTCTCGCACCGTATGACAAAATTATTCTAGCATGTATCCCAGGCGATTGCAACGGCATATATTACAAAACGCCTCCGGGATGATCCCGAAGGCGTCCGTGTCATTAATTTTTTGATTTTAAAAGCTATTTTTATTTCGTGAGAAGCGTGAGCATTGTGCCGGCCGCGACAGCCGTGCCGATGACGCCGGCCACGTTGGGGCCCATTGCGTGCATGAGCAGAAAACTGCTCGGGTTTTCCTTCTGCACCACCCGCTGAACGACGCGCGCCGCCATCGGGACAGCCGACACTCCTGCCGCTCCGATAGCCGGGTTTATCTTGCCGTGCGACAGAACCTTGAACAATTGTCCGAGCGCCAAGCCGCCAGCTGTGCTGAAGCCGAAAGCGACGAGCCCGAGAATTATTATCTTGATGGTTTCCCATGTGAGGAAGTGTGCGGCATCCATCGTTCCACCGACAGAGATTCCGAGAAATATTGTCGCGATATTCAAAACCTCGTTTTGCGCGGCTTGGCTTATGCGTTCGGTACAGCCGGACTCGCGGAGGAGATTGCCGAACATGAGCATGCCGACGAGCGGAACGCATGCCGGCAATATGAGACCGCACGCGATGGTCGATATTATCGGGAACAGCACCCTTTCCAGTTTCGACACCGGACGAAGCTGATCCATCTTTATCGCGCGATCTTTTTTCGTGGTTAGAAACTTTATTACCGGAGGCTGAATAAGAGGAACAAGCGACATGTAGCTGTAAGCCGCTACCGCTACCGCGCCGAGTATCTGCGGCGCTACCTTGCTGCACAGGTATATGGCGGTTGGGCCGTCAGCGCCTCCGATGATCCCGATTCCGGCAGCTTCCTGGATCGTGAAGCCCATAGCCATTGCCCCGAGCACAGCCACGAAGACTCCCAGCTGAGCGGACGCGCCAAGGAGAAATGTTACCGGATTGGCCAAAAGCGGTCCGAAATCGGTGAGCGCTCCTATGCCCATGAATATTATGATCGGGTAAATCTCGAGGTCTATCCCCTTCTTTACCCAATACAAGAACCCTCCTGTGCTGCCTTCGGCTATATTGCCGATTTCGTCCAGGATCGGCGGATCCAGAATGCCCGAAAGCGGGAGGTTGGCAAGAAGACAGCCGAACGCTATGGGCAGCAGAAGCAACGGCTCAAAACCCCTGCCGATCGCCAGGTAGAGCAGCAGGAGCGCCACAAATACCATGACCAGGTTTCCGCTCGTCATTCCCCAAAATCCGGATTGTTCCCATATTCCCCCGAGTGCGGTTGGAACAAATATTAATAATTCTTTTAAAAATTCTAACATTTACGCTTTAACCTCCCCATCTCAGGTTGTGAGCGTCGCTCAACCAATGACGAGAAGGGTATCGCCGGTATTTACAGAGTCGCCCTCTTTGCAGTTTATCTGAAGAACCTTGCCGCCCGCCGGCGCGAATATCTCGTTCTCCATCTTCATGGCCTCAAGGATGAGGACGAGCTGTCCCTCCGCCACAGTGTCGCCCTCGCGTACCGGGAGCTTCCATATTTTGCCGGGCATCGGCGCTGTGACGGACGCGCCGCTCGCTGGGGCGGCTTTGGGAGGCGCGATTGGCGCCTGCGTCGCGGCGGGAACGACAGCGACAGGAGCTGCTGTTACCGCCGCCGGAGCGGCTGTGCCGGCTCCAAGTTCCTCCACCACTACGTCATATGATTTTCCATTTACTGATACTCGATAAGTGCGAGCCATATTGAAAAAAACCTCCTCTGGTTGTTATGTCCCATAGTATTTGTGTATTCTCAGCTTAAGTCGACGTTGCGATCAGTCGCGCAGACCGATGCCGTTATTGAGAATGCCCGCCATCTTCCATGCCGGGGTCGGCCTTTGGCCGATGACGGGCGTCTGAGACGGTGTGTAACTCAGTATTGCCGCTCTCGCTCCACATGAGGCCGTTATTGCCGCAGTGAGCAGCGCCACCAGCGCGTCCTCGTCGTCCGACGCGGACGCGGCGGAGACCTGGTCCCGCGGGACGGCCGTCTGCGTGAGCGCCGATTTTTGGGAGACTGCCGGCGGCGCTCCTGTTCCCGCTGTCTTCGTCGAGTCGATGGCTTTCACTAAATATTTCAGCACGGTCATGACCAGCATGAGCACGGCAATTACCGCAAAAACGATGCAAAAGGCTACGATGGACATCTTGATACCGCCCTCGAAGCCTATGAAATGGTTGGCGATGGAAGACATATTCGTATTCCCCTAACCGGGCATTACGCCGTGTTTGCGGCGCGGGCGCGTCTCGTTCTTGCTCGCGTTCATCACGAGCGCCTGATATAACGCGAGCCGCGTCTCCTCGGGCAGAATGACCCTGTCGACGTAGCCGCGGGCCGCCGCCACGTAAGGATTCGCGAACGCGTCGCGGTATTCCTCTATTTTCTCCGCCCTTGTCTCTTCCTTGTTCGAGGATGCCTCTATCTCCTTGCGGAATATGATATTGGCCGCGCCCTCCGCGCCCATGACCGCTATCTCGGCCTGCGGCCACGCCAGTACGACGTCGGCGCCGAGGTCTTTGCTGCACATGCCGAGGTAAGAACCGCCATACGCCTTGCGCAGGACGATCGTTATCTTTGGGGCTGTCGCTTCGCTGTACGCGTAGAGCAGTTTCGCGCCGTGTTTTATGATGCCGCCCATCTCCTGGTTGAGGCCTGGGAGATAGCCCGGCACATCCTCGAACGTGACTATCGGAATATTGAAGGAGTCGCAGATGCGTATATGGCGCGCGGCCTTGCAGGACGCGTCTATATCGAGGCATCCGGCCATGAATTTCGCCTGGTTCGCTATTATGCCGATGACAAATCCGCCGACTCGGGCGAATCCGGTGACTATGTTCTGCGCGTGCATCGGCTGAACTTCGAGGAATTCCCCGTTATCGACCACGCGGCCTATGACGTTTCTCACGTCGTAACCCTTGTTCGGGTTCGTGGGAACTATCTCGCGGAGCTCTATATCGCTTCTCGCGGGATCGTCGCCCGTATCCTTGAACGGGGGTTCCTCCAGGTTGTTGCTCGGAAGATATGAGAGGGTTTTGCGCACCTGGCCGTAACATTCGTCCTCGCTTACCGCAAAGAAATGAGCCACGCCTGACGTTTGGTTGTGGGCTTTCGCTCCGCCTATCTGCTCGCTGGTCACCTCTTCCCCGGTGACGGCCTTGATGACCTGCGGTCCGGTGATGTGCATTATGCCGACCTTTTCGACCATGTAGATAAAATCGGTCAGCGCCGGGCTGTATACCGCGCCGCCGGCGCAGGGGCCCGCTATCACCGACAGCTGTGGGACGACTCCGGACGCCTTCACGTTGCGGAAGAAGATGTTGCCGTAACCTGAGAGGGCGTCAACCGCCTCCTGGATGCGAGCGCCGCCCGAGTCGTTGATTCCGACGCAGGGGCATCCGTTCTGTATGGCTAGATCCTGAACCTTGCATATCTTTTTGGCGTGCGCTTCCCCGAGCGACCCGCCTATGACGGTGAAATCCTGGCTGTAAATGTAAACGACGCGGCCCTCGACAGTACCGTAGCCCGTCACCACTCCGTCTCCGGGAAACACCGTCTTCGCCATGTCGAAATTGGAACATCTGTGCTCGACGAACTCGTCGATTTCGACGAAACTGCCGGGATCCAGTATACGGTCTATTCTCTCCCTGGCGGTCAATTTGCCCTTTTCGTGCTGTTTGGCGATGGATTTTTCTCCGCCGCCCCGCGAGGCCTTCTCACGACGTTCGAGCAGTTTCTCGCAGAGTTGATCGATAGTGCGATCCGCCATGCCTGTTTATCCTCCTTATATTATGGCCAGTCTAGCGCTGGCTCAACTCGAGCAGTATGCCGCCCGTCGATTTCGGGTGAACGAAAGCTATCATAGCGCCGCCGGCGCCAAGCCTCGGCGTTTCGTCGATCAGCCTCACTCCGCTTTCTTTTAGTTCGGCAAGACACGCTTCCAGGTTGTCGACGCGGATTGCGATATGATGGATGCCCTCGCCTTTTTTCTCGATGAATTTGGCTATGGCGCTCTCCTCGGACGTCGGTTCGAGGAGCTCGACCTCCGTGTCCCTGATGGGAAGAAAGGCGGTGGTGACTTTCTGATCCTCAACCGTTTCCCTGCCGGTGCACTTGATCCCCAGGGTCGTCTCCCAAAACTTGAGCGAGTCGTCGATGCTCTTTACCGCTATTCCTATGTGGTCGATAACGCTTGTGTTCATCATTTGCCTCCTTATTATCATTCACGCATATTATCTGATTATATATGGCAATTCAAAACAATGGAAGACCATCGCTCTGTTTTTTTATGTGACAAAAATTAATGCGGGCGGCGAAGCGGCCGCAAACAATTCGTCACGTATATATATAGCAAAAACACAGTTTGGTGTAGAGTAAATTATCGTATATATTATAATTAGTGAAGTGCGACAGGAGGTGCGTGTTATGGAGATGACGACCTGCAGTGTTTGCGGAAAAATATTTGGAACTTCCGCTGGTGCAATATGTCCGGCGTGTCACAAACTGCTTGACATGGTGTACGAAAAGGCGCGCGCTTATCTTCGTGACCATCCGAAGGCCAATATTAAGGCCCGGGAGCTTGCGAAAGCCATAGGCGAGGACGCACGTCTCGTCGAGATACTCATGCTGGAGGGTATGTTCGACAGCAAGAACGACGGTTGTCCGGAGGAAAGTGCGGAGGATAGGAAGCGGAAGCAATTGCTGGAGGAGCTCCAGAAGAACCTGTCCGTTCCGTCCAAAAAGGATTCGGCGGTCACAACGTACGGAAGCGACCGCCATGGCGTAGGGAGGGATCGTTAAATAATCATGTCGTCCAATAATGGTATAGTATCGATAACTGATTCGGTATTCTGGATAGGGGAAAACGACAGGGAAACGGATAAATTCGAGGGGTTGTGGAGCCTTCCTCACGGGGTGGTTTACAATTCCTATCTGTTGCGAGGCGAGAAAAATATTCTGATCGACACAGTGAAAAGCCCTTTCTCGGGCGATTTCATGCGAAAAATTTCGTTTCTGCTCGAAGGACGTCCGCTCGATTACGTGATCGTAAACCATATGGAGCCGGATCATTCCGGTTCTTTGTGCGCGATACGCGGTTTTTACCCGGACGTAAAAATAGTCGGCAACGCAAAGACGGCGGAGATGCTCAAAAATTTCTTCCGCATAGAGGATAACGTCGTAACGGTGGGCGAAGGCACGGCAGTCGATTTCGGCAGCCGCAAGTTCGTGTTCGCGCTTGTCCCGATGGTTCACTGGCCCGAGAGCATGGTCGCCTACGACGCGTCCGACAAAATTCTCTTTTCAAGCGACGTCTTCGGCGGTTTTGGAGCTACAGAGGGCGGCATATTCGACGACCAGACGGATATGAGCCTCGTCGAATCGGAAATGATGCGTTACTATGTGAATATCGTCGGGCGATTTTCCGCGCCGGCCTTGAAGGCTCTGGCAAAGGTTAGGACTCTCGACATAGATATGATATGTCCCGCTCATGGGCCGATATGGAGACAAGATCCGGATCACGTAATATCGCTCTATGAAAAGTGGAGCAGACAGGAGACCGACGGCGGAGTCGTCGTCGCTTACGGCACCATGTACGGCAACACGAAGGTCGCGTCGGACGCCATCGCGAACGCGCTGGCGGAGAGGGGCGTATCCCGGGTTTCGGTCTACGATATGGTGCGCAGCGACCTGTCGGAGGTGGCGACGGATATATGGGGAAGCGCCGGGCTCATCCTTGCCAGCTGCACATACAACATGGAGCTCTTCCCTCCCATGGCGCGCCTTCTCAGACATCTCGAGAACAAGAACATGAAGGGCCGATACGTGGGGTTGTGCGGCACATACAGCTGGTCTGAGGCGTCGATGCGCGAGCTGTCGGCATTCGTAGACAGGAGCAACGGCGGCTGGAACCTCGTGGAGCCGAAGATACTCATAAAGTCGGCGCCGGCCCCGGCTGATTTCGAACATTGCGGGCTGCTGGCGTCGAACATGGCGGAAGCGATAAAATACAAATAAAAAACGAGTTTTGATGTCGGGCGGAGTGGACGCATGGATATCGGAGGTTTTGTAAACAGAAGAAAAAAGGGTTTTGAACAGCAGCTGTTGATGCTGAAAGAACTGGCGAACAACCCGAGGGACATGGGGACGCTCTGCCCGAGTTCGGACGCCCTGGCGAATAAAATGGCCGAAGCCCTGTCGCCAAGGATGATGAAAAAGGGCATGTTTGTCGAGATCGGGGCCGGAACCGGCCCCGTTACATCAGCGCTGATCAGGCGCGGCGTCCCTACGGAACGGCTGATGGTCATAGAGAAGTCCCCGGTTTTGGCCGAGAGCCTGTCGAAGCGTTTCCCAGACGTCGACGTCAGATGCCGCGGGGCTGAGGAGCTGGGGTCGTGCCTCGAGGGATTTCCGCCAGTTCGGGCGATCATATCGAGCCTGCCGTTTCGTTCGCTTCCGGAGGCCGTGTCTTTAGCCATAATGTCGGAGGTCGAGCGCGCGCTGTCTTGTGGCGGAATATTCGTTCAGTTCACATACGCGCTCATAGGCGAGATGCCCTTTATACCGGCGAGCTTCAGGAAAGTGAGATCGAGCGTCGTTCTGCTCAATATCCCTCCCGCCAAGGTCGAAGTATTCATGAAACCTAAACGGATGGAACCCGAGGGATGTCAATGAGTCGATGAGAATACTCGCGCTCAAAATATACAGCGATACCCTGAACGGTTACAGGGATGGGGTGCCACGCCTGCTGGATATTTTCGACGAACTCGGAATAGAGGCGAGCTTTTTCTTCGGAATGGGGACGGAGGGAACCGGTTCGCCGATATCGAAGATCATCGGCGACGGGCGCGAGATAGTGGGAGGCGCGCCGGGCATCCTGCGCGACGCTTCAAAGCGCAATCAGGACTGCGGTATATATGGCTGGAACCCATTCGAATGGCAGGGCCGTCTCGAAAAAATGAAGGACACGACGCTCGAATCCGACATCAAACGCGCTATGGAGTATTTCGCGCGCCGCACGGGCTGCCGCCCCAATGGATTCGCCGCTCCGGGGTGCCGGGTGAACTACATGAGCCTCAGAATACAGGACGACATGCGCTTCAAATATTGCAGCGATACGTTCGGTTTGTATCCCTACATGCCGCAGCTCTCGTGGAAAGTATTCTCGACGATGCAGATACCGTCCACGAGGCCGCCCATCGAGATCATACTTAAAAAGTCCTCGGAGGCCGAGGCAAGAACCCGTTTCATGGAACTCAGCGAGTCCATGCCCGACGGTTTGAGCGTTCTTCCCATGAACGCGTCCGTGGCAAACGAGAAGGAACTTTACGCGCCCCTTTATGAATTTCTGCTGCGGTGCAGGGACACGGGCATGACCTTCATGAGCCTGAACAGTATCTCGCGCAGCCTGGACACGGATAATCTGCCGGAGTGCGAGATACTGTTCTCGAACGCGTTCGGTATGACGAACGAAGTCGCTGTGCAGTGCATAGAGTGAAGATAGTCGGTCAGTGCGGCGGCGGGAATGGCCGCGAAAGAGATTGCCGGCATAAACATAAAAAACGGCTCGAAAAGGCGCTTTTTTTAATCGTTCTCCTGCGTCAGCAATTCGTCGCCGAGAGGCAGTGACAGTTCCTGTCCAATTTGGAGCTTGTTCGGATTGCGCAGGTCGTTCGCTTTGGCGAGCAGCGTCCACGAAGAACCCTGCCCATATACCTTGCGGGCTATTATCCAGAGGCTGTCGCCTCTGTTCACTCGGTATGTGCGATCTATTATCAATCCGCGAAGGTCGAGATCCGTTATGCCCGGTACTTTCCAGAGCGTTTCCTCGACGAGATAACGTACATATAGGTTCGGTATGCGCCCCGTAGCCTTTAGCGTATGACCGGTGCGTTCAACTACTATCTCGATGCGTCCAAGCTCCTTGCCGTCCGCGACCTTTTTACGCGTGAATCCAATGTTGTAAGCTCCCTCGCCAACGTCGTCCATATCCGGGATGACGGCATCCGGCATAATATTGCCTCTCGCGGCAGCCACAGTCGCGGCCGATGGTACGTAGGCCATATCTTTGGTTACTGAATCGTACTCATAGTGAAAACGCCCGCTCAGGTTCTGAACCGATAATGGCCCCGCAGCCCACTCCATGACCGCGTCATAGCCTCTTGCCGTGACGAGGCCGGCTATGGAGACGACAAGCAACAGGAGAAGACAGTTCAGGAACATTCCGAATTTATGTTTTGTGACTGCCGAGGCGGGCGATTGAGCGATGCTCTGCATCGCGAACGCGGTTCTGCGAAGGGCAGGATTTCCCGGCTGGAGGGAAAGCGCCTTGTTCCACAGATTGCGCGCCTTCTCGTATTTGCTCTGCTGGAAGTATATGCGGGCGAGCAGATCCATGGCCTGCGGGTTCTGCGATCCCTCTTTGAAGATGAGCCGGAACAGCAGGGATTCGGCCTTGAATATATCGACGTTCCACGCGATATATTGCGCTCGCCATATTATAGCCGACTCGACGAGCGAAGCCATAGCCTGGATTTTTTCTATCCCATCCAGAATTTCTTCCGTATGTGTCCCCATCCCGGATTCGTCCAAAGCGCGAGAGTTGACTTTCATCGGTACCTGATGGTGCCGAGCGTGTTCTACCAACGCCTATCTCTCCTCCTCGCCTGTTGGGATCATATCGTCCTCGAGAGGGCTGCGTCCGAGACCGCGGCCGCGACGTTTCTTCCCCGTCTCCGGAGTGGATTTCGCCTTTTTCGGTTTTTTCGCGGCAGGTTTACTCTCCGGAACGACGCCGTCTATGGAAGCTGCCGATATGCCATCCGCAGCGGGTTCCTCCGCCGGAGTGATTTTTTTCCTGCGAGTCCTCTTCTTGGGCGCCTCAACCGATAGTTCTTCTTCGGGGGCCGGCGCGTCCGGTATGACCTCATCCTTCGGCTCGTTTTCTTCCACTCCAGGTTCTTCAGCCTGAGAGGGCGCTGTCGCCACAGTTTCATCCTCCGCGACCTCTTCCTCCGGAGGCGCCGCTTCTTCGATATATTCAGCGGCCGTGCTGGGTTCAGGTTCTATATCCTCAGTCGGCAACGAACTCTCCGCCTTCGTATCATCTTGTATGGGCGCCGTGTCCGGCGCCCACGTCCGAAGGGGCGGCTCCATCGTCAAAGTCTCGACTTCGTGAGCGGGCGTCGTCTCTTCCTCCGCGAATTCGGGCTCTTGTTCCGCGGCGATTTCCGGTTCGTCCAGCGGAGGCGCCATATGATCCTCGGGCATATCAACCTCGAACGCCGCTATTTCGGCGGCCCTCGCCGGTGAGATGGGTTTGCCCATTATGACTTCGCCCAGCTGAACGACCTCTCCATTCAGGAGTATGGTCGGTTTAATAGCGTCTACAACCTGTTCCCTCGTAAGATTCGGTATTTCCCGAACCTCGACCACTTTCGCCTCGCGCGCGTACGGCACTGTGCCGATGTGATCGACTATCTCGACCCCGCCCTCCGACATGGACATCCACATGCTTTCAAGGGAATAGAGAGCGTCCCTTATTTCCTTGGGCATTCTCGAAAGGCCCTCTATCTTGCGGCGGATGCGCCATATACCGGTGCCAAGGTCGACGAGGAAATTTGCCATGTATAATTTGTCGTCTCTTGTGGCTGACTCAGCCTGAGAGAGCGTGGGGCTTATAAGCTGTATGAGTTCTTCGAGAAGATCCAGCTGTTCTTTTGTGAATTCAGGCTCTGGAAGGCGGAACTCTGCTGGCACCCACAGCTGCCTGAGCCTCGTCTTGAAAGACTGCTTCAACAATTACTCCCTCTTCCGCGTGACAAACCCCAAATTAAGTCGCGCAACAAATATCTTCTATACTAGTTTCTCCTATTTTCCCGATATTAGCAAGAGGTTGATGAAAAATTTATTTTTTTTCCATTGATTCAAGTCGTTCGATAAAACGCACGAGCGGCAGACCAAGAGCGTAACACGCGACAGCTTCTCCGCACGCGACGTAAAATACTGAAAAATAAATTGGCATATTTGTCAGAAACGAGAGATACCAGCCGACAATGATCGCGTTGACCGCCACCGGCGCCGTAGCCGCCACTGCGCGGTTGGGGGCGAAATAGGTCAGTATGCCGGCTATGAGCGTGGCGGCGCTTCCCAGGAAAATGTCCCATAACCCCATACCGCCGATGATATTGGCGATTAGACATCCGATGAAGAGCCCCGGAACGGCCTCCAGCCACAGGCAGGGCGTCAGTGTGAGCGCTTCGGATATCCTGAGCTGGACGGGTCCGTACGATATGGGCTGAAACATTATGGTTACCACCGCGTACATTGCCGCGATTACAGCGCCTCGAGCGATCATGGTCGTTTTTTTATTCATTCCCGCGTGCCCCTTTTCTGCGTTAAAGTTGGAAAATTATATCAGCTAAGCTCTCGATATGCGCGCTCTGGAATAATTCATCCACAGGTTATATTATATAAAAAATAAAATTTGCGAAATTTCGAATGACGGATTTTGCGCCAGAAACCGAAAGATGAATTAGTGAAGGAGAAATGATATATGGACGGCAAAATTACGAACATAGGCATCATTACTTCGGGCGGCGATTGCGGAGGGCTCAACGCCGTGGTGCGCGGGGCGGCGAAAGTGTCTCTCGCGATGGGAGTGGGAGCTTATATAATTCCCAACGGATACGCCGGCCTCTATAATCTGGTCAATCTGGAACGCCTCACCATGCTGGACGAGGAACGGGTCGATCATGTGAACTCATCCTTCGCGGGATCGGAGGCGGGTCATTCCCGCGTGAAAATATCCAAAATATCCAATCCCGACAAATACAAACAAATATCGGAGGGGCTTGAAAAGTTCGACATCGGCGGTCTCGTCATCTCGGGAGGCGACGACACGGGCAGCGTCCTGGTCGATCTTGCCGAGAACGGGATTCCATGCGTACACGCGCCCAAGACGATGGATCTCGACCTCCAGACTTATTCGGTCGGAGGCGACTCGGCCGTCAATAAGATAGCGCATATAGTGGAGGATATAAAGACGACGGGGCGAACGCACAACCGCGTGATGGTGGTGGAGGTGTTCGGCCGCTACGCGGGACACACGGCATTCAGGGGAGGGATAGCGGCCGACGCCGACTGCATACTCATTCCTGAGATACCGGTCGATTTCGACGTCGTATACGAACATATGAAGCACATATATACGAGGCGCATCCTGAACAGCGACGTCTTCAGCGGGATGTACAGCATAGTCGTGGCGGAGGGCATAAGGGGAGAGGGCGGAAAACTCTTCACCGAAAGCGACTCTACGGACGCTTTCGGTCACATAAAGCTCGAAGGGGCGGCAAAGTATGTGAGGCGGGCGCTCGAAAAACGAATGAAGGCCGATCCTGAAATGGAAGCGTTTATGAAAGCCTCCGGAATGTATGTAAAAGGAGTGCTGGAGATCCCGGAGGTGCGCGACGTCGCCCCGGGGCACCTCGTGCGTTCCGGTTCGACCGCCGCCTACGACGTGAGTTTCGGCAAGGAGGTCGGCGGGGCGGCCGTCATACTTCTGATGAACGGAGTGACGGGAGTCACCGTTTACGGCGTGGTTGACGGGGAGATACGCTACATGCCGACGAAAGAGGCCATAAGGCAAAGATACGTCAATCTCGATATGGTGGCGTTCCACGAGCAGATGGGACTATGCTTCGGCCGCAAGCCGGTTGTTTATAAACCGGCTTTTAAAAACAACGAGGGAGAATACGTGGAGCGTTTCCTGTAGTGTCTCTCAATACAGAACCGGCCTCCGAGACGATACGCGGGCAACTGGAACGCGTTACATACTTCAACGAGGATAACGGATACTCCGTACTGAAGATTCGGTCCTCGGACGACGACCTCATCTCGGCAGTTGGGAACAGCGGCCGGCACATGCCGGGCGAGGAGCTGGAGCTGTGCGGAAATTGGGTCGTGCATCAGAAGTTCGGCATCCAGTTCCAATTCACGTGGTGCCGTCTCGTCATGCCTTCGACAGTCGAGGGCATAAGGAGATATCTTGGTTCCGGGCTCGTAAAGGGCGTCGGGCCCAGGATGGCGATTCGGATAACGGACGCTTTCGGGGCTGGCGCGCTTGACGTGATAGACGAAAATCCCGATGAGCTGCTGAAGGTGAAAGGCATATCGCGCGGACTGCTCGACTCCATAAAGCAGTCGTGGGCGTCTCAGAAGGAAGTGCGATCCGTGATGTACTTCCTCCAGAACAACGGCGTGAGCCCGGCATATGCCGCCAGAATATTCAAAGAGTACGGCCAGGAAACCATACAGGTCGTCAGGGAAAATCCTTACAAGCTGGCCGATGACATATTCGGCATCGGGTTCATTTCAGCCGACAAAGTGGCGTCTCAGCTCGGGGTGCCCCACGACTCCGAGATGCGCCTCGATGCCGGCGTGAGATATGTAATGGAGGAACTCACCGGAGAGGGCAACGTTTACGCGCCTAAGGAGCTTCTCGCGTCCCGCTCGGCGGAACTGCTCGGCGTGAGTCCCGAGATGGCGTTTGCGGCCATAGGAAGGGCGATAGAGAAAATGTCGCTTGTCGGCGATGAGGTCGACGGGCGCGACGGAATTGTAGAAGCCGCGTATCTGCCCGTATATCACGCTTTTGAGACGAAGCTTGCCCGCCTGATGGCCGGGTTGATGAAACCGGCGCCTGGCGCGGATGCTGCCGGCGGCTACGGCGGTTTGGACGCCGAGAACTCTTCGATATGGGCTCGGGAAGTAATGGGAGTCGCTCTGGCGGATAATCAGGTGTCGGCCCTCAGCCTCGCCCTCAGCTCGAAAGTTTTGATAATAACCGGAGGGCCCGGAACTGGCAAGACGACGCTCATACGCGCTATAATAGGAATACTCTCGGATCGTGGGCTGGATATCAGGCTGACCGCGCCGACGGGACGAGCCGCCAAACGCATGACGGAGGCCACGGGGCACGCCGCTACGACCATCCACAGGCTGCTCGAGTCGGACGGCAGGGTTTTCGCGCGAAACGCCGATTCTCCGCTCAAGTGCGATCTTTTGATCGTGGACGAGGCGTCGATGGTCGATGTGCATCTCATGTACAGGCTGCTGGACGCGCTAAAGGAAGAGTCGCATCTGATCCTCGTCGGGGACATAAATCAGCTCCCGTCCGTGGGGCCGGGCAACGTCCTTCGCGATCTCATTTCCAGCGGATCGGTTCCCGTGGCCGAACTGAACGTGATATTCCGCCAGGTTCGCGACAGCGGGATAATAGTGAACGCGCACAGGGTGAATTCCGGGCTGATGCCCTTTGACGCGGGGGGAAAATCTCTCCGGGATTTCTATTTCATAGAGCAGGACGACCCCTCGAAGTGCGTGGACACAATACTTTCTCTCGTAAAGGATCGGATACCCAAGCGCTTCGGCCTCGATCCCGTGGCGGATGTGCAGGTGCTCACCCCGATGCACAAGGGCACTCTCGGCGCGTCGAACCTGAACTCGATACTGAGGAAGGAGCTCAACCCCGGGAGTGGGAATTTTCTTCAGGTTGGCGGAAGGGTTTATCAGACCGGGGACAAGGTGATGCAGATTCGCAACGACTACGAAAGGGACGTTTATAACGGAGATATAGGTTTCATCTCCGGGGTCGACCCGGCGGCGGGGCTGCTCAGCGTGAATTTCGACGGCAACGAGGCGCCATATGAAACGGAAGGACTCGACGAGTTGATCCACGCTTACGCTGTGTCGATACATAAGTCTCAGGGGTCGGAGTATCCGGCGGTCGTAATTCCTATACACACGCAGCACTATGTTCTGCTGCAACGAAACCTGCTATATACGGGCATAACGAGGGCCAAGGAACTGGTGGTGCTCGTCGGGTCGAGGCGCGCTCTATCGATAGCGGTGCACAACGACAAGACGAGGCTGAGATACACGAATCTCGCCCCGCGCCTCAGAAGAGCTGTAAATAATTGAATGGAGTGCGTCAGTTTGAGATATAAAATTTTCATTGGATGGGCTGCGCTGCTATGCGTCATATCGGTCGCTTCCCCCGCCTCCCCGGCAGGGCGAAAATTCGCGGATCTGGAGCGTTTTCCTCAGAGCGCTTCCGCGTATCTTCCGATATCGCCGGACGCTCCCATATCCGATTATGTGAACCAGGTCGTCTACGCGGAGGAATATCTGAGGAACCATTTCGCTCCCTGGCAGAACGAGGATCTCTCGTATCTTGACCTGACGTTCGAGAAAATTTTCGCGTTCCACAACTCGATTTACAAAAAACAGTATTATACGGCCGACGGCGCTCCGTTCGCCAAAAAATCGATGGAAGCGCTCAAGGCGAACGCCGTCGTCGATCCGACGTCTCCTCCCCGCCCTGGCGTGGTTCTTTCGAACGTCGATGTGCGGGTGCTGCCCATGGCGAGAAGCCTCTATGAATCGAAGGCCGCAGCTGCGGGTTCCGGAGGGAGGCTCAAACTCGATGTGCTCCAGAATTCCACGCTGAAGCCCGGAGAGCCGGTCGCTCTATATTCATCATCCGGAGATTCGAACTGGCTCTTCATAGCTTCGGGCGTCGTGGTGGGGTGGGTGCGCGCTTCCGCTGTATCCATGGTCGATCAGGATTTTATGGACGCGTATCGGTATACGACTCACGCGGTGATAACCAAGGACAATATGAGAGTGACGGACGACCTTGGAAAATTCTTATACAATATGAAACTTGGGACGGTGCTGCCTCGGGATGGAGACGGCATACTGCTGCCCGAACGGGGCAAAGACGGCATGGCGTCGATGTGGCGGTTTATTCCCCAGGAGGGAGATGCCGCCGAGTTTCCAATTCCCTTCACCCCCCGAAACGCGGTCTTCGCCATAGATCAGATGATGGGGGAGCCTTACGGTTGGGGAGGAGCTTTGGGTTTCAGGGATTGTTCCGCGATGACGAGGGATTATTTCACTCTGTTCGGAATATGGCTGCCTCGCAATTCCGGGGATCAGTCCATCACGGGCGCCCGGATATCGCTCAAAAACACGGCGTCGGAAGAACGGGGCGGGATAATGGCGTCGCGGGCCATACCTTTCGCCACACTGATACACATGCCCGGGCATATAATGCTCTATTTGGGGCTTTATGACGGTGAACCGGTAGTATTCCACAACACGTGGGGCGTGGGTACAAACGGCGGAAGGGCGGTCATAGGGAGAGCTGTGGTAACGAGCCTGAAACTCGGCGCCGAGATACAGGACAAACCGGCTAATTCTCTTCTGATGGACAGGATAGACACTCTGTCGTATCCTATGGCCGATATTGGAAATATCTCAAATTAAGATACGGGAGGTTTTATAAAGATGATCGAGACCAGGGTCGGTCTTGTTGGCTGCGGCACTGTGGGCAGAGGGCTGGTTGAGCTGTTCGGTTCAAAGTCCTCGTACTACGGGGAAAAATACGGCGTAACTTTCAAATTGATATTTGTGACGGACGTAATGAAGGGAACAGCGTTTGCGGACGAAGGGCTCGACGCCCGTTCTCTTTTGACATCGCTCGAGGGCGGACGCAATCTCTCGCTGGAATCGTTCGGCAGGGCTTCCGGGGCGAGCCTGCCCGAGCTGCTGTCAGTCGCGCGTCTCGACGTGCTCTGCGAGGCGGCCCCTACGAATTACAAGACCGGCGAACCGGGAATGACAATATTGAAGTCGAGCTTGAGCGCCGGAGTGAGCGCGGTAACGAGCAGCAAGGGCGCAATAGGGCTCGATATGGCCGGATTGAAAAGCCTGGCCCGGGGGAACGGGGCGATTCTCAGATACGAAAGCAGCGTCATGAGCGGAACCCCTTTGATAAACCTGGTGAGAGGGCCTCTGGCGGGATGTGACGTTCTGCGGGTGGAGGGTATACTCAACGGAACGACCAATTATATATTGACGAAGATGGAGAGCGGAATGTCTTATCGCGACGCCCTCGCCGAGGCGCAAAAACTCGGATATGCCGAGGCCGACCCGACGGGAGACGTGGAGGGTTTCGACGCCGCGGTCAAGGTCTGCATCATGGCAAATGAATTTTTCGGGAAACATCTGCCGATAGACGGAGTCAGACGCACCGGCATAACCGGAGTCACTGCGGAGGATGTGGCGGAAGCCTCCCGGTCCGGCGCCAGGATAAAGCTGATAGCCGGAGTGGAGCGCCTCGGCGCGGAGGTCTCGGGGTACGTCGGCCCCCGAAGGATAGAGGCTTCAAATCCTCTGGCCTCCATATCGGGCGCTACTAACGCCGTCACGATTACAACGGACAACCTCGGGGACGTGACGATAATAGGGCCGGGCGCCGGAAAACTGGAGACCGCCCAGGGAATGGTGTCGGACATATTGAATATAGTTTTATTAAAACATGGATGCAAATAACTGCAGTTTTACCATTTACCTTCTGCGCGCTGCTGGTAATATACATATGCTTTTGAATCTTTTTGAAGGGGTGTGAAAGGGGTATGAAGAATACTTTAATCGCGATAAGAGTGGAAGACAGGGATTGCGCCGCAGTGAAGGTACAGGGGGTATTGACGAAACACGGCTGCAGCATCAGCGTTCGCCTCGGGCTGCACGACCAGGATGAGGGTGATGTCTGTTCTCCCAGCGGAACCATGATACTCCAGCTGTCATGCGCGCCGGCCGACGCCAGGGTCGTTGTCGATGAACTCAAGGGTATAGATGGAGTAAAGGCTCAGTTCATAGATCTGGATTAGCGTCCCATTCAAGCCCATAAGCTGAAAATCGTATGCCCGAGCGGGGTCTCGGCCATGAGCCGGGCCTCGCTCGAATAATATGGCGTAATTTTTCTGAAAATAAAACAAGATATAGATATTTTCCGTCTGTTCTAATATAATCTGAAGAAAATAAAGTGAGACGGGTGGTGTTTACATGAGAAGAGGTCCGGTTCGTAAGACCACTAGAGGTGTCTTTCAGGCCAGATATATAATTCCTCTTATGTTTTTGATGGTGGGAGTCATTGTGGCGTATGGACTTTTATTTCGCGACGCAGAACAGGAGCAGAGGTATGAGCCGGTCATAGTGAGGCCTTCGGACATGCCTCCGATAACGCCGGAAGAGCCTTCGATGACGACTGTCCTGGCTGTTGACGGCGACAATGGCGAAAACTTCGTGGTCGGTCCTATGGATGCCAACAACGTTGTGACGCCTCTTGACGATCAATTTTCGGACGTAAAGAAACGCGTTGCCGCGTATAAGGTAAATTCGAGCGCTCTCAGGAAGACAGTGGGTCAATACTCGTCAGCGCGCGAAAATCAGTGCGCCGGAGAGATAACGGTACAGACGGATGACACCCCGCTTAACGTGAGAAGCGGTCCCTCGACGGGCAGCCCCGTGTTGTCGAAAGCCGCAAAAGGTTCGAAATATACGGTTCTGCTCTGGGCCCCCGACAATAAGATGCAGAGCGGCAGGTGGTTCCTGCTGGCCGACGACAAGAAAAAAACTGTTTTGGGCTGGGTTGCCGGCGACTATTGCGAAACGTCAGGCGTGGTATTCCCTTAGGGAACCGCTGATATTGTCATTGAAGAGGTGAAATAAACATTTTTAAAGGGTTGCCCACCAGGGAAAAATTGAAGATATTTTTCGCGACGCTGTCTGTGGTGGTGATATTTTGCGCGGTAATAGCGATAGTCATGAGAAAAACATCGTCCATTCAGCCCGTTCAGGTTGAACCTCCCAAAGAGGTTCCGGCTATAGTGTCGCAGGATGCGCGACCTGTCGCGCGCGAACAGGCCGCCGATGTTACCGGGCTTCCGGACAGGGCCGATATAGCGGGAAATGTTCCCGGCGTTTCCATAGTCATCAATAAGAGTTCCCACACCATGGAGGTATTCAGAGACGGAAAGCGGGTCAATGGATACAGCGTCGCCGTTGGAAGGAATACCGGAGATAAACAGAGGGTCGGGGATATGCGCACGCCCGAGGGGACGTTTCGCATAGTGCAGATACAGAACGCCTCGGGCTGGACTCATGATTTCAGAGACGGCAAGGGGCAGGTCAGGGGGGCTTACGGGCCATACTTCATAAGGCTGGACACTCCCGGATGGAAGGGCATAGGCATACACGGCACCCACGCTCCCAATTCGATAGGGACAAACGTTACGGAAGGCTGCATCAGGCTCAACAACAGAGATGTGGAGGAACTGCGCCACATGGTGAAAGTCGGCGATAACGTGGTTATAAAGCGCTGAAACTTTTTAAAGAGCCCTATTTGCGTCAGAAATTTTTCAGCTCGAACGACGCCTGATTTGCCACAAGCCTGTAGTGCCGCGCCGCTTCAGGGATTGCGGTCGCGTATTTTTCCGGCCAACCTTTCGGTATGCCGTCGGTGACGATACCATCATGCCTCCATTTGCCTCTCGTCAGAATCGACACCTTGAGCAAACGGCCCCCTCCGCCGAGGTCGAACCTCACGTCTATGACTCCTTCTACCCTTGGCTGCGCTCCGCTTCCCGTGTAGTCGTTCGTGGTGAAGACGTAATCCTCGTTCTTTTTTAGCACTTTGCACTCCATCGCCCTGAGGGCGAACAGCTCGTCGTTTTCCGGTATCATAGCTTTATCTCCATCGGGGAGAGATGTGTTCAATTTCACGGGAAGTTTCGCGCTTCCGTCAGGTTGAATTTCCGGACGCCCCCATACCCGTACTGGCCAGCAGTCGGGCAACATGGCCCCGAAGAGCAGCCAGTCGTTTATATCGTCAGTTTTGAGTTCATTTTCATAACCGATCGACGACGGCACGCTGGCGACATGAAGTTTGACCGTGTACTCGGAAATTTCCGTCTCATCCATTGTGCGGACGAACGTCCTCACCGCGTACGCTATTTTGCATACCGCGTTTTCCTTCCCGTTCATAGCGTCAATAGTGAGGGGGCCATTCCAGGAAAATGGCGATGTCCTGCCGTCGAAAGCGTTTCTGTATTTTTCCGCGCTTTTGGGAAGGCCATAGCCGCAGTGTTCCGCGGGCTGCCTTAAAATCGCCAATACCATCTCCGCTCTCGACTGCGCATAGTTGAGATCCTCGATGGATCGCGTGATTTGGAGGATGAGATAGATCGAGGCGGCAAGCCCCAGCAGCAGCATAGATGTCAGAAGCGACGATATCATAAGCTCGAACAATATATAGCCGCCGCGCCCCGCGGCAGTGACGTTTTTTCGTCGCCAATATTTTGTCATGACACAACTCTTTTCATATTATAGATAATCATTTCACGACCTATCATTACACAAACATTATTTCCTGTAACCGCCAATACCCCTCAGAGATAACTAGGCCGAATTGTTGAATCCAGGGAACCGCTGATGTTGAAAATTTTTTTATCGGTCAATATCGATTGAGAAATTAATAAATATAGTTTATTATTCCAAGCAGCCAGATAATGCCAACAGGAGGGGAATGTAATGAAAAAAGCGCTAATCGCGGTGGCGGTTCTTGTTCTCATAATCGCCGGCCTTCAGATGACCGGTCAGAATAAGCCGCAGGATGTGTCGGAGACTCCGACCCAAGTTATTTCGACTCCGGCGACGGAACCCGCCGAAACTCCGAAACCGGAAGAGACTCCCGCTGCTTTGACCACGCCGGAGCCAACTGATGAACCGGCCGCCGCTCCGGATGAACCGGCTCAGACTCAGGAACCGCCGGCGACGGAACCGACTCCGGCGCCTGAGGTGACGTCCGCCGGCTCGGTCGAGATTCCGGTTCCATCCGAGCCTGTTGCCGACGGCAAGCCGAAGACAGGCGGCGTGCTTCGCTGGCACGAAATAGAGAACCCGCCGAATCTCGACCCGCACATGGCCACGGACACCACGTCGGCCC
>JAITOL010000132.1 GCA_031289955.1 Synergistaceae bacterium
ACGTCTTCAAGGCCGCCGGCAGCGTCGCTAAATATATGGCTTCGAGATCCATAGCCTCCGAACGCGGAACGGATATCGTGAGGCATTTTGAAGATATCTCGTCCGATGGCCCATGGACCGGATGGGAACAGGTGATGATCGCCTCGAAATGGATGTCCTCTCTCGGCTTTAAAACCCAAATATACTGGGCTCAATCCATTCCCGCCGGGTCGGATGGCCCGGCGTCGCCCAAAATCTGGCGGGAGCCCATCCTCCGGATATCGGATGCGGGCGGGCGCGAAATTTACTATAAAGCCGGGCAGAACGGCAACTCTGAGACGATGCATCCCTCTTTGTTCGGCCAGACCCTCTACAGGATCGGTAACGCCGGAATAGAGAGGCTGACGCTTCCAAGAGGCTTTGCGTCGGATCATATAATGCGCCAGAACTGGAAGACGTCGATAAATGAAAACGGAACGGCGACCGGCACGTTGGAGATCACCCTGACGGGGGCGTGGCTGGACGTCTTCGCAATAGATATCGACAACCTGCCTTCGGACATGACGGGCGTCATTCTTGAAGCTATGCGTTTCAATGTCCCCGGAATAACCTTTGAGACGACATCGGTGAAGCTTGTTGAATCCGGCTGCCGAATTATCATGTCGGTGAACGCGGCGCCCGGGATCGTATCAGGGAGCAGCATGCTCCTGAAACTCATGGGGGGGATACCGAACTGTTTTGAAGAAATTCCGACTGGCGGCACAAAATACACGCTGCGCTTCCCGTTCATCTTCGAGATCAATTCGTCCATATCCACGCCAAAAGGATACAGGGCGCTCGATCTTCCCGGCAAGCTCCAGGCGGGGAGTTCCAGCGAAATGCTGGAACAGTCTGTTGTGCACTGGCCGAAAAGGGCGCTTGCGGAGGCGACGTGCCGATGGACGGTGAGGGCCCCCGAGATCGACGAATACACGTCGGGCAGAGTGTCGGATCATATAGCTATGGTCAACGGCTGGCCCGATGTGACTGTGCCGCTTAGAAAGCGGTAAATCGCCTGGAGGTTTTAAATATAATGGATAAAAGCAAAGAATCGATAACGCGAATAATATCCGACGCTATAGAGCGCGCCGCAAAAGAGCGAGCCGTCTCGCTGCCGGATGATTTTTCGGTATTGCTGGAACGTCCTAAGAGGGAAGGGCAGGGCGACTGGGCAACGAACGCCGCGATGAAGCTGTCGAAGCTGTTCGGAATGAAACCTGTCGATCTTGCCGCGAAGATTTTGGATTTTGTCGAAAAGGGCGGCATTATAGGGGATATGGAAGTAGCGCCGCCGGGCTTCCTAAACTTCACCCTCACGAGAAATTGGATATCGGATACCATAGAGACCATCCTGTCGAACGGGGAGCGATACGGTTCCAACAATATGGGCGAAGGCAGGAGAGCGCAGGTTGAATTCGTCAGCGCGAATCCGACGGGGCCGCTGCACTTGGGACATGGGCGAGGCGGCGCTGTCGGCGACGTCATGGCGTCGATCCTCGCGTTTTCAGGATGGAATGTTGAACGCGAATATTATATCAACGACGCTGGCCTTCAGATGGAAAATCTTGGCAAATCGACGCAGTCGAGATATTTCGGGCTCCTGGGGCAAGGCGATAAGGCGCCGTTTCCGGAAGACGGATATCCCGGAGACTATATCGAAGATATAGCCCGCGGCATCGCGGACGAACACGGAGACGAGTTCATATCGAAACCGCTGGATGAGACCGCGCCGTTTTTCAGGGACAGAACGTGCGAACTTGTGCTGGACATGATAAAGCGCGACATGTCCGAATTCGGCATAGAATTCGACGTATGGTTCTCCGAGAGATCGCTGTATGGGGACGACCTCGTGGATCGGACGATCGAACGCCTGAAATCGAGGGGATACGCTTACGACCAGGATGGCGCGATCTGGTTTCGCGCCACTGAGTTCGGCGACGATAAAGACAGGGTTATGATCAGGAACAATGGGGCGCCGACGTATTTTACGTCGGATACGGCTTATCTGCTCAATAAATACGAGCGGAAATTCGACTTTCTGATTTATGTGTGGGGGGCGGACCATCACGGATACGTACCACGTATACGCTCCGTCAATAAAGCTCTGGGCGCCGACGACGGAAGCCTCGAATTCATGCTCATTCAGTTCGTCAGCCTGCTTCGCAACGGAGAGCCTGTCGCTATGTCGAAAAGGGCCGGCACGTTCGTAACGCTCAGGGAGGTTATGGACGAAGTTGGACGCGACGCTACACGGTTTTCCTTCGTCAACAGGAAATGCGATACCCACCTCGATTTCGATCTGGAGGTCGCGAAACAGACTTCATCCGACAACCCGGTCTATTATGTGCAGTACGCGCACGCGAGGATATGCAGCATCCTCAGGGAGGCAAAGTCGCGTGGAGTCGCGAAGCCAGACTTATCGTCGGTCGACCTGAATCGTCTCGCCGAGCCATGCGAGGTAAGGCTGACGAAAGAGCTGTCGCGATTTCCGGAGGAAGTGGCAAAAGCCGCGTCGAACCTCGAACCTCACCGTATAGCATTTTACGCGACCTCGCTTGCCGAGGCCTTCCATGCTTTTTACAACACCGAGAAGGTCCTTGGCGAGGCTGCGGAGATTATGAACGCCAGGCTGGCGCTTGTGGAGGCTTCCAGGATAACCATTTCGAACGCTTTGAAGCTGATAGGAGTTTCCGCTCCGGAGAAGATGTGAAATGCCTAAACTGCGCTGGGTCATAATATATGCCCTGACAACTTTTATTATGGCCGTCACGGTCGCCACATTTTTTCGGGAGATCGGCAGGATAGAACGCCTCTCCGACGCGTTGGAGGCGAGAATGGAGGAGCTCGTCGAACTCACGAGGAAGAACCAGGAGCTTCAGGAAAAAATCAGCTATTACACGACCCCGGCGGGAGTGGCGTATCTTGCGAGAGAAGAGTTCAATCTCGTAAAACCAGGCGAAAAGATATACAGGATCGAGATAATTTCTGAGGACATATTGCGAGATGGGCAATAAAAGTATATAATTAAAGTTCGTTATCCCTGCCTCTTGTGCGCAAGAGGCCAAAGAGCCCGCTATAGGGTTCATAGTCCAAAGGGAGGAGGTGAAATACGTGCGACTTTACGAATTGACGGTAATTCTCACGGAAGGATTGGAAGACCACAAAGCGTCCGCGGAGGAAATTGCGGAGGTCGTGCGCGGATTGGGAGCGGAGGTCGACAAGATAGACCTCTGGGGCAAGAAACATCTTGCTTACCCGATCAAGAAACAACTGGAAGGTTTCTACGCGCTCATCACATTTAAAATCGATCCGGATACAATCAGGGAACTTGACAGAGTGCTCAGTCTGCGCGCTTCGGTGTTGCGGCATCTTGTCGTATCCACCGATGAAGAGTAGGTAGCGGCCATGTCGAGAGGTTTCAACAGAGTAGTTTTGATGGGCAATCTCGCGCGGGATCCGGATATCAGGCATACCCCTAACAAACAGAAGGTAGCGCGGATAACGGTAGCGGTCGGACGTCAGTGGAAAAACAAGGCAACGGGCGAGCTTCAAAGTCATACCGATTTCGTGCCGGTCGTCGCCTGGACTTTTCTGGCCGACATATGCGACAGATATCTGCGCAAGGGAAGGCCGGTTCTCGTGGAAGGCCGCATACAGGTGCGGGAATACGAGGACGCGAAAAGCGGCGCCCGCAAGTGGGCCACGGAAGTTGTCGCCGATAACATAGTTCTTATGTCGTCGGGGCGGAAGGAAGACGAAGGCTACGGAGAAATTCCGGCCCCGCGTCCGGCTCAGGCCGCGCATCAGCCGCCGAGACAAAGTCCTTCCTATCCTGCCGCCGGAGGAGACGTTGGAAGCCTCAGGGACGATATAAATTTCGAGGAGGATTTCCCGCTCGATTTCTCCGAACTGGGCGATTCGTCGGAAACGGAAAGCGACAATGAAGTGGACGTTCCATTTTAGACGTAGTTGGACAATACAGGGGAGTTGAATTATAGATGGACAATCAGTTCAGGAAGCGTCGTAAGCGTCGCCCAAAGGTCTGCCATTACTGCGTGGATAAGGTTACACACATAGATTACAAGGAATCCGAGAAACTGCGCAGATATATCACCGACAGGGGCAAGATAGTCCCCAGGCGCGTGACTGGTACATGCGCCAAACATCAGAGGCAGCTGACGAGAGCGATAAAAAGGGCGCGTTTTCTGGCTCTTCTTCCTTTCACATCGGATTAAGCTACCAGGGGAGGGCGGACGCTCTCCCCTTTTCGATTTTCCGGGACTTTACGCGGCTGATATCACACGGGAGAGATAGATGTTTTTTGTCCGGTTTAGAGATTGGTTGATATGCACAGCGACATGCCTGCTGATGTTTTCCATCGGACTGATGTCGCCTGTTGTGGCTTTGCCCCTCGCTCTCATATACTCGTTTCCTGCGGCATTCCTGGCGTTTGAGCGAGGAGCGGGCGCGGCAATTTCGAGCGCGCTCGCCTCCGCGTGTATAATGAGCATTGTTATGCCGGGAATTTACAGCGTCATGTATTTTTTCATGTTCGGACTGTCCGGGGTTTTAATAGGCCTGGCGGCAAAATCGGGGGTTGCGGGCGGCAATCTTCTCGTCGCCTCATCCAGCGTTGAATTTGCCGGGAAACTATTTGCTGTGGTCATATGCTTCAGGGTGACGGGCGTCAATTTAATGTCGCCCGACGCAGCGGAGATCGAGACGGTTCTGGCGTCGTTCGGCGGAGCGTCCCTCGATCCGGGGATTATGCGCGTCTTCATAGATAACATGATTTTGCTGATACCATACAGCATGATTATGTTCGCCGCCGTCGAGGCTATGGCGTGCGTCATGCTCGTGTCGTACATTCACAAAAAACGAACGGGCGAAGCGTTTTTTCACATGCCATCCTTCCCCGAGTGGTCTTTTCCGAGAAGCCTGCTCGTCGCGCTTATAGCGGGTTTCAGATGCGGGGAGATAGCGTCGGGCAGGCAGGATGCCTACATGTTGCGGCAGATCGGCGCAAATCTGAGTGAAATATCGAGAACGCTTTTTATCCTGCAGGGCCTCAGTTGCGTATATTTTTTCATGGAACTCAGACATATACCGAGATTCCTTCGTATTACAACCGTTATTTTAGCGCCTTTTCTGCCTATAATCGGAGCGTTGCTGGCAATAATCGGCATAGCTGATATGGGGTTTGATTTCAGACATCGAGTGAGGGGGACTTGAATTGAAGGTCATATTGGTCCAGGACGTCAATAAAGTTGGAACAAAGGGCGAGCTGTTGGACGTATCCGACGGATACGCGAGAAATTTTCTCTTTAAAAAAGGTCTCGCGATAGAAGGTACGGAAGGCAAGATAAAAGAGTGGGAGGCCGCCCAGAAAGCAAAAAAGAACCGCGAGGCAAAACTGGAGCATGAAGCGATCGAAGTGAAGAAAAAAATAGGCGGCAAAAAAGTGACCGTGAAGGTGAACGCGGGCGATGAGGGCAGGCTGTTCGGAAGCGTGACAACGAGTCAGATAGCGGAGGCCATATCCTCGCAGCACGGAGTTTTGGCGGACAAACACGGCATAAAACTCGATGAACCCGTGAAACAGGTGGGTTTATATCCGTTCAGGGTAAAGCTGTATACGGGCGTCGAGGCGGAATTGACTCTCGAAGTGAAGGCTGAATAGAGTTGCCCGCGATCGAGCTCTCGGACAGAATTCAACCCAACAACCTGGAGGCTGAACGCGCGGTTCTGGGATCGGCGATCCTCGACAGAAATGCCCTCATGACGGCGGTCGAGCTCCTCGAATCCGAGGATTTCTATGAACCGAGGCACGCGACGGCCTTCGATGTCATAAAGGGCATGACCCGCAAGGATAAGGCCGTGGACGCCATCACGTTCGAGGAGGAAATGACCCGCCAGAACCTCTGGGACGGAGTCGGCGGCCCCTCGTTTACAGCGACGCTCTTCGAAGCGGTAACCACGGTCGCTAATATAGAGCACTACTGCGTGATAGTGCGCGAAAAATCCGTGCACCGCGCGCTGATAAGGGCCGGAGGCGAGATAACCCGCGACGGATACGCCGCCGCGCTGGATTCGTCCGAGGCCATGTCGAACGCTGAGCAGAAAATTTTCAAGATAGCCACTCGCGGCGCCAAATCGTCCATCAAAGAAATAGAGGACGTGGTGACGAACGTATTCAACCAGCTCGAACGGAGCGGCCAGGATGGAGCTTCGGCAAATTCCGTAATGACGGGCTTCTCGGATCTCGACGGTCTCACGGGGGGATTTCAACCGGGCAGTCTCAATATAATAGCCGCCCGTCCCTCCGTCGGTAAAACCGCTTTCGCGCTGAATATAGCGACGAACGCCGCAGTCATTGACGGCGCTCCCGCTTTGATATTCAGCCTTGAAATGTCGGCCGAACAGATAGCTTCCCGAATGCTCAGCTCGATAGCCAAGGTGAATATAAAGGAAATGGAGCGGACCCGCAACTTCGACAACGCTCAGTGGACCGACCTTACCGACGCCGCGTCACAGCTCTGCAACTCCCCGATATTCATAGACGACAGCTCCATGCTCACGACGTTCGAACTGCGCGCGAGATGCCGCCGGTTTATGTCGCGGCATCAGGGAGAAAAATGTCTTGTAATCGTCGATTACCTTCAGCTGATGTCGTCAGACGCCAGGAGAAACGACGGCAGAAACCAGGAAGTGGCCGACATATCGAGGATGCTCAAGGGCGTCGCCCGCGAGTTCGAGGTTCCGGTTATAGCTCTTTCGCAGCTATCGAGAGACATAGAAAAACGAAAGGACGGCAAGGGGCCCATGCTGTCCGACTTGAGGGACAGCGGGGCGATAGAACAGGACGCCGATATAGTGGCGTTTCTTCACAGAAAATCATATCAGAATCTCGATTCGGAGGACAACACGGCGGAATTGTCGATTCAAAAGCACAGAAACGGCCCGACAGGCAAAGTCGATCTCATTTTTTACCGGGAATTTTCGAGATTTGAGAGCAGCGCAAGATTTAAGATGTGATTCGCAGGCTTTTTATGTTATATTTCTTTATATGATCCGCATGCCCGCGCGGCTTATAGTTATACTCGGGAGGCATAATCGTGGCTGACAAGATGTGGGACATACTCAATTTTTTAAAGAATCCGGGCGGCGAAGCCCCCAAAGAAACAAGCCACCCGGATAGCGCGGATACGATTAAACGCCGGATCGACGCTCAGCTCGAGGAGGCCATAGAACACCCCGAGCGGGAGTCGCGAAATTCCACGAAAAATAGCGCCGCGGATGCGCGCCGCCAGAATGAACCGCCCGGGAGGTCTCCGGCATATGATGAGGGCGACGCCGATATTCCGGCGAAACAGGATGATACCGCGCCGGAACCGCTGGACAGTTCCGAGGTAAAACCGAAACCCGACCCCCAAAAAGAGGCTGAAACGAGCCCCTCTGTTCCGGAGGAATCGGCGGCGGTTCCAAGTTTCGGAGTCTCAGAGGGAAGGCTCATCGATATAGACGTGACCTCGGTCAGGCCGAATCCCTTCCAGCCTAGAAAAGAGCTTGGGGAGCAGGAGATATTGGAGCTTGCCGATTCGATCAAAGAGTTCGGCGTGCTGCAGCCCATACTCGTAAAACGCCTCGAAAACGGTTACGAACTGATAGCAGGCGAGAGGAGACTTCGGGCCGCCACTCGAGCCGGTTTTGCGTCGATACCGTCCATAGTCGTTGAAACCGAACCTCTCAATCAGCAGATAATAGCGCTGGTCGAGAATATACAGAGGAAAAACCTGTCGTCCATCGAAGAGGCCTCGTCCTTGCAGGATATACTCTCGAAGACAGGCTGGAGCCAAACTGAACTCTCCCGCCGGATGGGGCGTTCCCAGGCTTCGATAGCGAACAAACTGAGGCTGCTCCGTCTGGATCCGGCGGTACAGCGGCTTGTGCTCTCCGGAAAATTGGGCGAACGCCAGGCGAGATCTCTTCTGTCGCTATCGTCGGAGGAGCAGAGACAGCTCGCTCAAAAGGCTATAGACGAAGACCTGAGCGCAAGCGCGCTCGAAGCGATGACCGAGAACTGGGGCGAAAAACCCAGGCCGTCCCGCTCGAAAACTAATCGCGGCGCGTCGGACGCCCCGGGCGGCGAGCTGCTTGGAGATATCGCGGCTTTGGTGAACAGGCACAGGGGCCTCGGCACTGCCGCGCAATGGAAGGTGAAGCAGATGAATCAGAGTTCACTTATTGTTGAGATAACGGTCGATCTGCTAAAAAGCGACGCCGATGAAATTGGCGGTGAAAATTGAGAGGCATGTCCACATCGAAAGGAATAAAACAAAAAAATAAAGATGCTATAAATAAAATAGTTGAATCCAACGGAGCGGAAAAGCCCCTTGTGCCCAAGTGGCTCTATTATGGGGCATTTATGCTGTCGTTTACGCTGCCGAACCTTGTATATTCGGGTCTAGCCTGGTTTGATACGCTTCACATAATGAAATGGTTTGCCACGATGGCCCCCATCGGCGTTATCACGCTCACGGCTGGCGTAACTCTTTGCGTCTTCGGCGCGAAGCGGACAAAATTCACGCTTGATCCGTTCGCCATGGTGTGGCTCCTCTTAATGCTTCTCGTAACCGCCCAGCCGTTATTTATCAAACTGACTTCAGCGTCGACGTTCCTTAAAGAGTGGTTTTTCTTCGTGACGCTCATTGGAGTTTATATATTGGCGTACAACCTGCGGCCGCACGGAAAGCTTTTCATGGCGATCCTGTGGGGCAGCGCGGTCAATGCCGCGATCAACGTGCTGTTCGCCGAGCTTTTGATAAGGAATATGAACTCTGAAATACCATTTATCCGTCAATTCATAATGGACGTTCCCGGAAACTACATCGGAAACACCGGTCAACAGGAGATGTTCGGCCTGTGGATGGCGATAGCGGTCTTCAACAGCCTGTTCCTTCACACGAGGTACTCGGGCGATTGGAAAACAAATATAAAATCGGGTCTTCTGATAGTGGCAAACATGTTCCTTCTCGCTGTAAACTCTTGCGGACTCTGGCGTTCCACAGCCAGAGGAGGGATTTTGGCGCTCGTCGTCGCAACCGTAGTCCTTCTCGCTATTATGCTCAGAAACAAGGAGTATAAAGCTACGAAAAATATCGCCGCAATGTTCGGGGTCGTCTTCGTATTCTTGGTTCTGGTCATGACCTTCAATTCCTCGTCCGGAACAAACAGAGGCGGAGAGCTCGCCAATAAGTTCATCGATATGGCGCGAAATCCCGGGACATTCGGGGGCAGAATCGCGATATGGAGGATAAGCAACGAGATTTTCCTCACAAAACCCATCGAGGGCGTCGGTCTTGGAAATTACAAATGGCATTTCCTCGACGGGCAGAGGATATTCTACGAAAAGCATCCCGAGCTGCTGGGAACTGAAGGATACAACTGGCAGTACACATACTGGGCTCACAGCGAATACCTGCAGTGGCTCTGCGAGACCGGCATCATTGGGGCATTGATCCTGGCTGCCCTCGGATTATGGTGGATTTACAGATTCTTGAAGGCGCTGATCGAGGGCAAACCGTTTACGCCCGAAGCCTTGTGGGGCTGTGCGGCTATTTTTCTGCTCTGGTTCGACGCGATCTTCAGCAGGCCGTTTCACAGGATAGAAAACGCCGTCTGGATGTCGCTGGCGTTCGCCCTCGCCAATAGAACGCTTATGCCCGACATGCCCAAATGGATGGAGCGGGATAACGATTTCATCTACAGAGCCTTCGGCTGTTTCATGGTCGTTATCTCACTGAGCGGCTTTATCTTTTTAGGCGGGGGAATGATGGGAGATCAGATACTCCGGGAAGCGGTTTATGATTCCTCTCAGAGCGTAAAACGTGATATGGCGCGCGGCGCTCAGCGTTTCCCCATGTCGAGGGACGACGCTGTCGAACAGGCGGCTATTTTGGATATTTTCACCGGCAGACAGAATGGCGATACCGAGACGTATATCCGAGGGGCGAGGGGACTCTACAACGCGTTCATGGCGCGACCGAATTCGGAGCGTCTTTACAGGTTGTTCGACAGCGCGCGGGAAATGCAAAACATTGAGCTCATGAAAGCTCTGCTTCCTTACCTTCCTCCCGGAACCGAGTCTATCGAGTAGGTTCCCTATGCGGCGGAAAAATGCGTTCACGCTCGTCGAGATAATGATCGCGCTCGCGATAGCCGGGATAATTCTGGCTGCCGGAATAGCTCCTCTTCTCTATACTTCCAGGCTCATCGCGTCGACACGGGAGGAGTTCGCGAACGCGAATCGGGAACGCGCGGCGGTGGGCAGAATATTTCAGGATGTCCGGGAAGCTTCGCTGCTCAATTCCGCCTCCCCGCTCAGAATAGTCGCGGCGGATACCCTCGCGTCGGGAGAGAATGATCTTTTGATCGTATGGACCATGACCCCGTCATACACACTGCGCCCGATGGGAAGCGTCGTATGGGGAGTTGCCGGAAAATCCACATTGAACGACGGTCTCGCTGGCGGCATATACAGGCTCGTCATCTCGGAGGATATAGAACCCGCTTCCGTGAAGCGCGAAGAGCTCGACTTCAGCAAAGCGGCTTTGATGTTGCCGGACGCCAAGGGAATCACTTTTTCGGCGCTCGATGACTCAGAATGGAAAAAAGAATACTCCGGCGCTTCTCCGAGAGCGCTGAGAGTGACAATAATCCACGAATCCGGAGAAATGATCTATGAGGACATACTGCCAAACTTCTAGGGGATTCATCCTCGTCGTAGTGCTTCTCGTATCGACGCTCTTCCTCAGCGCCGCTGTTTCTTTCGCGTGGTTCGCGAGACAGGAAATGAGGAGAGTATCCAGTGACGAATTCGCGACCACGTCGCGAGGGCTCGCTGTAATGGCAGCCAAAGAAGCTTCCGGCTGGATAGCGGAGGACAGCGAGGAATACGACTCGCGCCACAGGCCTCTTTATTCCGGAACTATGCCGATCAGGATGGACTATGGAGATTTTCTCGTCTCTTTATCCATCTCTCCGCTCGACGATAAAATCCCCATAAACGGTATGTTCCTTCCCGACGGCGCCACCTTGAAAAACGAATACGCCTATCCATGGGCGCGCGCCTGGGGCAATATCGATCCCGAATTGGCGCCGCTTGTGCTCGATTTTATGGATCAAGACCGCGATATACGCCCGGGAAGCAGGGAGGACGACTCATTTCCCAACAGATCAATCTCGGATCTCGGAGAATTGCTCTGGATGCCCGATATGACACGTCTCGAAATTTACGGCTCGAGTTCTTCGGAGCTGGCCGCGGACAGATATTTCACAGTATACGGCGCCGCCGGAATAAATATCAACATGGCCCCGCCGGAGGTCTTGGCAATTCTGGACCCTGGAATTGGCGACGACGTCATAGAACGCCTCGTGGAGTTCAGGAATCAAAATAACATAAAAAACGCGGACGATCTTTCTAAAATAGCCGGTTTTTCCAGCACATCAGTAACACGGCTTAAAAACGTGATAAACTATAAAAGTGAATTTTATCTCGTCTCGATAAATGTCGCAAAAACCGGCGAGGAAAGAAACTTCGAGGCCGTATTGCGGCGCAAAGGCGACGGATGCGCTGTCGTCAACTGGAGGGAGTAACGGAACTGTAATGAAGGAGAAAACCGGATCCTACAGATTCAGAACGGATGATTCAGCGTCCGGCGACGTTGCCGGTCAGGGCAATGTCATACTGCTTCGAAGTTTCAGAAATCTCTCCGCTCACGAGTTCTCGTTTCCGTTCCAGGGAATGTCGAAGGCAAGGGACGCCCTCAAGATACAATATAAGCCCCTTCTGGGCGAAGGCACGCATCATGTGGAATTCATACCCTTTTTCACAAAAGTTTCGAAAAAATCTTCCTCAGGATGCGTTTTCCTCCGGAACAAAGAAGAGGCGACCCCGCCCGACGAAACGGCGTCCGCGTTTGGGCGCGGCCGCACGATATGGCCGGTTCCTCTGGCGTTCGCGGGAGAAGTGGGCCCGAACGGACTGCTGATATGGACGGATGAAAAACTGATCACGAGCGTATGGATAAAGGACTGGACCCCGGTATTCTATAAAACGACGCCATCCGAGGCGACCTCGCCGGAAGATGAGGAACGCGGCGCGCTGGAATACATCGAGGGCATCGGGGGCAACGCGGAAAAAATACTTATCGTGGACGCAAAAGACGTGACGGACGAGGATATGGAAAGGTGCGGGCTTAAAACCATCGCCGCCTGCCCATCCTACGCGAACCTCGATCTCTCCGGCGCAGGAACGAACATGCGGGAGCATCGGGAGCGCCTGCTCTCGGCGCTCGCTGCGACATCGCGCGCGGCCCTTTGTTCAGGAATACTGTTTCTGATCGCCGCGTCCGTCATGTTCGCCAGACAGTCTTCCATAGAGTCGCGTGTCGCGTCAAACAGTATCGAGCTTTACGAAACGGCGTTCGAGGAGCGTTCGATGCAGCCCCTCGTATCCGCTGCCGCAAAACTCCGCTCGTCCGGCGAGATTGTGCGGGATGACTCTATAACCTCATTTCTGAGGGATATATCATCCGTATGGGAAAAACTCGGCGACGAATCCGGCATAACGATAGAAACGCTGAGGTACGGTTCTGAGAACGCCGATATTCAAGGAACGGCCGACGGCAACGAGCCCATACAGAGGCTGCGCTCGCGTCTCGAAGAGCTCGGATACTCTCTGCGCGTCGATAATATCCAGTCGATCCCTGGGGGCGGTATGCGTTTTTCCATGAACACATCGAAAGGCAGGTCGGTTGAATGACCCTTATACGCGAGATCGCGTCCGATAGGGAGTTTCGCAGGCCGCTCGCAATGTGCGCTCTAGCTGTTTTCGTATGGGTCGTTTTTTTCGCGATAATGGCTTCGTTGCTCGCGTCGACCTCCAGAGTCGGATCGGATATCGCGTCGGGCGGCAGGGTGCTCGATTACGCCATGAAATACAGGGCGCTCCCGAGAAAGGGGATCGACGCGCGGAATACCGACGATCCGCTCGGAGCGCTGTCGCAGATAGTCGACGCGCTCGAACTGAGGGACAGGATGCGGCAGCTCACCTCAAATCAATCGGGCGTGTTGATACAACTCGACAAAATTTTCGGCGGCGAGATGAGGGAGTTTCTGGCTTCAGCCGAAAACAGAGGCCTCTCCATAAGAACGGCGGAGATAAGGGCGCTTCCGAGCGGCGGAGGGCGCGCGCTAAACGCCACCTTTATGCTGGAGCCGCTCAGATGAAATTTCTCAGGTACGCGTGTTATCCCGCCATATTCATAGCGTCCGTTTTCCTGGGACTGTTGATTTTCGCCCCGTGGAAAGAAGCAGGGCTTTACGCGTTCGACAGACTGAGACTGGAGGCCTCCCGAAAGGGTTATTACGTGACGTGCGACAGCATGGAACAAGTCGGATTTTTTCGTCCGTCATACAGGATGAGCGGTTTAGATGTGGAAGGCCCAATGGCCAGAGCGTCGTTATCCGACGTCGCCGTGTCGTTTTTTCCGGCGTCGAGCATATTTTCACGCGGCGCGCGAATTCGAACCGAATTCAACGACGCGCTGGTGATGTACATTCCCAACAATAAACTGAGCCTCATTAACGGAGAAGCGAACCTGTCCGCCTCGCGAAACACAATATCCATCTCCGACGCGATTATTGAAGGAGACGTCAAAATGACGGGCGGCCTCGTTTTCGACGTTCAAAACAGAACCATCACGGAAAGCACAGCCGTATTCAGTGTGCCTCCGCTCATAGGGGCAATGCTGGGAACCCCGGTTTTGAGTCGATTCGTGGAACCGGCGGGACAGGGTGAATGGAGAATCAGGGAAAATGCGCATCAGCGTCAATAGAGTGGAAATACTGCGTGTATCGGCAGCAATAGCGCTGGGGCTGCTCGTTTCGTTCGTCTTGTGCGCCGGGGCAAAGGCGTTTATGGCGTCCCGTTCCATGGCCTCTCAAAAAGAGCTCGCGGCCATTGTATCGCAAAGACAACCGTCGATTTTTTACGCGGGGGCCTCGCAAAACCGTGAAAAAACTGATATTTCCTTCGCTTCGTTCGGCGTTCCGGACGCCGACCCGGAAAAACGCGCGCCCCTCGCCGTCGCTCAATCCGCTCCAGTCGGCAGTATAAAGGATTTCAAACTCTTCGGAACCCTGCCGTCCATAGGAGTTTGGATCGAGACGAAATCAGGCTCTTCGTTCGTCCTGAAAAATGGCGGGCATGACGGTTATATTCTCAGCGACATAGCGCCGGACATGGCAATTTTTACCAGAGACGGCGAATCATTCCCGCTGTATCTGACATTTTGGTCTCCCGCCGATAAACGTCCCGCCGCGGCGGCCAGAGCGATGCCGCGAGCTCCTGATCCCGCCCCGGTGATCGAGGCGCCGAATCCCGAGTCCGGGATTGTTCTTGCGGAGGCCAACGGATCGGACGGCACGATAACGAGGGAGCTCCTCAACGATCTGTTGACGAACCCGCTGAATGAAGTGCGCAAAATGAGGCTGGTGCCGGCTGACAACGGAATGATGATAATGGGCATGAGATCGGACAGCCTGTTTTCGAAGCTTGGGATGCAGCCAAACGACGTGATAACGAACGTCAACGGCATCGGCATAGACGATGTGGGCAATGTCTCGAACGTCATCAGCTCGATGCTCTCGGGCGCGCGTCTCGACTTTCAGGTCGAGCGCGAGGGAGAGCCGCTGAAACTCGGTTACGCGGTGAAATAGATAAATATGACAAAGGGCTTCACGATGATCGAAACAATGGTGTCGGTTCTTATTTTGGGGCTTGTGGTGACGGCGTCGCTGAAACTCGTCGCGTTGTCGCAAAGAGGCCTCTGGGAAGCGAGGGCGCGAGAAGAGATCCTTCGCGAGGCGTCCATACTTCAGATCAAAACGGCGCAAAATCCGCTCGATATATTCGGAACCCTCGGCGACGTGGATTGGAAGGTGACGGAGGAGTCATCGCCTCTTTGGAAGGACGGCGGCATCGACATAGCGTCGCTCGGTTTCTCGAATGAGGCGAACGCGGAATTGGAGAGTTTCAAAGCGCGCGCTAAAAAATGGCGCGAAATAACCGTCACGAAAAATGGAAAAACAATAAAACTTTTTTTGCCTCCAAAGAGCGAATTGGTTTCATCTGGCGACAGGATGTGATTTAATACTCTGGTATTTCCATGTATTCAATTTCCCGCAACTGTATTTAAACTAGACATTGAGGTGAAGCGAATGGGCAGACGAACCATCGCGGTATTTTTTACAATCATGCTGATTATTTCGATAACGCTCTTGGCGAACGAAACGCGCGCGGCTGAACCGCAAACTCCGGAGGATCCCGAACAGAACGAACAGAACCTCGTTTCCGCCGCGCGGGCCATGCGCGCGTCGGGCAAAGTGCAGTTCAACTTCAAGGATCTCGATATGATCCAGTTCATACGCTTCATGTCGGAATTGCTCGGAGAGAACATAGTCGTGAGCCCAGGGGTGAGGGGAACAGTGTCGGTGGTATCGCCAAAGGCCGTCTCCATACAGGAATCCCGCCTCGTAATGCTCTCCGCGCTCGAGATGAACGGGCTCTCCCTCCAGAACATGGGCAGCTACTCGAAAATCGTTCCCGCTAACGCGGGGCCCTCCAACAACAACGAGATAGTGAAGGGACAGAACCTCGTCGTTCCCGGCGAGCAGCTCGTCGTTCAGATTGTTCCCCTAAAATACGTCAAGGCGGGTTTTGTGATAGATCCCATCAAGCTTGGAGTCCCCGGAATCAACATGGCGCCGTTATCCGGCGGCGCCTCGGTGCTTCTGAGCGGCAGAGCCGTCATGCTGAACCGGGCGATGAGCATAATAAAGGCGCTGGACGTGCCCGACAGCGTCAGAAGCGTCAAAACGATAGCGCTCAACTACGCCTCGCCGAAACTTGTCGAGAGCCATCTCAACGCGCTCGCCAAAGAAGCGACGTCGCGTATGGCCTCTCTCATAGCCATAGGGGATGAACGGAGCGGAAAAATCATACTCGTCGGCACGAAAGACTCTCTGGCGGAAGCGGAGCTGCTTCTGACCGAGCTCGACGTCCCCGCTACCTCTTCCAACTTCCACATATACAGACTGCAAAACGCCGACGCGACATCCGTCGCCGAGCAGCTCAGCCAGATACTCGCCGTCGCGTCCCGCCTCCAGGTTCAGCAGAGGGGCGGCGGACAGGGCGCTCAGGGCGGCGGCGGAGCGGCGCCGGCGATGCCGACGAGCGTCGTCCCCGACGTCCCCACTAACAGCCTCATCCTCACGGCGACCCAGGAACAGTTTTCGGCCATAAAGGATATCATCGAGGAGCTGGACGTACAGCCCAAACAGGTGCTTCTTCGCGGCTTGATAGCCGAGATAAACCTGACGAAGCTCAACAGCGCGGGGATAGACTGGTCCGCGTGGGGCGGCGACGCCGGAAATAATCTTTTGATCGGAGGCAACGCTCAGTTGGGCGCTACAGGACTGCCGGCGCAGTTCATGCAGTGGTTCACCGAGATGACGCAGGTTGAGGAATACCGCGTCGATGCTAACGGAAACGCCTACACAACAAGCAATACACAGGGTATGGGGCTCGTCTACGCGTACATAAAGATGCTCAACCAGTACAACGCGATAAATGTCCTCTCTATGCCGCGCCTCATGTGCACGGACAACATGGAGAGCGCCCTTCAGGTCGGTCAGGTGATCCCCCAGTTGAAGGGTCAGATCACCGATATATCGAACCCGGCCGCCATGCAGAGCAGCTACGAGTACAAGGATACGGGTCTCATCCTCAAGGTGACGCCCCATATCAGGAGCGGAAATCTCGTGGCCCTCGACATAGAGCAGACGATAGAGGATGTCCTGAGCACGCCCGGTTCCACGACTCCCGTGACCTCGAAGCGCCTCATCAAAACGAACGTAATGGTGGCGAACAACGAGACGATCATATTGGGCGGACTCATAAGGGAAGTGGAGCGCACGTTAAAAAACCGCGTTCCAGGCATCTCGTATATTCCAATCCTGGGGAACCTCTTCACGTCGAGCGAGCGCCAGAGGGAGAAGATAGACCTGATGGTCTTCCTGACGCCGCGCATTATCGAGACCCCGCAGCAGGCGACCGAGGCGACGATAGAGGTGACGACGGGCGCGGACGGTTTGAGCCTGGGCGAACGCGAGACAATAATAAAATACTACGATGAGTTCAAAAAATCGGGAGCGCGGGAGGGCGTCTCTCAGGATATTATGCGACTCCGGCGCGAGGTATCGAGCGGCGATGTCGCCCCCGGCGGGGGACAATAACGGTTCATGAGCGAAACAGGAACCCCGAACAGGGCGCCGTCCGCTGAAATAGTGCTCGGCCTGATACCGGAGGGAGTCAGCATCGACGTATTGAGGGAGAAGGGAATAATTCCCATAGCCGCGGAAGACGGCCTCATGACGGTGGCGGCTCACTCGGCGGCGGCGGCCATGGACGCTCAGCTGCTGGCAATGGGCGCGGGCATGTCCCTGAAACTTGAAATATTACCTCAAGGTCAGATAACTTCTGTAATCAGGGCTCTTTACGACCTCAAGAGCGGAGTGGAGCAGGATACGCTGAACGCTATAGAATCGGTGAACGACCTGTCCGAGCTCGCCCGCCAGGAAGTGATGAGCGACACTGTGGACGCCCCGGTAATCAAGCTCGTCAACGGGGTGTTGCTCGAGGCAATAAAAGAGCGGGCTACCGACATCCACCTCGAACCGTTCGAGGACAAGCTGCAGGTTCGCTATAGAATAGACGGGGTGCTGAGCGACCGTTACGAATTGACAAAGGGACACCAGTCTCCCGTCACCAGCAGGATAAAGGTAATGGCTCACATGGATATCGCCGAACGATTCGTGCCTCAGGACGGCAGGATCGGAATCACTCTTGGGGACAGGGCTGTGGATATAAGGGTCAGCTCGCTGCCGACCCAGCACGGCGAGCGCATCGTCATGAGATTGCTCGACAGGGCGCGCGGCTTGCTCTCACTGGAGGAGCTCGGCATGAGAAGCGAGGAGCGCGACAGGCTCGAACATCTCATCCACAGCCCTCACGGCATGATACTTCTGACAGGGCCCACGGGCTCCGGCAAAAGCACGACGCTTTACGCGATACTGCAAGCCCTCCGCAGGCCCGAAGTCAACATAATAACGGTCGAGGATCCGATCGAATATGACGTGCCCGGCATAGGGCAGGTGCAGGTGAACGAAAAAGCCGGAGTGACGTTCGGAACGTCGCTCCGTTCCATCCTCCGTCAGGATCCCGACATCATAATGATAGGCGAGATGAGGGACTTCGACACCGCTCATATAGGGATTCAGTCGTCGCTTACCGGACACCTCGTCTTATCGACACTGCACACCAACGACGCGCCCAGCGCCATTTCCCGCCTCGCCGACATGGGAGTCGAGCCATATCTGATAGCCGGTTCCCTGCGCGGGGTGGTGGCGCAGCGGCTCGTCCGCAGGATATGCCCAAAGTGCAAAAAATCAATTCCGGCCCCTCGGGCCATGGAGAATTTATATGGCTTGAAACGAGCGTTCGTGGGCGAGGGATGCGACGAATGCGCGCACACGGGCTACAAGGGAAGGTTCGGGCTCTATGAGCAGTTCGACATAACGCCTGAGATCGCGAACGCGATATCCTCTCAGGCCCCTCTTGCCACTCTCAGGACAATAGCCAGGCAAAACGGACTGCGCACCCTCGTCGAGCTTGGGTTGGAACGCGTGGCGGCGGGAGACACGACGCCGGAGGAGATGCTCCGTGTCGTCGGAGAGGAATAAATGCCCCTCTACAAAATAGCCGCTTACGATCCAAAGGGCAATCACAAAAACCTCAGGAGGGAGGCCGCTAACGAGGACGAGCTTCTCAAAGGCCTGAGCCTCGACGGTTACATCCCCATTTCCATCAAAGCTGAAAGTGAAAATGTACATGACGCCCGCCGCGTCAAAAAACTCAGCGCCGACAATCAGCATATGTTTTGCACTATGTTGTCGGCCTTCCTGGAGAGCGGATTATCCCTCACGGAGGTGCTCGGCATACTCCAAAAACAAACCCGCGACAAACAGCTCCTGTTTGTCTACAGCTCTCTTCGCGAGTCGGTCGAATCGGGAAGATCGCTCGCTTCCAGCATGAAAACGCAGGGGGTTTTCAGGGACTCGATAATAGGAATGGTGGAGGCGGGGGAGAGATCGTCAACGCTTCCGGCAGTATTGGACAGCGCCGCGGCGTTTCTCCAAAGCGAAATAACGCTCAAAAGAAGGATACAATCAGCCCTCACATATCCGATTCTCATGCTGATCGTCGGGACGTTCGTCGTGGCGTTCCTCGTGACTTACGTCGTGCCTCAGATGACGGATATCGTGGTAAAGGCGGGACGCGAGCTTCCTTTGGCGACAAGGGCGCTGCTCGGCATATCGTCCCTCGTCAGGATAGGAGCGATACCGACTGTGCTGCTGTGCGCAGCCGCGTATATTTACATGAAACGGCGCGGTAAAAAAATATCGTTTCCGTTCTTTAAGGGGACGCGAAATCTGCTGACCGTGTCGATCGTCTTCTCACAGCTTGCCACCCTGATAAAATCCGGCGTTCCTCTCGTGCAGGCCATAGAGATGTCGGAAAGCATGGATCCGAAAAAAGGCAGGATGAAATTTCTTGCCGGAGAGGTCAAAAAAGGCTACAGGTTTTCCCAAAGCCTGGAACGGGAGGGCTCTTTCACCGAAGACGTAATAGCGATAGTGCGTATAGGGGAGGTCGGAGGAAATCTCCCCACCTGTCTCGAACGAATATCCGCCAACGCATGGAATTTCGTCCAAAACATGATGCAGAAATGGTCGAGCCTGGCGGAACCCATAATAATCATCATCCTCGGAGTCGTGGTTGGCTTCGTCGTCCTCGCGGTATTGCTCCCGATATTCAACCTTTCCGACATAGCCCAACTCTAGCGATTCCCCAAGAAACCGCTGATTATCCCAGATTTGTTGTAAATACAACAGACCTGCCGGCGGCGGCAATATATTATGATGCCGTGAATCGGGAGGCGCAAAGAGCGAGTTGTATGACACAGGTTCGGATCAACGATACCTAAGAGGGAGTGGGACGCAATGAGTAATATGTTTTGTTTCCAATGCGAAGGGACCGCGGGCGGAAAGGGTTGCGCGGGGCGTCAGGGTGTTTGCGGCAAGAAAGACCGCACGGCAATTTTGCAGGATGAATTGACCGGAGAGCTCGTGACCCTGGCTCGCGCCGCTTTGAAAAATGAGCCGACCGGGCGCTCGGATATCCTTATCATGGAAGGGCTCTTTATGACAGTCACGAATGTCAATTTTAGCGACGCGGATATAGAGCGGAAAATCAGCGAAGTACGGCTGGAAACCCGCGCGATGGATCCAAATTCGAGCGATTCCTCCGGATTTGACATGACGAAACTCTGGGAAGCGGATGAGGACATCAGGTCGCTGAAGTCCCTGGTTTTATTTGGAATACGTGGGATAGCCGCCTACGCCTATCACGCCTTCGTACTCGGCAGAAGCGACGAAGAGATCGCCGCGTTCTTCCGCAAAGCCCTTGCGGTTGTGGGAAACGACGGCTATGGTATGGAAGAACTCCTGCCCATCGTCATGGAAACGGGCAAAATAAATTTCAAATGTATGGAGCTGCTTGACGGGGCTAACACTGAAACTTACGGAACCCCGAACCCAACGACGGTATCGCTCACAGTTGAAAAAGGCCCATTTATCGTCGTCAGCGGACATGATTTACACGACCTGAAGCTGCTGCTCGAACAAACGAAGGGAAGCGGGGTGAACGTCTATACTCACGGCGAAATGCTGCCCTCTCACGGTTATCCCGAGCTGAAAAAATATCCGAGGCTCAAGGGGAATTTTGGAACCGCATGGCAGAATCAGCAAAAAGAATTCGACGGGATCCCCGCGCCGGTGCTCTTCACCACAAATTGCCTGATGCCGGTGCGGGAGAGTTACAGCGATCGGGTATTCACAACGGCGATGGCGGGATATCCGGGGCTCGTTCACATCGGGGACGACAAAGATTTCAAGCCCGTGATCGATAAGGCGCTCGAACTCGGCGGATATGCGGAGGATCGACGCATGACCGGCACCAACGGAGGAAGTGAAGTCGTGACCGGCTTTGGTCGCGCAGCGGTGCTCTCGCGCGCGGAAACTGTTATAAACGCCGTTAAAAGCGGCGCTATAAGCCATTTTTTCCTCGTCGGCGGGTGTGACGGAGCTGAGGCGGGACGCAATTACTTCACGGAATTTGTGAGGCGGACTCCGGGCGACTCGATAATACTGACGCTCGCTTGCGGAAAATATCGCTTCAACGATATGAATCTTGGGGAAATAGGCGGGCTGCCTCGCGTCATGGACATGGGGCAATGCAACGACGCGTACTCCGCGATCAAAGTGGCGCTCGCCCTGGCGGAGGCTTTCGGCTGCGGAGTGAACGACCTGCCGCTCTCCATGGTGTTGTCGTGGTATGAACAGAAGGCAGTCAGCATCCTCCTGACTCTGCTTTGCCTGGGCGTCAAAAACATACTGCTCGGCCCCAGTCTGCCGGCGTTCGTGTCGCCAAACGTTCTGAATTATCTCATCAATAATTTCAATATAGCTCCTATCAGCGCTCCTGAACAGGATTTAAAGACGATTCTGGGGAAATGAACGACGGATAAAACGAAAAAAGCGTCGACGCCTTGAAGCAATGGCGTTGACGCTTTTTTTTTGCGCTCCGAAGGTTATTGAATCAGCGGTTCCTAAACTTGACGAACTGATATATTGCTTTATAATATACCGCAATGTAAGATACTTGTCCGGGAATGAATACCTGAGGAAACGGAGAAACGGTCAATGAAAATATCGAACGGGAGCCGATTTTTGCGTCATGGGTGAGAACGACGACATCCGGGTATGGATATCTCAGCTTCGCAAGGGTCTTGCCGAGCTGTGCGTGCTCGCGTGCCTTCGCGACGGAGAGGCCTACGGATATGAACTTCTCCGCAGGCTCAAAACATATCCGTGGCTTTCGGTGACGGAGGGGACGTTGTATCCAATATTGAACCGCGCCGCGGACGCGGGGTGGGTGGCGCTCGAACACAGGGCGTCGGTAACCGGGCCGCCACGGCGATATTACAGCATGACGGAAGCCGGAACGAAACGCCTCACTGGCATGATAAAGGCCTGGCACGAAATAGGAGCTTCAGTGGAAGTTTTATTAAATGATAATAATTCGGGGGGAGAACTATGACGGATTACAATCTGCCGGAGAGGCTCCGGCAATATCTCGCTTCAGTCGACGAGGCGCTCGCCGGAAGCGGCGTGGACGCCCTTGTTCGAGCTGGCATAATCAGGGATATAGAGGCGCAGATAGCCGATATGCGCTCCGAAGAAGGGAGGACGGAAGATGATATACTCTCCCGCCTCGATCCTCCCGAAGCATATATCGATCCATCCTCCTTTGTGAGCGTCACGGGGAAATCGCCGAAACAACGCATAGTTGACGGGGCGGAAAACCATTCGAGACCGACGCGCGTTCTCGAAATATGCCTTTACGTCATTACTGTGATCGGCGCGGCGGCCGCGATCATCACGGAAGCCGTATTCAAGCTATGCAAGAGCGGCTTGGGCAATCCGATTCCGACGGAGGCACATCTGGCAGCCCTCCTGGCGACGCCGATTATAATCATATATACCGCGATTTCCCTTCGCAAAAACCGGGCGCGCGTTCACGACAGGACGCTCGCCTTCATGAACGGATTTCTTCTGGTGGTCGCAATATCGTACTCGGCGGCTTTTGCGCCGCTCGACGCCATGCTGTTGTATCACGGAATGTCCCGTCCGGTATATATATTCGCCACTCCATTGATCCTTCTATGCCTGCTGCCTCTATCCCCATGGCTCGCTCTCTTTTCGGGCTGCGCGCAGGGACTCCGGCTTCGCGAATATTTCAGGAATAACGATCATCGCCCAAAGATCGGGCGATGGTGGATCGGAGGGCTGACTCTGGGGCTGCTGATAATAGGGGGATGGGAAGGTTACGCGGCTTTGCGGGAACAAGCGGTCGATAAAGCCATGATGGGGGAGGGCGCCGCCCGTCAGGCCGGGATCGACATGCTCCGGAGGCTCCACGCCGAGCCGGTGATATTGCGAAACTCCTATGCCCGGGACTTTGCGCCTGATGGCACGATATTCTTCTTTTACATGAAAGGCCGCAACAGGATGTACAACTCGGCGGCATATCAAACCCTTTATTACCGTATGACGGGGAGGGACTACCGCGACGCATCGAGATCCCCGAGCGCCGAACGCATCGAGGAGACCATGGACAACAATTCTCAGATAGGCGGCGACATTGTCGGCTCTTCGGTTCGTCGGTTGTCGCTGAGGAGCGCGGCTCTCGATATAAGCGCCTCCAGCTCCCAGGATGGGAGAGATTCCGGACCATCCGCGGCGTACGCCGAACTCATGCTTGAATTTCTCAATGAGGGCGGCGGCGCGCAGGAAGCAAGATGCCAGATAATCCTGCCGCCGGGCGGAGTGGCGAGCAGGCTCACTCTTTGGATAGACGGAGTCGAGCAGGAATCAGCTTTCGGCGGAAGATCGACGGTCAAAGAGGCATACCGGGATGTGGCTGTCACACAGCGCCGCGATCCGGCGCTCGTTACCACAAGCGGACCGGACAGGGTGCTGCTTCAATGTTTCCCGGTGCGGCCGAACATACCAATGAAGGTGAAGGTCGGTTTCACGCTGCCGCTGATACCGGACGGCGATAAATCGTCCCTCGTATTGCCATACATAGCGGAGAGGAATTTCGCTTATGCGCCCGGACTCGAGGTGGCTGTCTGGGCTGAGAGCAACGCCGCGATTACGACCGAAACCGCCGGATTGATAAAGGAGGCGATTACCGCGACGAAGAGAACGGGCGAAGGTCTCGTCGACGCCTCCCGCACGCTTTACGCCGTGCGAGGCAAAGTCGCGCCGAACGCCCTGGCGGATTGCGCGCTATACCAACCCGCCAATCCCGGAACCGTAGCGTATCGCGCGGAGCTTTCCGGAGTTGTCGGTTATAGTTCGCTCGTCCGCGCCGAACCATACAAGGAAAGGCTGGTCGCCGTCGTGCTCGACACATCGGTTTCGATGGCGGCAAAACTCAAGGGCTCAGGAGAAGGTTTCCAACTGGCAAACGCTTTGCGCGCCGCGCCGGACGGGGTAAAAATAGCGTTGTTCGCCGGTAGTACGGCTATACCGCCAATGACTGCCGCCGAATCCATGGATAAGTGGCCGGCGATATTGAAGAACATCAGGTTCGAGGGCGCGGATGAACAGACGGGCAATCTCGAACGGGCCTGGGATTTGTGCGCCGCGCAACCCAACTCGGCCGTTCTGTGGATACACGATAAGCTCCCTGCGGATATAGCGGACATGACCGGGATTCAACAGCGGATTCGCAGACGCGCGGGCGAGGCGTCTCCCGCCATATTCTCCCTCCAATTGGCCTCTGGAGCGAACAGGATCGAGGAGAAAATCCCCGCGATAAAACGCCTGCCGGCCTATTACGGCCTTCCGCTCGAAGAGAGGCTGTCCCGCGTGCTTTCCATGTCGCTCTATCCCAACATGACGAACCGCGAACAGATTTTCTCGACAGACGCTCCGGCCATGTTCACCGCGCAAGGATCGCCCCATATAACGCGTCTGGCGTACGCCGGATATATCTCCCAAAAAACCAATTCCGGCGGGAGCGTCACCGAAGACGAAAGGGAACGCGCGCGCGAAATACGCATAGTCACGGAAGCGACCGGCGCCGTCGTGCTGGAGAGCGCCGCGCAGTACAAAAGCCACGATCTGAATCCCGCGTCGAACTCGAAAAACATTCCGACGATACCGGAGCCGGAGGAATACGCGATCATGGCCGTGGTCTGCGCCCTGCTCGTCATTATCTGGAGGCGGCGTTTGGATTGCCGCGCGAGATGAAGCGCCTCGCGGCATATTCGGGATATCTGCCGCCGATAGCCGCTGTTTCGGTCGTCTGCCTCGTAATGGGCCGATGGCTGTGGGACAGATGGTTCAGCGTGGGAGGCGAAGCGACACAGGGTTATCTGTTCGCGCTCATAGTTGCCGCGACAACAGGGCATTTCATATCTCGAAGAACACGCGCCGCCGGTTTCGCGCCCGACTTTTTCAGTCTGGTAATCGCGGGCGTATTTTTCATATCCGTCGCGGCGGTATATCGCGGGGTTCCCCGTATGATAAGCGCATGTCTTCTGATGAGCGCCTTTTACTGGTCGATACGATCCTCCATGTTGGAGGTCGACCGGCAAAAATGCGCCGCTTTATGGCCATTGCTCCTCATGTCTCTGCCTTACGAGCCGTCGCTGCAATTTGTGCTCGGATATCCTCTGCGATCCATCGCCGCGCGCCTTGCGGCCATGCTGCTGCCCGGCGGCGTAACCGCTTCCGGATGCGTCCTCACCGACGGCAATATAGAGGTGTTCATCGACGCGCCATGCGCCGGGGCGGGAATGTTGTCGGGGATGCTCACGCTGGCCGCCGCGGCTTCCCTGATATTCTGCCTGAACGGGCGCCGCACGGCGTTGCTTATGCTAACCGGGATAATTTCCGCGCTCATTTCAAACGCCTTCCGCGCGGCTCTGCTTTATGCCGGATACGCCGAGCTTTTGCCCGTGAAATTCTATCAATACGAATCGTCAACAGGCATATTCTGTTTCGCGGCAGGAGGTATCTTGCTGGCGTTTGTCGCTTTCAGGCTGAGAAAAGATCACCAATGCCGGAGCGCCCCAAAAACGATTGCTCCCGGCTCCGGAGGTTTCATGGCGTCCGGCGCGAGGCGGAATGTCGTATCGGCCATTTTTTTTATCGCGGCGTGCGTTTCGTTTATTTTGGCGTCGTTATGGCCGACCGGCGCATCATCGGGAAACTTTTACACGGCTTCCGGCGCCTCATCCGTCCGATGGCCCACCGCCTGGGAGGAAAAAACGCTCATTCCGGCGCCGCCAAACGAGGCGACCGAGTTATTCCGCGCGAGGTTCCCAGGGGAGTTCCGCGAATTCCTGGCTGTCGACGCGTCGGACATAGATGAAGGGTTATACCCCGAAACGGCGAGGGTGGTGCTGCGTTTCGTCCGAAGCGCGACCCGGCAGCTCCACCCGGCCGAGGATTGTTTCAGGGGCGCCGGATACAAAATAAATCCGCTCCCTCTCCGGCTGGACGAAAACAACAGAAGATGGAGCGGGTTTATCGGAGAAAAATCCGGTTACAGAGTCGTCGTCCGTCAGTGCGTCATATCGGCGCCTTACGGAGACTTGACATCCGCTGAAACAGAATCCCTTTCGTGGCCCGACGTTTCGAGCTGGTATTGGGACGTCGCGCGCCCTGGCGCTAAAAATCCTCCGGCCGCGCTCGCCGTGACAGTGGTGAACGAGATCTAGCGACGGCATACATTATCACCAGGCCCGCGGCCGCACATACAAGGCATGTTATGGCAAGAACAGCGGGCGATCCGGCAATCGTCCCTTCATACGGCGAGGGAGTGTGCGTCAGAAGCCTTGATATCTCCTCTATATACTTGCCCAACGATACCGTGTCCCTGATAATCGGGGCTTGGAATTGGTAACTTAGCGGCATGCCTATAAAAAGACCTGTTATGCCCCCGAAAAGACTTTTAACGCATATGACGGCCCATGATTTTTTCGGCATACCCGAAGCGACTATGTACTGAAGAGCAACTACCTCTATCAAAACTCCCGCGCCTATCAGATCGGTGACGAGTCCTCCGTCTATGAGGCAGAGCGCGCCGGCAAAAGAGACTATACGGACAAACCATTCCATCGATGTGAAAAGATATCCCTCGACCGCCGAACCGATCAGCAAAACTCCGACGCAGGCGCCTATCGCCACCCGGATACCCTCGAGGAGGGGCGTGTCGATCAGCAGGAGCTGAGGAGAGTAAATAAACATATAGGGCACGAGAAAACCGGCTATGGCCAGTTTGACCGAAGCCCATCCCGTCTTCATCGGGTTTCCTCCGGACAGCCCTGCCGCAGCGAACGCCGCCAAAGCGACCGGCGGCGTCAGATTCGCGAACATGGCGAAGTAGAAAGCAAACATGTGAGCGGCAATGACCGGAATACCAAGCTTCGCGAGAGCGGGCGCCGCTATCGCGGACGTTATTATGTACGCTGGAATGGACGGAACTCCCATGCCGAGTATCATGCAGGTCACCATCGTAAATAAAAGGGTGAGCAGCAGGCTCTTGGCGCCGAGCGTTATTATCGCGTTCGCCATCGTGAAACCAAAACCGGTCTTCGATATGACGCCCACGACGATACCGACGCAAGCGCAGGCCATAGCCACGGAGACCGTCTGTTTCGCGCCGTCGGCGCACGCGTCCAGTATGTCTTTGAAGCTCATGCTGGTGGATGGCCGTAGCATCGATACCACTACCGTCGAAACAATGGTGACCACGGCGGCGTAGACGACCGTTTTGCCCGAGAAGAGAAGATAATAGAGCAGAACGCAGATCGGAATGAGAAGATGCCCTTTATCCCTCATTACCGCGCCAGCCTTGGGCAGCTTATCTTTCGCGATTCCGACGAGATTGAGCTTGCCGGCGCGCAGATGCACCTGGATTATTATGCCGAGATAGTAGAGAAGCGCGGGGATAGCCGCGTGAACTATTATAACGGAATACTTCACGCTCAAAATCTCGGCCATTATGAACGCCGCGGCGCCCATGACGGGAGGCAGCAACTGTCCTCCCACGGATGAAGCCGCCTCTACCGCGCCCGCGAACTCCCTGGAGTAGCCGGTGCGCTTCATGAGCGGTATTGTAAAAGCCCCGGTGGTGACGACGTTGGCAACGGCTGAACCGTTTATGGAGCCGAGCAATCCCGATGAAATCACGGACACTTTAGCGGGCCCGCCCTTGGTATGTCCTGCCAGAGACATGGCTATATCGTTGAAAAACGCGCCCATTCCGGATTTAGCCATAACCGCGCCGAACAATATGAACAAATATATGAAGCTGGCCGCCACGCTTACCGAGCTGCCGTATATGCCCTCGGTGTCCGGGAAGAGCTTATTGGAGAGCTGAAGCCAGGTGTAACCCCTGTGTCCGAAAATCCCCGGCATATAGCGCCCCCAAAGTCCATAGGCGATGAAAATTATGCTCAGGATCGGAAGGGCCCATCCCGACATGCGTCTCGACGCTTCGAGCACCAAGACGACAAGAATTGTTGCCATTATCATATCATTTCTGTTCGCGTTGCCGGCGCGCATTATGATTCCCTCGTATTCCAACCAGACATAAATCGGCGCCATCAAAGAGAGTATCACGAATATCCAGTCGAAAACGCTCACTTTTTTGTAGTTGCTCTTCTTGCTGAACGGATACATGATGAAACCGAGAACGAGCATCATCGCCACATGAATCGCGCGGTATTTCTGAACCGCCGGCGGTTTGAAGGCGGCCCAGACATGGAACATCGTTACGCCTATGCAGGCGAAGTAAAATAGTTGCGCCAGTAAAGGATTTGACAATTTGCGGACGCTCGACTCCTTGTCGAGATCTTCGATCAGTTTTTGCTGTTCTTCAGTGAGGACCCCGCCCATGGCGTTCGTGATGTCCACGTCTCTGACTTCAGCGGTGATCGGTGTTTTCTCAAAGTCGTCTTCTCTCTTAATTTCAGTCATTTGGCCCTCTCCTTTCTATTACGAGGCGCAATCGCCGGTGTTCGGGCAGTTTGTCCCCTCTGGTTATGAATTTATCGTCGATCATGATGTCCTGAGTCGCCATGTGAGAATTAAGCCACGCCAGCTCCTCGAATTTCTGATCTATTTCTTCCATATGGATCAAGCCGTCTTTCACGTAACAGACTTTCCCCTTGTTCTCGGGTATGCCCGCTCCAAACGCGGGGAAAGTGATGGCGTCCAGGATGAGGTTCAAATCTTCGTCAATGTGATAGTACTCATTCCATGGTATATGTTCGAGCGAATGAATCCAGCCGAAAAACAATTTCCCTCCTACGGAAGCGGGCGCCTCCACCAGGATTTCTCCCGTCTTCCAGTCTCGAATACGCAAAAATATATCCCCGGCCTCCGCCGGAATTCCGCGAAAAACCAGAATAGCGGAAAGCAGCGCCGTAAAAATCACACAGGCAGGAAAGACGCATCGCCTTCCCTGCCGTGAAAATTCGCGTCTTATTTGATTACGCCCTTGTCTTTGTAATACTGAATAGCGCCGTCATGGAACTGAACGGACGTACCCACTATGCCGCGAAGCGCTGTTTCGGGCGTTATTTCTCTCTTGGCCGTAGCGTGCGAAGAGCCGACCGCGTCGAGTCCCGCTGGGGAGTATATGTTATCGAGCAGGTCGTATACCACGTCGGCCGGAAGTTTTTTGTCGACGAGCATTATGTTCATGACCGCCGCTGTGGTCGTATCTTTCTCCGTGCCATATGTCTCAGCCGGAATTGTGGCCTCGATATAGAACGGATATTTCGCGAGCAGTTTCTTGAGAGGCTCGCCCTCGACGGGGACGAAGGCTATTTTCTTCGTCGTGCCCAGCTCCATTATCGTGGCGTTGCCGAGTCCGCTCGTGACGAAAGCCACGTCGCACAGCCCGTTCTTCATCTGGTCGATAGCTTCTCCGTAGCTGAGGTAGTCGACTTTGCAATCGGCATACGTCATATCGTGAGCTTCGAACATCATACGCGCGTTGAGCTCCACTCCAGAGTTAGGGGCGCCGACTCCGACGCGCTTGCCTTTCATGTCGGCGAACGTCTTTATGCCGGAATCAGCGGTCGTGACTATCTGGCAGAAGTTCGGCCAGAGGCCCATCATGGCGCGCAGATCCGCGGCCTTTGGTTTGCCCTCGTATGCGCCGAACGCATCGACCGCCTGAATGACGGAGTCCGCCATCGCGATTGCCATTTCACCCTGATCCGTGAGGAGGGCGTTGATATTCTCGGCCGTAGCTCCCGTAGCGGTAGCGGATGTCTTGTAACCGAGACTGCCAATAAATGTGGAAAATGCTCCGCCTATAGGAAAGTAAATCCCGCTTGAAGGCCCGGTGAGGACCGTGATGAAATAGTCTCCGCGTTTTACCTCAGGGGCCTCGGCCAAAGCCGCGCCGACAACCGACAGGATAAGCGCCGCCGCCATTATGGAAATCAACACTTTTTTCATTATATTCAATCCCTCCATAAATATATGAGATGCCTTTCGTCATTGCCCGCCGTACCAGTAGCGCCAACAGGTAATTTCCTTAGCGTATGCTCAATTCCACCTCCCTTTCCGTTCAATTTTATTCATAATGCCTATAATGCCTAATGATACGCGCCAGAAGATATTGTACTTTATTTTATCAGATAACTGATTTTAGAATAAGCAAAAATTATGAAACTTAGATGAGTATTTTTCCATTCTACACTAATAGTTTTTAACATCCAATTATTCATTTTTTATAGTAAGTTTTTTATACGATTGTATCGGTTCATACTTCATGTATTATAAACCGAGATTGGAGGGATTGATATGAACATATATAAAAACGACGTAAAACAAACTCCGCTTTTTGGCGTGCATATAGAATACAAAGGCAAGATGGTTCCTTTCGCCGGTTATTCTCTTCCCGTGCAGTACACAGGGGTGATCGCCGAACATAAAGCAGTGCGGACCGCCGCTGGAATGTTTGACGTTTCCCACATGGGCGAAATTATGTTTTCCGGCGTCGACGCGCTCCCGAATCTTCAAAAAATTTTCACGAACGATTTTTCGGGGATACCCGACGGAAAGATACGTTACTCCCTGATGTGCAATGACGACGGCGGGGTGATAGACGACGTGCTCGTCTACAAATATTCCCCCGAAAAATATCTTGTCGTCGTAAACGCGTCGAACAGGGAAAAAGATTTTGCCTGGATAAAATCCCGCTTATCGGGCGACGCGGTCGCGGAGGATATTTCCGACGGCATTGCGCAAATAGCCCTTCAGGGGCCGAACTCGCGCGACATTCTGCTCAAACTGACCCAGAAAGGGATGATACCTGAAAAATATTATACGTTCCGCGACGAGGTCGAGGTGGGAGGAGTGAAATGCATGGTCTCTCAAACCGGATACACAGGAGAACTTGGTTATGAGCTTTACGCGGACGCTCCGATGGCCGTAGCTCTCTGGCGCGCGCTGTATGACGCGGGGCGCGAATACGGCCTCGTTCCTGCCGGGCTCGGAGCGCGCGATACATTGAGGCTCGAGGCCGGCATGCCTTTATACGGACACGAGATGGACGAGACCGTCACCCCTTTCGAGGCGGATCTCGGCTTCGGGGTAAACATGTCGAAGGGAGATTTCATAGGAAAAGCGGCTCTCGAACGCCGGGGCGACCCGAACCGGATACGGGTGGGCCTGCGAGTGACCGGCAGGGGGATTGCAAGGGAGAACGAAACGGTATATATGGGCGGCGAAGAAATAGGCAGGACGACGTCGGGCACGCTCTGCCCGTATATCGATTATCCGGCGGCCATGGCGTCGCTCGACGCGGAACGCTCGGCCGCGGGAACGAAGGTGGAAATAGACATTCGCGGCAGACTGGTAACAGCGGAAGTGGTTCCGCTGCCGTTTTATTCCAGAAAAAAATAATATGAAAGAAGGTATATCCATCATGAACACTCCGCACGATCTTCTGTATTCAAAAACGCACGAATGGGTGCGAGAAACAGGCGAAGGAGAGGCTTACATAGGAATCACCGACTACGCGCAGCACGAGCTGGGCGATCTCGTATTCGTGAACCTCCCCGAACCGGGCGAAGAGGCGACAGCGGGTGAGCGCATAGCCGACGTCGAATCCGTCAAGGCCGTCTCAGACGTCATCTGCCCCCTGTCGGGAACGGTGAAGGAAGCCAATTCCTCCGCCGCGGACTCGCCGGAGAACATCAATTCCGATCCCTATGGAACCTGGCTGGTACTGCTGGAGCGGATAACGGGCAGGGAGGAACTCCTGAGCGCGGGGGATTACGCCATATTCTGCGAAAAGGAGGGATAATCCGTGTCGTATTACGTCCCATCCACGGACGAAGAACAGCGCGCCATGCTCGGCGAAGTGGGGGTAAAGAGCTTTAAAGAGCTTTACGCGTCCGTTCCGGACGAACTTTTGCTGGACAAGCCAAACATTCCTCCCGGGGGCTCTGAATTCGAGGCCAGATCGACGATGCAAAACATGGCGTCGAAAAACAGGGCGTTCTCCTCTATCTTCCGAGGAGCGGGAGCGTACAATCACTACATACCCTCTTTGGTAAAACAGATCACGAGCCGCGAGGAATTCGTCACGAGCTATACCCCCTATCAGGCGGAGATAAGCCAGGGGACGCTGCAGTCGATATTCGAATTTCAGACGATGATGTGCGAGCTGACGGGGCTCGACGTCTCAAACGCGTCCATCTACGACGGCGCGTCCGCCGCCGCCGAAGCGGCAGCCATGTGCCGGGACCGTCGCAGGAGCTCGGTCGTCATATCGGAAACCGTACACCCCCGCGTTCTTTCCGCCGTCAAAACATACAGCTGCGCCGCCGGAGCAAAAGTGAGGATAGCGCCCGCCCGTGACGGGGCTACGGATATCAGTCGTCTCGGGGAGATGCTCGACGACACGGTCGCCTGCGTCTATATCTCCGTCCCGAATTACTTCGGCGTCATAGAGAACGCCCTGTCCATCGGCAATATAGCTCACTCCGCCGGAGCGAAATTTGTCATGGGCGTAAACCCAATAGCCTCCTCGGTCCTGAAATCTCCGGCGGAATGTGGGGCCGACGTGGCGGTTGGCGAAGCTCAGCCATTGGGAATGCCTCTATCCTTCGGAGGGCCGTATCTCGGCTTCATGACGGCAACCTCCGATATGGCCCGCAGGCTTCCCGGCCGCATCGTCGGAGAAACCGCGGACTCCGAGGGCAACCGGGCGTTCGTGTTGACGCTTCAAGCGAGGGAACAGCATATAAGGCGCGAAAAAGCGTCGTCAAATGTCTGTACGAATCAGGCTCTATGCGCGCTCACGGCGGCAGTCTATCTGACCGTCATGGGGCCGGACGGTCTGCGCGGCGTGGCGAATCAGTGCTATTCCAAAGCGCGCTACGCGGCCGCGATAATATCGAGGATACCAGGGTTCGAGCTGAGATACCGGGGCGAATTTTTCCACGAATTTGTCACAAAGTGCCCGATCGACGCAAACGACCTGATGGATCATCTGGCGTCAGTCGACATATTAGGAGGCATGCCGACCGACGACGGAATACTGTGGTGCGTGACGGAGATGAACTCAAAAGAAGAAATAGACCGCCTCGCGGACATTTTAAAGGAGGTCGGGAAATAATGAAGCTCAGCTTTGAAAAGAGCAGACCGGGCAGATCGTTTCCGGTTCTTCCGCCTTTGGACGTAGAAAGCGCCGTCATCCCCGAACATCTCGCCAGGCAAGCGCCGATGAGACTGCCCGAGCTGTCGCCGCCCGATATTTCGAGGCACTATACGCAGCTCGCGCGCCGCACGTATGGCGTAAACGACGGGTTTTACCCGCTCGGCTCCTGCACCATGAAATACAACCCGAAGATCAACGACGAGATGGCGGCTCTTCCGGGTTTTACGGGAATACATCCGCTTCAGCCGGAAGAGACGGCCCAGGGTTGTCTCGAGGTCATAGCGCGGAGCGAGCGTCTGCTGCGCGAGATCACAGGGATGGACGCCATGACGTTTCAGCCCGCCGCCGGAGCGCATGGGGAATTTACCGGCATTCTGCTAATAAAGGCATACCACGACGCGAGAGGGGACAACGCGCGCGCGAAAATAATTATCCCCGACTCGGCTCACGGCACCAACCCGGCTACGGCGGCAATGACCGGATACCAGGTCGTGAACGTGCCGTCCGATAAAAACGGGGGAGTCGACATAGAAGCGCTCAGATCCTCCGCGGGGCCTGACACGGCCGGGCTTATGCTCACGAATCCGAATACGCTGGGCCTGTTCGACCCGAACATCCTGGAGATAACGAAAATAATCCACGACGCGGGAGGCCTCTGTTACTACGACGGAGCGAATCTCAACGCCATAATGGGCATAACCCGCCCCGGTGATATGGGATTCGACGTAATACACCTAAATCTGCACAAAACATTCTCGACTCCTCACGGGGGAGGCGGTCCGGGCGCAGGGGCGGTCGGCTGCAAAGATATTCTCGCGGATTTTCTGCCATCCCCCCGCGTCGTCGCCCGAGACGGCGCATATGCTCTGGCAGCGCCCAAAAACAGCATTGGGAACGTGACAGCGTTT
>JAITOL010000146.1 GCA_031289955.1 Synergistaceae bacterium
TTCGTCATCAGCAGGACTCGGAGACCCGCGCTCGAAACGAACTCCACATCCGCTAGGTCAAAAACGATGTTGAAACCGCCTTTTTCATACGTCTCGCTCGATATCCGCTCCACCTGCTCCTGAAGTTCGGGGCTCGAGTTCGTGTCGAGAAATCCGTTCAGCTTTATCATATAAATATCATCTTCGTGCGTTACATTGATATCCAATCCAGAACATCTCCTTTTTATCTATATCGATACCTTATTAAAGTTACCACACGAGAACAGGCGTCAATTTCTCCCTTATCAGGTTCACCGGAACCGGGCCGTGATAACGGGAGTCGTAAGCCGTCGCGCTGTTCGCCATCAGCCACACGCACCCGTCCGGCACCACCAGGGGATAATCCACCTTGCGCCAGGATTCGTCGCCTATGCGAGATTCGGAATATAGCGTTCCGTCTATCGTCAGCGCGTCCCCCGAACGCGCTACGACCGCGCCCGGCAGAGCGCCGACCCTTTTTATCACCACAGGGACAGCGAAGATCATTCTGTCCTCGCTCACCTCCGGCCTGGCGGCGTAAAACTCATCCTTGTCGTAGTCGATCACGTCTCCGACCTCCAGCTCATCCGGCGGATGAGCCATCCAAATACCGGCGGGAACGTGGCTCGCCGTCAGATTTATCCGAAGATCCATAACGCTGAAAACAGCCACCGGACTCATGACGCATACTGCCAGCAGAGCTACTTTCCGGGCGGATTTTCGGTCGACCCTCATTTCATCATTGCCCGCCGCCGTTTCCCGCGCCGGGCGTCGGACGGACGGAGCCCTTCACCTCCTCGACCCATTGTTCCATGCCGCGAACGAGAGTAGCGCTGCGAGCCGAGAAGTAACCAGCCTGGAGGCCGACGCAGAAAGCGAGAATGATTGCCACGAACACTATCAAAAAAGCGGAGCGTATCCTGATCATCGCGGCGCTCCCCGGACGATGTACGGCTCCGCGAACGAGACGTCCTTCGTCGTTATTATGCTGAACCTGTAACCCGGCAGTATCCGCAGGGTCGGCGCGATATTCATGTTCTTCTCCAGCATCTGGGTCGCGATGTTAGTCACGTTCTCCATGACCGTCTCGGCGAAAACCGACTCGGCGCTTCTGGTATCCCCGTTGGAGTTTGTCGTCGTGGTAGTGTCGTCCTTCGTCGCCTCTTTACCGGCGGCCACGAATACGGACGCGAAAATTGCCGCCCCCAACATTCTGCTGTAGTGATGATCGGTCTTCTGCTTGAATCCCGCGTAACCTCTCTGGTCGCCTCCCAGCATCCCCTCGAGATTGAGGGACGTGCCGTCCGGGTAAATTATCCGGTTCCAGACCACCAGCAGGCGATTCTGCCCGTAGACGACGTGCGAGTCGTAAGCCCCTACCATCCTGGATCCCTGAGGTATCAGAATGTGAGCGCCTGCCGCAGTGTCGTACACATGTTCGGAGACCTGCCCCACGATAGTACCCGGCAGATCGCTGTTTATTCCCCCGATCATGACGCCGCTGATTATGGTACCGGCCAGCAGATCGTATCGGGACAGAGGCTCGCGTCTCGTGGAGGACAGGTACTCCGCCGACACGTCGGCCGCCGCTCCCGTGTTCGTGTTGGCCGCGGCGTAGGAGTTCGCCCTGTCCTGATGCGCCATGCCCGAAGCGTTGGAATCCCCCGGGGTTGTTTGAGAAACAATGGATGATCCCGAGGTCGTGCCGGAAATACCGGATGTATCGGGCTGCAGCGCCGCCGTGCCGGCAGGAGGGCCTTCGGGCATGTACGCGGACATCAGCCCGGTAAGGGTATCGGTCGCTTCTCCAGGCGCGCGCGGGGGCGCTCCGGACGCGCCGCCTTTCGGCGTCAGAACGTTCTCGAGTTCGACCGCCGAGGGCGCGGAATAGGCCGCCTCCGCCATGCGCCGGACGTTTTCCATCTGCTCGGACGGAGGTTTCCTCACTATCTTTGGGGCGCCAGCCGAATTAGTCGTCAGATCGACAAAGGGAGCGGCGAGCCGCGCGTCGGACGACGCCCCAGCCTCCTGGATCATCTGCTCCCGCAGGTTCTTGTATATTATCTCGCGAATGGCCCCGGAGTCGCTGAACGCGCCGGTCGCGGGCTTTATATCCGCCACCGCCAGAGGGCTTGTCGCCGAGGAAGTCTGCTGTTGCCCGCGATTCGTATCCTCCATGCTGAATATGACGACGCAGATGACCACCATCAGGCCGAGCGTGATTATCCAGATGATCCTGGTGCTCCTCGGCCAGTTCTTTACCTTTTTGCCCGCCCCCTCCTTCTGTTCCTCGAAGTCGGGGAAGAAATAGTTGTTATTGTCAGCCATTATCGTGTCTCCGTCCCTCGGTCAAAATCAGTTCGACGCCGGCGAGGCGACCTTATCGTCGCGATAGACAGCGACCCTGTCGCCGCCGATCTGAAGAATGCCGACATCGAACAGCCTGTCCACTATATACGTGTTTCCGTCGAGCCTGTAGTTCGTCAGTTTCTCTCTGCCGTTCTCCTTTATGAAGAAGGCGGGTGACTCAGTCACCTGCATCATCTCCGGCATCACAATGTATGTGTGTCCCTTCGCGTCGTAAGCGGTCAGCGGTTTCCACGGGATGTTTTTGCCCTTCACGACCTTTATGGTGTACTTCGCGTAAACGTCGGCCGGGTCTATTCCCCTCGCGCCCAGCCTTGCCGCGATGACGTCGGTCGCCGGCGGGGCGGTCATTATGTCGTCGGCGCGGCGGTAAGCCGCGAGCAGCTTTTGCCAGCTTTCCGCGTCCGCCGCCTTCACACTGCCGGGAACCTCGGGGTAAACAAAACCCACCAAGGGCATGAACTGCCCGTCCGTTATGGATATCAGTTCGAGGGAATAGGTTCGCATATCCGTGTGGATGAGCATGTTCGCGGCTATGTCCGGTATCTGGGGTTTCACTATAATGTGCGCGGTCAGCGCGTCGTCGGCGCCGCTCTGCGCCCCCGACACTATCCATCTCGAACCGTCGGAGATGTGTACGTTTTTCACCACCTCGCCGGGCTGAAGCTCTATATTGGTCAGCCGCAGCGGTTTACAGACTATCCTTGGATTGAGGGTTCCGAAGTAGAAGTTTATCCTCCCGTTCTCCTGAATGTACGGCATAGGCGCGCCCTTCGCCTCGTCGTAAGCGCGGGCGAGTTTTAACGCCGTATCGTCTATCGCCCTCAGGCCCGGCGGCCTGTCCAGAATTTTCAGCTTCTCGCTCAACGCTGCGGAGTCCGGATCGTCCATTATTACAACGTTTCCGTCGGAAACGCCATTCACTATGCCCGGAAGGGCTTCGTCCGCCAATTCGAGAGGAGTTCCCATTATGCTTCCGACCTGGGAGAGTATGTCCTCCGAGGTCACTTCAGACGCCCGGGCCGGTTCATCCCGCGACCCGTTTTCGGTTATCACCGCGCCTATGGCTTCATATCCCGCTCCCATCAGCAGGGCACAAAGAAGCGCGAGCGCTGAAAGAACAGTTTTTGTTTGTCTTTTCATATCATCTCTCCTTGCGCTAGTAGCTTCTGATTATATTGTAGTCGGTGATGTATATCCCGAGCGGATTGTCGATGAGCGTCGAATAATCGCCTGGCGGCGAGATCACGACGTTGAACGTGCCCAGGTAGCCGAACTCCTGACTAAGTCCCTCTCCGGCTAGAACGGTTTCCGTCCAGCTCGCCTGATAGGAGGTGTTGTTCAGCGGTTTCACGGACAGGACTTTCACGCTCACAGGATATTTGGCGCTCATCGGCGGTGACTCCCGATAGTACGCGTTGAGCAGACGGGACGCGTTGCTGTCGCCGGCGACCGACTTGAACGAGTTCTCGGAGTATATGAGCTGAGAGGCCATATCGGACTGCCTCGCCCTGCTGTTGATGATGAAGGTTCCGATGGTCGCGGACACGATTCTGGCGTCCACGTTCGACGCCTCTATCTCCTTCACCGGAATCGCGTAACCGTGTTCGTCCACCTGTATGACGTAGGGCTGTATCTTGACGCTCCTCGCCAGCGAAAAGTTGCTGAATACCGAGAGCACCAGAAGCACCATCATCGTGAATGCGGCGAGCCTCCATTGGGCCACCGAAAAAGCCAGTTCCTGATAGACGTCGATGTGTCGTTTTTTCGACCCCATCCACGGGTTGTTCTCCGCTATCTCCTGCCGCGTTCGCTCGTCAACTTCGGTCGGGACGTTCTCCAAGCGGTTTGGCTGTGTTCCATCTTTGGATTTGTTCTTTTTCTCTTTCCCAAATAAAGACATAGGCTTTCCCTGTCCTTTCATACGCGTTTTTAATTACCGCTGTTCATTGAGTCTCTCATGGTTTGCCGCATGTCGGAGCTGGTCGGCGGCGGAGCCGCGGCGGGCATTCCTCCCGCAGATCTGGCGTCAGGCATCCCTCCAGAGGCCCTGGCGTCAGGCATTCCGTCCGCCGGCCGTGCGTCGGACATACCTCCCGCTGGTCTGGCATCGGACATTCCGCCAGAGGCCCTGGCGTCGGGCATCCCGCCAGAGGCCCTGGCGTCAGGCATCCCGCCAGAGGCCCTGGCGTCGGGCATTCCGCCCCGTGCCATTGCGTCGGACATTCCGCCTCGTGCCGCCGCGTCGGACGTACCGCCTCGTGCCATTGCATCGGACATTCCGCCCCGCGCCATTGCGTCGGACATACCTCCTTGCGCCATTGCGTCAGACGTACCGCCTCGCGCCATTGCATCGGACATTCCGCCCCGCGCCGCCGCGTCGGATGTACCGCCTCGTGCCATCGCGTCGGATATTCCGCCCCGCGCTGCCGCGTCGGATGTACCGCCACGTGCCATCGCGTCGGATATTCCGCCTCGCGCAGCCGCGTCGGACGTGCCGCCTCGCGCCATTGCGTCAGACGTACCACCTCGCGCCGCCGCGTCGGACATTCCGCCTCGTGCCAGTGCGTCAGGCATTCCGCCCCGAGACATTGCGTCGGGCATTCCGTGCGCCGGTCTGGCGTCGGGCGCTCCGCTTTCGAACACTATGTCGTGGGCGTAGTTGCCGAAGCCCGCGCCCTGAAAGTTGGAGTGTTCCTGAGCTGCGGTGGTCGCGCCTGAAGAGAGGGACGAGCCTATTTCGCCCGGCCTCATGCCAGCGACCCCGCTGGTATCCTGAGCGCTCACCGTGCCGGTCACACTCTGCACATCGGCGGCGCCATGACCCGTCTGCGGCGTCTGGCCGCCCTGAATTCCCGCGCCCGCCATCGCAAGCGGCGGGAAGCTCGCCGGTTCGTGCCAGTTCGCGCGGTCGAACCAAGCGCCGTTCACGAGGTTTGCGGCGAACTGAGGTATCGTCTTAATGGACATGAAGATAATCGCCGAAAAACCCGCGAACATAAAAGCGTGCTGAAAAAATCCTTCACTCGCGAGCCGCGTTCGATTCGCTTCCATGAATATCGAAGCCGCATAGTTCAGGTTTGAAGGATCAACAAAAGTGGAAGCCACTCCGAGGATCACCTGGAGGCAGAGCAGTTTGAGCCCGACTGAGATGAGCACCCGTACGTAGTTGGTGGCGAATCGTCTCGTCCATGTCGTCCCCCCGAGGCCGAGCAGTATTATTCCCGCCGGCAGAACCACATAAAATTCCAGCACGTATATGACGGCGAACGCCGCGGCGAACGAAAGCGAAACGAGCGTAAGAGCGTAGGGGACGACAGCCCACACAGCGTTATATACCCCGAGTTGGAACGCTGAGTTCGTTATGTTGTGAAGTATCTCTACGCAATTGAAAAAAAACTTAGCGGGGTTTATGGGGGGCGGCGATCCGGACGTGCCACCCATGCCGAGATAACGCATTCCTCGGGATATAGCGTTCATTAAGCTGTTAGAGGAGGACGGGTCAGCCTGGAGCAGCAGCCAGTAGAAAAAGCCGATGAACATTATCTCCTTCACCGCGAGCGACGTTATGTGAGCCATGGTCCACGAGCCGCGCAGCGCGAGCTGTATCATCGCCCAGGCGAACTGTATGACGGCGACGGCCCAGAACAGCCGGAGCGCCGCGCTGTAGACATCTGTCATAGCGCTGTTCGTCCACTGCGCTGCGGTGATGAAATTGTCGATGGGCGCCGAGCCGACTGTTGGAACGGCGGCGTAAGCCGCCGGCGCATACAGCGCAGCCGCAAGGATCGTTAATAATAAAAGCGGCAGAAGCTCTTTTAGTAGCCTGTGCCTGGAGATATTGGTTTCCATTTGTCCACCGCCTGTTCAAATGCCGAGGTCTCGTCCGCGCCGTCCTGCATCTCTTCGACAGCGGCTCTTGCCTGTATATCCATCTGACGCAAAACGTCCGTGCGCATCTGGAGAAGCTCGAGGTTCATATAATTCGACTGCTGAGAGGCTGCCTGAATGAGCTGAACGTAGCCTTCCGCGTTAAACGAAGCTTCGTCCATACGACCTATCCAGTTCTGCACTTCGTTGCGCAACATGGACGCCTCTCTGGCGTTACTCTTCATCAAAACGCTCGCGTCCTGCTGCCACACTTCCCTCCGCATTTTGTATATTTCGGAATACAACTCTGGAATCGCCGCTCCTTGATACCTGTAACCAGGCGCCTCTCCGGCGATTGTCGCGTATGGGTTCATTCCGGTCCCCACCCAGGCGGCAAGCGTCTTATGGTCGAAGTCGTAGTCCTTTTCGTAGGTCTTTTTTCTATCGCTGGTAAGCGAGTCTTCGACCGCGTATTCTATTTCGAGCAGCATAAGAACCGCGGCAAGCTGCGCGTCATTCTGGGCCCTGGCTTCCTCGGGATCATCGGCGTCTTCTTCAACGTCCTTCTCAGAATTCTTGCCGCCGCCGGATTCTGCCGCGTACGCGGACGACGTGAGCGGACATGCTAAAAACAGGAGAACCAGGAGAATCACTGTCGCCCAAAAGAAGCCATTCCCCTTCGTCAAAGTATTCATCAGTACCCCGCCCCAAGAGTCGGTGGATTCCACGACCTCACCGCCTGTTCAAAGGCCGCCTGACGGTCGGTCTTCTCCTGAATTTCGTTCAGGGCGAAACGCGAAGATCCGTCGGTCTGCCTCAATACATCGATCCTGGCCTGCGCGATCTGCTGGTTCGACATGGTCAGTATCTGGTTTGCCGCCTGAATCAATTCGCGGTATCCGCCCTTCGTATGCTCCCCCGCCCGCATCAAAATATCCGCGCGCTGCATGGCACGCGGCACGCTTGTAGGGTAGGATTGATCGGTTATGTCGAGCGCCGCCTCATGGTTTCCCCTGAGGAGAGATGGCGCGAAGTTTTCCGTCAGATCCCTCACACGTTCCGCGTACTTCTCTGAGAATAAAACGACGCCATCGCCCGGGCTCACTTTTCGATATCCAGGATATATTTCCACGAATCCAGCCTCGTCCCAATCCTCGATCCAGTTTCTGCCGTCCGATCTGTAGAGCTTCCCGTAAAAATCGTCGAGTTCGAGAGGGGTAAATATTCTTTTGTCCGCATCGAGCGGCAAATGGTCGAGCTTATAGAGCTTTTTCTCCAAATCGTACTGATTTTTCGTCTGATCGATTATCATCGCCTCGAACAAATAAGTCTTAGCGGCGGCCTCGAGCGATCCCTCCGCTTTTTCCTTCAACTGCGGGAAAAGGACGGCGTCCAGCACTGCCTCGCAGACCGCGATCACAATTGCGGCTATTATGTCCGGGATGAAGGCGTCGGCCGGCCTCGGCGGATAGCAAACGGATATCGTCAAGGCTATCAGCAGGACGGAAACAACCCGCATCAGTAGCTTGTGTCTGCTATTTCCTCGTTCCACGATCCCACCGCCCTTTCAAAAGAATAATGTCTGTTCGTCCTCTCCTGCTGTTCGTTCAGTTCGAATTTCGCGAGGCTTTCGATCTGTCGCGTGAAGCCAACCCGCATGTTCGGGATCAGGTAGTTTCTAAAATTAGCAATCTGCCCCGATGCCTGCAGCGTCCATCGATAACCGGGGCCGGTCAGAATTTCGTCGGGCAACGTGGGTTTTTCCTCGTCGAAGTCCACGAACTCGGAGGGATCCGCCGATTTGTACGGCAATTTGTCGTGATATGCCTTCAGTTCGTCGTACTCTTGTTCCCATAGGCCGTCCGACAGAACCTCTTTCGATACTCCGGACCTCAAAGCGACGTCCATCGAGGCCAGGTATTTCTGGTATTCGAGTATCCTCGCCATGTCCTGATCGTTGCCCTCCAGTATCCGGGTCGCGTATCGGTCGAGGCTCGCTACCCTCTCTTTGTAGTCCTCCGCGAAACCCTCGGGGCGAACAGGCCCGGCCAGGCCGGTTATAAATTCGCTCATTTCCTCGTCGGAGGGAACCGATCCTTTGAAGCTGACTCCGCCATCGGAATAGAGACGGTCATACAGGTCTTTTACCGCCGATGTCGTGTCCGGCGGGGTCAAGCGGAGACTCCCTGGCAGAGGCCTGTGATCGTGAGCGTACATCGTCGTGTCCCATTGCATCTCCACCAGAGCCCTGTCGTGCAGGTCTTCCGTGATAGACTCTATATCGTCGCGCTCGTTCGTTATTCCCCACTGGAGCCCAAGGGCAATGCCGGCCTCGACTACAATGGCGATCATTTCGACCGCCGTCTCGACGAGGCTCGCCTCCGCGCGGCGCACTCCTCCTAGCTGCATCGGCCAGCATGTAAATAGCGTAACCGAGAGAATCACTGAGGCCGTAATTTTTCTCATCAGTAACCCGGCCCTACTGCAGGAGCCACGTAAACTCCGACCATGGAGGCGAACGCCGCTGTCTCGTCCGTGCGTTTCTGCTGTTCGTTCATGGCAAGCTCGGCTTCGATCTCTAACCGCCTGTCCACATCCACCAACAGTTTCGACAGCTCCCTGTTGAGGTAGGACGCCATCTGTGCCCCCGCCTCCTCCTGCCGCGTGTAACCGTAGACATTGTTCGAGATATGCATCATCTTGAACGTATCGCCCTGCGTATTGATGACGTCGGAGACGGCGTACCTGTTGCCGTCGAGCAGGTTTTTCATGCGCGCGCTCCATGTCGTGGACCGCTCTTTGTAAATATCCGAGTGAACTTTGCCCTCGCCGTTGACCTCCCTGTATCCGTTGAACCGATCGTCGTAACCGCCGCTTCCCCTGAAGCGCTCGATATAGGGCTTTACGTCGATTGACGCCAGGTTGCCGGACGAGAGGACGTAGTGGTCGTTGGCATAGTTTGTGTGCTTGAACCGCGACATCTCTATCGCCCTGTTGTTGATGTCCTCCATGACGTCTTTCCACTCCTTGACAAGGACAAGGTCGGCGGTAAGGAGCCCTATTTGCACGCCGTAAGCAATGACCTTCTCCCTCGCGTCGGTGAATGTAATCGCTTCAGCCTGGAGGGGCGCGAAAGACGACGCGATCAAAAGCGCGGACAAAGCGACACTCAGTACTCGTCGCCGGATGCCGATGGCGTCCACCCCCCAGTCGCCGCTCTTTCAAACGCGACGTGCAAATCCGCGTCTTTCTGCTCCTTATCAAGGCCCCGGCGGGATCTCAGGTCTATTTGACGCGCTATGTCGAGACGCAGGTTCGAGACCTGCTGAATTGCCGCCGCATACGTCTGATTGCGTGCCTGAAGAGCCTGCCTGTAGCCCTTGTCGCCCTTTTGGACGCTTTCGAGGCTTTGTATCAGGCCGTACAAGTCCGCCACGTCCGTTTCCTCCGCCTCGGAGGCGAGCTTGAACGCGGCCGCGTAGTTTTTCCAGTTTCGCACCGTTGTCTTATAATCGTCCATATACAAACCCGTCCCCGAACCCCCGTAACCCGGGTGTATCTCGTTGAACCTGGCGCCGAAATCCGATCCGTAAACGGCAAATGAAGCTCCTCCAGGGACGGCCATCTTAGCCTGAATCGACATTATCTTTGGCAGCTGGCTGCGCGCCACTACTTCGCTCATTGAAACATGGTCTGACGCGTAATCGCTCCTCATCCGGCCGGTCCACTCCTCTATCTTTTTCCATGTCGATTTTTTTGTGCCGTACAGCGCCCCATCGAAAGCGACTATCGCCACCAGCGACACCACTTCGACCCAATGCGATTTGTCCTTGAACGCCGTGGCGATCCCGTAGGCTATCCCGGCCGCCACCGCCATCGCTATGCCGGCCCCGACAATGACTGGGAGCTCGACCCAGAACGCGTCACGATGATCCTTGAACCTGTCCTTGCCAACGTCTAGTATCGCCTTGACGACCGTGCTTATCGGCACCTTGTCGAGCGCTTTGTCGAGCACCTTGTCCCATACCTTATCGAAGATGAAACCCCCCGGATCATCGAGAGCTTCCGAAATGTCGCCAAGAAACGGGAGCTGATCCGTCACCCCATTGTCCTTATCCCCGATGACGTCGCCAGCTATATCGGAGAAATCGTCCGTCTTGTCGTATTTTGAATCGGGCGGGGAGACGGGGATGTCGGAATCCTTGGGTATCTTCGACTCCAGTTCCTCCCTGACCTCCCGCATACACGCGTTGATATAGCCCCACTCGTCG
>JAITOL010000147.1 GCA_031289955.1 Synergistaceae bacterium
GAAACGGTCAAAGATGGTTCGGTTGACGAATAAAACTTCCGTCGATTTCGCAACCGGCAGGAGGTAGAGATTTTCGCCCCCAAGCATACCCTCTTCCAAAAACTGGGGGACGAATCGGGCCAGCTCATCTGCCGTGAAATAATCGCGTATGTCGGCCAACATGCCCATGTCCGCTAGTTCGACAGCTATTTTCGGATAGATAACGGCAATATCCGGCGCGAGTGGCGCCCCCGGATCGCGTTTTGCCGCGGCTATGATCATCTCGTTCAAAGTAGAGGAATTCGCTTCGGTCGCCACCTTGACGACGATGCCGCGCTTTGCGCCTTCGGTGTCATTGAATTCTTTCACAAGTGTTTCAAAAGAGTCGCTCATTTGTTCGACGTAGGTGTGCCAGACCATCAATGTGATGTTTTGTCCGGCATGTTTTTGCCACAGTTCGCCGCTGATAGTAATCCAAGCCCCGATGGCCGCAGCCAAAAGCGAGGCCGCGATAATCAGCTTTCTCATACGCTCACGGTTTCTCCATATCTCCACACAATGCGGAAGCATACCGCAGCCCGAGGCATTGTATTTGGCTTTACCCTGTTATCAAGGGGTTTCATGAAGATTCATCCTCCGTCTGGTGATCGGCGTTTATAAAATTATATAGCATATTTTGGATTTGAAAACTCTTACAAGAAATACGAGGCGCCTCGCTCAAGCCATTGAACCGCCGTATACGGGTTCGTACGAAGGGCGGCGTGGTAGGAGGCCTCTCAATCAATGGGAGACCTCCCACCCGATTTATCCGTTCTGAAAATTAGATGTCCGCCGGACGCACGCGTGATATGACGAAATCTGTGCTGTCTTTTTTCTGCCAGGCTATTCCAACACCGGAATACGTCAGCGCTATGGCAACCAGCGGGTTCAGCCAGTTAAGGAACGCGTAGGGCGCGTACTGGAACGGATGGACCCCCAGCGTCTTCCAGTGATAAGCTCCGCATGTATTCCAGGGGATCAACACGCTCGTGAGAGTTCCGGAATCCTCGAGCGAACGGGAGAGCATCCTCGGATGCAGGCCGGCCAGAGCGAAACGCTCCTTTAACATGCGCCCCGGCAGAACGAGCGATATGTACTGGTCGCCAGTGAGAAGGTTCGTAACGAAGCACGCGAGCACCACGGAAGTGCAGAGGCCGCCCACGCTCTTTACGCCGCCCATGAGGGTGTCGAGAAGAACCTCCAGATATCCGACGCGGTCCAATACTCCGCCGAACGTCAGGGCACAGAGTATGAGAGATACGGTCCAGTTCATCGACTGAAGGCCGCCCGCCTCCAGAAGCTCGACGAGCACTGCCGACGCGGTCAGCGCCGCTTCCGGCGTCACGCCGCTCACGCCAGCCCGCGCCATTATATCGCCGATGGCGGCAAAATCCGCCGCCCCTTCGCCGAGCGCGTCGCTCAGGGCGGCTATCTCACCGGAGAGCGCCGGAGAGTAACCGTTCTGCATCGCGTTCATTATCGTGCCGTAATCGATGCCGTGAATCATCGCCAGTATACCGCCTGCTATCACTCCGGCGAAAACGGACGGCAGAGCCGGTTTTTTTGAAGCGGCCAGGCTTATTACGAGTATCGGAGGTATGAATCCCCACATGGAAATTGTGAATTCGGACGACATGAGGGTCTGGATCGCGGTTATCTTTTCCATGTCGAGCGCGCCGCCGGCATACCTGATGCCCATAACGCCGGCTATTATAAGCACAATTATATAAGTGGGGCCCGTAGTCCAGCACATGGCCCTGATATGCTGGAATATGTCCGTGCCGGCGACGGCCGGGGCGAGATTGGTGGTGTCGGAAAGAGGAGACATCTTGTCTCCGAAATAAGCGCCTGAAATGACGAAACCAGCCGAGACGGGCGCCGGTATTCCAAGGCCCGCCCCTATGCCCATGAGGGCTATGCCCACGGTGCCGCTGGTGCCCCAGGAGGAACCTGTCGCAAGCGACACGACGCTGCATATCGCGATAGTGGCTATCAGAAAAAGGGATGGGCTGAGGAGGTCGAGGCCGTAGTATATCATCGTCGGGACGACTCCGCTCGTAACCCATACCCCGATGAGGGTTCCGACCGTGTAGAGGATCATTATCGCCTGCATCGCCATCATTATCGAGTTGAGAATGCCCTCTTCTATTACCGCCCATTTCTCCTTGAGCACGAACATCGACCAGAAGATGGCGGCGGCGGCCGAGAGCACGAGCGGAATGTGTACGTCCTGTTCAAAAACGACCACGGCAGTCAATATGAGGGTTGCCGCGATACCAACTAAAATGAGAGCTTCGAGGAAACTCGGCTTCCTGCCGACCCTTTCAATCTTTGCTTCACTCACTTGTTATCACTCCCTTTGTCAATAATGGCGCTGCATTTTTCAAAAACGCGATACACAAAACCCATATCTCGACAGACCCCCTTGAGAAATGTATTGAGATTCTTGACTAAATAACAATAATATTGAAATGGATTCTATTCCATACGTATTTCTATTGAATTAACAGCTCTTTTTCAAAATAGACGATATATAGATCTCAATATACGTATTTTACGCAGAATTAATAAATCACCAAAGGACAAAATGTCATCCGTTCTTGACCAATTGTTCAAAGGCATGTAAAATACATCGTGTTCAAGATCGGGATGTAGCGCAGCCTGGCTAGCGCACCTGCATGGGGTGCAGGGTGTCGGAGGTTCAAATCCTCTCATCCCGACCATTTTTTACCTTTCCGCCTTCCCGACCCCCCTTGACGACATTTCCACTAAAACTTTCTCATTTTCCTCACAAATGTGTTAATTCAAAATAACAAATTGCCGATAATAAGACAGGATTAATAATGCGCATGGAGGCTGGTTCGCATGGATGAACGTTTCGCGCAGCAGGCTCAGGACACCTATCGCGTCAATCAGATACAGATGGCGTCCAAGGAGCAGCTGCTCATAATCACCTACGATATCGGAATACGATCGTGCATGGCTGCCGAGAAGGCTATCGGCGTGGAAGACGCCGAACAGATCAACGCCAACTTGCAGCGGGCACAATCTGTCGTGCGCGAGCTCATGGTGACATTGAACCTCGAACAGGGTGGCGAAGTGGCCGCCTCGCTGATGCGTTTGTACGATTTTATGTACTATCAGCTTGTAGACGCCAATGTCAAACATGACGAGGGGATGGTTAGAAACGTTCGCACCATGATGGAGGAACTGAAGGCGACCTGGGTGGAGGCCATCGCGAAGCTGAAGGTGGAATCCGCTAAAGGTGGTCAAAAATCTGCCGCGGTTGCGCCGCAGGCTGGAGGGACAAATTTTGCCTACTGATTTTTTTGACGTCGTGAATGGCCTTGTGCGGGAGGAATTGAGCCTTTATAAATCGCTCGGCGCTCTCGTGGACAACGAGGAAGCAAAAGTCCGGGATTCCGATATGGAGGGACTGCTGGAGGTTCTCCAGCAGAAACAGTCGATCATATCCCGCCAGGAAATGCTGCTCGAGCAATGGAATAAAATATCCTCGTCGCTCGGTATCGCGGACGGCAGAGAAGGGCCGGTTTTCTGGAATACTCTGGCTGCGCGCATAGGCGAGAGCGGATATAAGCAGATAGCCTCGGGCATCAACGAGATAAAGGATCTCGGCCAGCAATTGCTCGACAGGGAGAGCGGCATAAGGAACGAGCTCGAAAAGAACCTCGCCGAAATGCGATCCACTCTGCTTCGAATCGGGCGCAACCGTGTCGCGATGAGAGGCTATTCCCAGGGCATGGCGGCCTTTTAAAAATTTCATGCGTCTCGCGAAGCGTTTCGCGGCCTCCGCAGCGTTGATCATTATGCAAATAGCGGGGCCCGCAAACGCCGCCCCCGCGAGCATATCCTCCGACATGACTCCATCGGACGCGACGAGCCAGGAGATAAAACTGGGCGACCGTGTCGCGGCCGAAATAGAAAAAAACTGGACTATTCTGGTCAACCCGGTTCATCAGGCGAAAGTTGAGACCATTGTCAACAGGCTCTCCCCGCAAATGGAAAGACGGCTCAATTACAACGTCCACATCGTCGATCACAAGATGGTAAACGCCTTCTCGCTCTCCGGAGGCGGAATTTACGTGACAACCGGCATGCTCGATTTCGTCAGGACCGATCTGGAATTGGCCGGAGTGCTCGCCCACGAAATGGTCCACGCGGACAAAAAACACGTGATTATCCAGTCGGCACGCAATAACAAAATGACGCTGCTCGCGATAGCCGCGGCGATAGCGAGCAGGGGCAACGGGGCCGCGATGGTTGCGGCAAGCGTGCTTCAGGTGGCGGTCATGGGCGCTTACAGCATCGACCTCGAGAAGGAGGCCGACTCGCTGGGCATAAACGCGTTGTCGCGCGCCGGTTATAACCCCGTCGGAATGCTGACGATCCAGGAGCGATTAAAAGAGGAACGAATGAAGCGTCCGGAGATAAACCCTGGCATATATCAGACTCATCCCGAAGTGGAAGAGCGCATAGACGCGGCTGAAAAATACATGGAGGATCACGATATACCGATCCGCAGAAAATTCGCGCTGGGGAACCTGCGTACCGACGTATCCGTAATATCGGGCGATCTCACCCTTACGCTGGACGGAGTCGGCGTGTGGCGGGGACATGACGACGAAAACACCAGGACACTCTTCGGCCGCGTTGCGTCTGACCTGTGGAAATACCTCGAGATGGAGACTTTGCCGTTCGACATCAGGGTGGACGGAGATCCGGGGAGCCCCTCGGCCGCGTTTTTCATCGAGACGAAGAAAATAGCGACGGCGCGCGAACGTCCCGACGGGACGGAACCGCTCTCCGTTCTCCGCGAGGGCATTCAAAAAGTCCTCACGGAGGCAAGGCGAAATCACCCGATGGCGGATTATTACAAATAAAATCGGCGCCCCCGGTGAAAAGAGGCGCCGATTTTTTAATTCCTCATGAAGCTTCGTAACTGATTTCCATATTGACCTTGCCCGTTTTTTTACGCCACAAGGCATAGATGACGGCGAACACCGTTACGATGAGATTACCGATCAATTCGTGCCTCGGCATATCCATGACCAGCAGCACGTTTTGCGCGATAGTGGCAACTCCGCCGATTACGCTCCAGAATACAAGCTGATTGTGGGAAACGTGAAATTTCGATTTGTTCCATAATTCCGGAACCACTGTTTCGAGACGTATAGCAGAGAAACAGACGAATACGAACAACACGTTGTTCAACACTACGGCCATATTTGCGATGGACGACATGTTGAATTTGAAGAATATCGGGAGCAGGCTTTCCAGGTATAACAGTGTGAGAATTATGTGAGGCGTCTTGAATCGCTGATTGATGGCTCCTATTTTACGAGGAAGCCATCCGTCGACACACGCCTGCAGGATAGGCTTTGTAACCCATCCCAAAGCGGCGTTCAGCGTAGTTGTAAGAGCGAGCATCGCGCCGCCGACAACAAAAAATATATAGAGCGGGCGCGGCAATATCTGGCTCGCGACAAGGGTCAGAGGTTTGCCCACAACTTCCGAGATAGGCAGAACTCCGGCCGCGACGGTCGCCATAGCCGCGTAAAAGAGCGCTATTATAATCGTGGCGACTATCATGACAACGGGTATATCCTTTGTCGGGTTTTTTGCCTCCGCGCCAAGGTGGATGACGACATTCGCCCCTCCAACGGCCCACGTCATAAGAGCTCCCGCCGAGAAAATACCGACAATACCGTTTGTGGCGAAATCAGGCCCGCTGAAATACCCCGGTCTCAGCTCCGGCATTCCCCAGCAGGCGAATACGGTGAGCGCCACCGCCATTATCAGCATCATGAGATTTTGGAGCTTGGCCGCGCCTTCTATGCCCATCAGGTTCGTCACATAGAATACAGTCAGCACAATAAATGAAACAAGCGTTTTATTGATGGACGGCACAAGCGCGAAACAATAATCGGCAAAACTGATAGCATAGAGAGCGAGAGCCGACCACGCTATTATGTGTATTATCGCGAAGAACCCGGAGCAGGTTTCGTGCACCAAAAAAGCGAGCTGGGTATACATGCCCCCGCGCATCCTTATGGTGCCGCTCACAAACAGCATTGGAACCGTCATCAGCATTACGAAGACGGCGGCTATCAGCATCGAAATATTTATCGATTTTCCTGTCATGCCGATTCCGATGCCCAATAGCGCGAAAATCCCCGCTCCTATTGTCTGCCCTATCGCTATGGACAATAGCTCCTTTCTGCCGAGAACTCGCTTTAGTTCCTTGGTCGAAGTTATCTCAGACATACCCTCAGCCCCTCTTTGTCATATGCTGATACCGGCGTCATAGCCGCCGCGTACCGCTTCCAGCACCAATCCAATCTTCCCGCAGTCGCCAATGGTTATAAAATCCGGAGCGCAGTCGCGGAGCTTCCATGCCTCATCCGTCAGAGGCTTCAAACCGACAGCTATCACTATAGTGTCAGCGTCGATAACCCTCTCGGATGAAGATGAATCGCTCACGACCACTCCGCTCCCCGTTATCTTTTTACATGACGTCCCCAATTCCACATGGGCATACTTCGACAATTCTTCGGTCACGGCCAGTCGGTGCAGAAAATAAGCTTCCGGGGCGAGCGAATCCCTCATCTCGATGATTGAGACATCGTGTCCCCGCATCGCGAGGTTGAGACCTTCCTCACACCCGATGAGCCCTCCTCCGATAACCACCACTTTCTTGCCTATTTTGACATCCGGGTTGTAGAGGTCAGTCGCGAGCACGACATTTTTGCCATCCACGCCTGGAATGGCCGGAATGATTGGAGTGGCGCCTATAGACGCTATGATTACGTCCGGATGAAGCCTCTCGGCAAGCTCGGGCGTCACTTCCGTGTTCAGCAGAACTTTCACCGCGCCGCGTCCCAATCTCGCGATGATGGAATCGCGGTATATTTTCAAGTCCTCCTTGAAGGGCGCTCCATCCGCGTGTTTGAGAGCCCCTCCAAGCCTGTCGCTCTTTTCGCATAGAATGACTTCGTGCCCGCGCTCCGAAGCGGTTATCGCGGCCTGAATTCCGCCCGGGCCGCCTCCCGCTATAAGCACCCGCTTCGCGGAGGTAGGTTTTTCGACGAACTGAGACTCGAATTCGCGCCCGACTACCGGGTTCACCGAACAGCGGAGGACTCGTACCGCAAACGGAACATGCGGGACGAACGACAGGCTGAGACAGACGTTACAGCGCAGACAGTGAACTATTTCGTCTTCCCTGCCGTTTTTCGTTTTTACGGGAATATCCGGATCGGCCACTACGCCGCGACCGATATATATGAGATCGGTCTTGCCGTCACGCAACGCCTCTTCCATCAATGCCGGATCGGAGAAACCCCCGACTGTGGCGACAGTGGTGGAGACCACTTTTTTAATGGCCTCCGCCAGCGGCAGGTTGCTGCCATGCGGCAGGAATACGGATGGGAACATATGCAGCGATGTCTTCGGCACGTGGAAAGAACCGGAGGACACGTGGATTATATCCACTTTGCCGTCGAGCAGTTTCGCTATTTCCACATTATCCTCGGCTTTTAGCCCACCCTCGAAAAACTCTGATCCGCTCAAGCGAAATTCGATCGGAAAATTAGGGCCGCAACGCTTGCGAATGTTTTCGATCACCATAAGGGGAAATCTCATTCTGTTCTCTATGCTGCCGCCGTATTTATCCGTCCGCTTGTTATTGGCGGGAGAGAGGAATTGCGAAATAAGCCAGCCGTGTCCTCCATGAACCATGCACATATCAACTCCGCCGCATTTTGCCATGAAAGCCGCTTTCCCGAACTGTTCAGCCGCCTCTTCTATGTCGGCCTCGGTCATTTCCGCAACCTCTTCGCCATAGATGCCCATCGTCCTGCTGGGTCCTATCGGGCCGGATGCGCAGTATTCGGGACGCGCGCGGGCCCCCGCGTGGATCAGCTCTATCGACGAGAACGCGTTGAACTGTTTTATGGCGTCCGTACAATCGATAAGGGACGGCAATATTTCGACGTCGTCGAGCGCCAGCATCCGGCCATGCGCTTTCCCGCGGACGGAATCGACAAGGCTCTCCCCCAAAGTGACGCACGCAACTCCGCCTCGCGCTTTTCTTTTGTAAAAAGCTATGTTTTCCGGCGTAAGATAACCCTCGGGGCTGAGGTCGGAACAACTCATAGGCGCTGTTGCCATGCGGTTTTTGAACATAAGAGGGCCAATTTTTCGCGGACTGAACAGATGTGGATATTTTTTCATTTTCACGACTCCTTCCTTGATTATTCTTTATATATAATCCCAATTTACAGCGCAAGCAGCCATCCGACGGCGGCGGCGCCGCCGATATAGCAGACCGGATGTTTGTTGAATTTTTTGAGCAGGCAGTATGTGAGCGCAAAAAGAGCTATAGCTTTGTAATTGAAAATATCGGCCTTGTTGCCGGTCTGGCCGTACTCCCCCATGTCAAGCAGAGTTATTTTTATTATGCCCAGAGCGGCCGACGCGATAAGGGCCGTAACGGCGGGGCGTATGCCGTAGAACGCCGATTTGACGTATCTGTTTTCCTTGAATTTGCCCAATATCCTGGTTATTACAAGCATAATTATTATGGAAGGTGCGATGAGAGAGACGGTCGCGATTATGCCGCCGGCAGGTCCGCCCGCCGAAAAGCCGGCGTATGTCGCCATGTTTATCCCTATCGGGCCAGGCGTGGACTCGGATATGGCTATCATGTCGATCAGCGTCCCGCGCGTGAACCAGTCGTGGTTGTCGGCGAGCTGATAGAGGAAGGGAAGAGTCGCCAATCCCCCGCCGACAGAGAAAAGACCTATCTTGAAGAATTCGAGAACGAGAGCGAGGCAAACAGTCATCGTTTGGCCCTCGCGCGGGCGGCGATGCCGGCTGCCGCGCCGCCGACAACCGGGATTATCGGAGAGATATCGACGAACGTGAACGCGAGCAGCGCGGCTATGCCGATGACGACGCATATCGGATCGATGAGACATTTGCGGCCCATATCGACCGTGGTGTTCACAATGAGGGCCGCTACGGCGGTCCTTATGCCGTTGAAAGCGTGCATCACCGACTCGATGCCAAGAAAGTTCTTTATGAAAAGGGCTATGGTGAGAATTATTATCACCGAAGGACAGACGACGCCTAACGCCGCCGCTATCATGCCGGATACATTTCTTTTTTTGTAACCGATGAGCATAGCGGTGTTGACGGCCACTATTCCCGGAAGGCTCTGGCTTATCGCGTAATAGTCGATTACCTCCTCCTCGGTGGCCCAATTCAGGTTTTTCACTATATCGCGATTCAACATCGGAAGCATCGTATATCCGCCGCCGAATGTCAGCACGCCTATTTTGAAAAATGTACAAAATACCTCGAGCAGTTCTTTCATCTTGTCGCGACTATATCATCATACTCAGAAATTTGTCACGCGTTTTTACCCTCTAAAATGGCCTTCAGCGCGCCGACCCGTTTGTCGCGTTCCGCTGGAGCGAGGAACCAGTCGAACAGCAGCGCCTCTATGACGTCTATCGTCTGTCTGGCCTCATCATAATTTACGTCGACCAGCACCTTGACGTCGTCGTCGGGCATCGCGCGAAATTTTCCCATTCTGCGCACGCGCTCCAGCGCGTCGATGACCTCCTGGCGCACCGTGCCGTTCATCGAAGAGAGCGTCTTTATCTCGTTCTGGAATTTGCCGGGCTTCAGTTTGAATTTTTTCCTCACCATCGCCTGAAGGCATCTGCGCGCGTATGTCGCCGACGCGCACGGGCTCGCTTTGAGCAGCCTGCACGCTTCGTCGTAGTCGCGAAAAATGGCCTCGGGGACATCGGGCGTCTTGAACTCCTGTTTGCCGCACGCCTCGGAGGGCAAGAGGCGCGCGGAGAAAAAAACATTCGGAAGTTCGTATTTCACCTTATGTCCGTCTCCGTCAGCCCTGCCTTTCTGCGAGGCGGGAGGCGAGCCGGCGTCGACCGCCACCTCGGTCTTTCCGCACGCTATATGCGGGCAGACGTATATCAGCGAATGTACCGCCACGCTGGCTCCCGGATCGGAAAACAGATTGGAGTACGCGGTTTGTCCAAGCACGACCTGATACATGTAGCCGCAGTAAGGACATCTGTGCACAGTTTCGATTTTCATCGAGCGATCACTCCCGGACGACGCGCGTCGTGACTTTTATAATACTATATTTATTATCGGCAGTTAAAACTGTTGACATCTCTCTCGTAAAAACGATTAAAATGATCCCGGGAACTGGGAGTGATATTCGGCGATGAAACGCAAATTTTTCGCGTACACTATACCGTCGGTCGTGTCCATGTGGCTCTACTCGTTTTATACGATGGCCGACGGATTTTTCGTGGCTCGCGGGGTCGGGCCGATGGCTCTCGCCTCCGTCAATATAGCAATGCCTTATATAAATTTCATCTTCGGGCTTTCCATGCTCTGCTCTGTGGGAGCGAGCACAGTGACGGCCATATATCTCGGCCGGGGAGAGACCGATAACGCCTCGGACGCGTTCATGACGAGCATGACATCGCTGTTCGCCGCAAGCCTGCTGGTCGCCGTCTGCTCGTTCGCGTTTACCGGCAAACTCGCCGCCTTCCTTGGGGCGACGCCGCGCCTCGATGCCGGCGTTACCGAATATCTGAGCATAATAGCGTGTTTCACCCCGTTTTTCGTCATGACGTATTTCTTCGAGGTCATGTCGCGCGTGGACGGACATCCGAGGCTTGCCGCCATATCGGTGGCGCTCGCCGGCGCGACTAATATTGTCCTCGATTACCTGTTCGTGCTCGTCTTAGGCTGGGGCATAAAGGGCGCCGCTTACGCCACAGGAATTGCCCAGACACTGCCGGCCGTCATGCTGTGCGCGCACCTCAAATTCCGGGGCAGACGCCTCAATTTCAGGGCGTTCACGTACAAACTGTCATACGTTTTGAGGGGATTTCGGCTCGGACTCGGGGATTCCGTCACCGAATTTTCAGTTGGGGCCGTGATATTCCTCTTCAACCATCGCGTGCTCGATATCATCGGGGAAGAAGGCCTCACGAGCTACACTGTGACGGCCTACGCCACGACTCTGGCCATCATGACGATGTGCGGGATATCTCAGGGGATGATGCCGATCACGAGCTACAGTCACGGAAAGCGCGACATGGATACTTCGCGCCGGGTGCTGCGTCTCGCGCTTATCACCGCGACGGCCTGCGGCATGTCATGGTTTCTCATATCGGAAATTTTCGCGTCCGGCATCGCGTCAATTTTCATAAACGCCGAGGCGAACCCGGAAATACATTCGGATACGGTCAGGGCGTTTCGAATCTACGCGGCCTCGTTTTCGCTGATAGGGATAAATATCGTGCTCGCCACATTTTTTTCGACCGTCGAGCGCCCGTTATATGGGATAATACTGTCGTCGTGCAGGGGGCTTTTCGTCATAGCGGCCTCGCTTTACGCCATGAGCGGCATCTTCGGCGCTCCGGGGATATGGCTTTCGCCGACCGTCTCCGAGGCCGTGTGCGCCGCGATAGGAGTCACGATGCTAACGCGGATGTACAAACGCGGCGGAGGTCATGACGGATGAAACACGCCCTCGGTCCCGGGCCGGGATCGATACTTCTTCGGATAATTTTCATAGCGGCGCTCGGGGCGATATTCATGTCGTATATGCCAGTGAACTATTTCACCGTCACGGGACGCGGCAGGACGCTATTTTCCTGTCCGGCGCCGAACGGCTATCCGTTCGTCGCGACTTATATACATTCGCTTCAGCTCACGCCCGTCAAGGACGACTACAGATTCGTCGGCGGCAGGATATGGGGCTGGGAGGAGTGGACGCAGTCGCACAACGCAGGGCTGCCCTCCGTGACGCCTCCCCACGCCGTGCTCGTCATATCGCCCCCGTGGATGATAAACAGGGGCGGCAGATTCTCTCACGACGTAATTTATTACAGGATCGGCACGGAGAAATTCGGCCGCAACCTGTGGAAGTTCGGCCCATGGGACGAAATAAGCATTTTTGAAAAATATCCGTCGTACAGAGTCGCCATCGAAATCTCGGTAACGCCTTTGGGCGACGCCGGGACGACCGGCTTCGACACGATTCACGAAACGCCCAACGCCGACAGGCGGATTATGTCCCTCTGACTTGGAATGAGCGGCGCGGGATGCGCGTTTGACTTAGAATTAGAATAATCGCCGCCCTCAAATCAGGCTGGCTATCTTCTCGTTCTTCTCCTCGCTCAGATACCTGTCGCATTCGATCGCGGCGTGTCGTCCCTCATATATGGCCCACACCACGAGCGAAGGCCCTCTTCTCATATCGCCAGCCGCGAACACGGTGAGCAGGCTGCTCTTGTAGTTGACGTCGTTCGCGGCTACGTTGCCGCGGGCGTCCACTTCGATCTGAAACTGATCTATCAGCGCTCGTTCGGGCCCCGTGAAACCCATAGCTGTCACAACCATATCGGCAGGAAGCTCTTTCTCCGTTCCCTCTATGGGTTTGGGCGTCAACATGCCGTTTTCTCTGACCCACTCGACGTTCACAGTCACTACCGATGAGACTCTCCCCTTCTCGCCTTTTATCTCCTTCACCGTGGTGAGATAACGTCTCGGATCCTCCCCGAAGATCTCGAGCGATTCGTACTGGCCGTACTCCGTTCGCAGAACCCTCGGCCAGAGCGGCCACGGATTGGAACCGGCTCTATTCTCCGGAGATGCCGGCATTATCTCGAGCTGAACGACGCTCGCCGCCTTCTGCCTTATGGACGTTCCAACGCAGTCGGCGCCGGTGTCGCCTCCGCCGACGACGACGACGCTGCGTCCCCGCGCGTCTATCTGGTTCTCATCCCTTGTAGCGAGCCCGAGTATGCGCCTCGTCGAAGCGGAGAGAAACTGTATGGCCGTATGGACGCCTTTCAGGTCGCTGCCCTTTACGTCGAGCCTCCGTTCGTTTGTAGCCCCGCAGCAGAGCACGATCGCGTCGAATTCGTTCATCAGGCGGATCACCGGCATATCGAGGCCGACCTCGGCGCCAAGGACGAATTTGACGTTCTCCTCCGCCATCATCCTGATCCTGTCCGCCACGACGGACTTTTCGAGCTTCATATTCGGTATGCCGTACATCAGAAGCCCGCCCGGCCTGTCGGCGCGCTCGAAAACCGTCACATCATTGCCGAGGTGATTCAGCATATCGGCGCAGGCAAGCCCGGATGGTCCTGAGCCGACGACAGCCACCTTCCTGCCGGTGCGAACGAGCGGAACCTTCGGGCGTATCCGCCCGTTTTCGATCATATAATCTATTACATACCGCTCGATGTTTTTTATCGTGACCGGCAGTTCGTGTTCGCCGAGGGTGCATGATCCCTCGCAGAGAGCAGGACATACGCGCGACGTGAACTCGGGAAACGGATGTGTCCTCGACATGCGGTCGTACGCGCCCTCTATGTCACCGTTATAAACGAGGTCGTTTATCTCCGGTATCAGATTGCCGAGCGGACAGCCTATCGGGTTTCCCTCAACCACGATCCCGGCATGGCAGAACGACACGCCGCAGTCCATGCAGCGCGCGCTCTGGCGGGTTATCGTCTCCCGGTCCACCGGCATCGTGAAATCCGAATAGTCGCACACGCGTTCGCCTACTGGCCTGTATTCGACATCGACCCTCTCGTACTCCATAAAACCCGTCGGTTTTCCCATATTATCCAGCACTCCTTCTCATGATTTTCGCCCTTTAATCTTTTTTCTCCTCCGCGCGCCCGTTTCTGACATCATTGAAGGCATAAAGCGGGATGTCCTCTTCCGGGACGCCATTCTCACGCGCGCTTCGCATGGAGGCCATAACTTTCTGGTAAGATTTCGGCACAACCTTGACGAACGATTCGAGACTCGTCTCGAAATCGCCGAGAATCGCGCCGGCCACAGGGCTGCCCGTGTACTCGCGATGACATTTGATAATGTTCCGCAAGGTTTCCTCATCCTCCCTGTCGAGTTTTGTCAGGCTGTCCGCCAGATCCCGGTTGCAGTTGTCCCCAAATTTGTTTTCCGGGTCGTATACATATGCCACGCCGCCGGACATGCCGGCGCCGAAATTCTTCCCCGTAGGCCCGAGGATCACGACAACGCCGCTCGTCATGTACTCGCAGCCGTGGTTGCCCACCCCTTCCACGACAGCGGACGCCCCGCTGTTGCGGACGCAAAAACGCTCTCCCGCCACGCCCATTATGTAGGCTTCGCCGGACGTGGCGCCGTATAGAGCGACATTTCCTATAATCACATTCTCGCCCACCTCCGGGACCCAGCCCTCCGTCGGGAGCACAATTATCCTGCCGCCCGAGAGTCCTTTGCCCACGTGGTCGTTCGCCTGTCCGTGAAGCTCCAGCGTCACGCCGCGCGAGAGAAACGCCCCGAAGCTCTGTCCGGCCGCTCCGTCGAAAATCAACTTCACCGAGTCGTCGGGAAGCCCGTCTATGCCCCACCTCTTCGCGATTTCACCGGAGAGCATCGCCCCGACGGTGCGGTTCGTGTTGTTGATGGCGTATCTGGCCGATATTTTTTCCCCGCGCTCGAGCCTCGGGATGCAAAGGGGTATGAGCGTATTTCTGTCGAGCGAGCGCTGGAGCATGTGCTCCTGCGGGAAGTGGAAATAACGATCCTCCTTGCGTTCAATGGACGACGGCTGCGACAGAAGGTTCGAAAGGTCCACAGTGCGCGCTTTTTCGTTGTTTATTTTGTATTTCACTCGAAGCAGCTCGACGTGGCCGATGAGCTCGTTAAACGTGTGAGCCCCGACCATAGCCATCCACTCGCGAACCTCCATCGCCAGAAATCGCATGAAATTTTCGACGTATTCCGGCTTGCCGCTGAATTTTTTCCGCAAAACGGGGTTCTGAGTCGCTATGCCGACCGGACAGGTGTCGAGGTTGCAGACCCTCATCATGTCGCAACCGAGCGCCACGAGCACCGACGACGCGAAAGCGAATTCCTCGGACCCCAGAAGCGCCGCGATCACTATGTCCCGCCCCGAAAGCAGCTTTCCGTCGGTCTCTAGCGTGACGCGATTTCTGAAATTGTTCAGCATCAGCGTCTGATGCGCTTCAGCAAGCCCGAGCTCCCACGGAAGGCCCGTGTGCCTGATGCTCTCCCTCGGAGCTGCCCCTGTTCCCCCGTCGTAGCCGCTTATCGTGATCACGTCCGCGAGCCCCTTGGCCACTCCGACCGCTATCGTGCCGACGCCTGCCTCCGAGACGAGCTTGACGCTTATCCGGGCGTGCCTGTTCGCGTTTTTCAGGTCGTGTATGAGCTGTGCCAGATCTTCGATCGAATATATATCATGGTGAGGGGGCGGCGATATGAGCGCCACGCCCGGCGTCGAGTTGCGCGCGCGGGCTATCCACGGGTATACCTTGGAACCAGGAAGATGTCCTCCCTCGCCAGGTTTTGCCCCCTGAGCCATCTTTATCTGTATCTCTACGGCGCTGTTGAGGTAGGCTATCGTAACGCCAAAACGGGCGGACGCCACCTGTTTTATGGCGCTCGAGGAGTTGTCCCCATCCGGACGATCCGCCCATCTCTCCGATATCTCGCCGCCCTCGCCGCTGTTGCTTTTGCCGTGGAGACGGTTCATCGCGATAGCTATACACTCGTGTGCCTCCGGGCTTATCGAACCGTAGGACATCGCGCCCGTTTTAAACCGACGGACGATATTCTCCACAGGCTCCACGGAGTCCAGCGGGATCGGTTTGCCGCGGGTCACTATATTGAGCAGGCCGCGGATGTTTTTGAGCGTGTCGGAGCGGCTCGTCACAAGGGCAGTGAACTTCTTGAACAGGTCATAGTCCCCGGTCCGGCATGCCTGCTGTAGATAGTAGACGCTCTCGGGGTTGAAGAGATGATACTCCCCGTCATGCCGCCACTTCATGTTCCCGCCGGAGTCCAGCGGCTCCCCTATTCTGATGGAGTTGAACGCGTTCTCGTGGCGCGCCCGGCTCTCGGCCTCTATCTCCTTGAGCGTCACTCCGCCGATTCGAGTCGTCGTTCCCGTGAAATATTCGTTCACTACCTGCTCGCTGACCCCCAAGGCCTCGAATATCTGAGCTCCCTGATAGCTTCGGACCGTCGAGATTCCCATCTTCGAGATGACCTTCACGATGCCCTTCGTAAGGGAGGTCATGTAATTGGCGATAGCGGCCGCTTCATCCTGCTTTATGGCGCCTCGCGACGCCATGTCGCGTATTATCCGAAACGACAGATACGGGTTTACCGCGTCGACGCCGTAGCCGATGAGGGAAGCCATGTGGTGCGCCTCTCTCGGCTCGCCGCTCTCTATGATGATGCTTACGCGCGGGCGGGTCTTTTTTCTGATGAGATGATGATGGAGTCCGGCGGACGCGAGCAGCGCCGGTATCGGTATCCTGTTCTCGCCCGCTCCCCTGTCGGAGAGGATTATGAGGTTATATCCGTTCGCGACCGCGACGTCCGCCGCGAAAAACAGGTTATCGAGCGATTTTTTGAGTCCCGAGGACAAGCGGCTGTTAAAGAGCATGGGCAGGGTGACGCACTTGAAGCCGCGTTCGTTTATGTTGCGGAGCTTCAGCAGCTCCTCGTCCGATATGACCGGCGTGTGGTGGCGTATCATGCGGCAGTTCTTGGGACCGGGGACGAGCATGTTGCCCTCGCTTCCGAACTGCACGCTCGACGACGTGACGTTCGCCTCGCGCAGAGCGTCGAGCGGAGGGTTTGTCACCTGCGCGAACATCTGCTTGAAGTAGCTGTAAAGCATCTGTGGGCGCTCGGAGAGGACGGCCAAGGGGATATCGGCGCCCATAGACGAGATGGGCGGCTCCGCGTTCTCCGCCATCGGTTTCAGCGTGAGGGTGAGATCCTCCCACGTATACCCGAATATCTTCTCCGCCTCGAGAAGCGCGCACGGCTCGAAATCGGCGTTCTCCGTCAATGTGAAAAGCGACTCGAGCCCGATCAAATCCTTCAGCAACGCCTGTTCGTATGGCGAGAGGGCGTTCGCGTCGCGCTTTTCCTTCATTATGTCGCGCCATCTCGTGCCAACCCCGCGCTTTGGCGGCAGGTCGTCGAGCTCGATGATGTTCTCCGATACCCATTTTTTGTACGGGGCCTCGGACGCGACCTTGGATTTTATCTCGTCGTCCTCGATTATCCGCCCCTCCTTAGTGTCGATGAGGAGCATTCTGCCCGGCCTCAGTCTGTCTTTCCGGATTATCCGCGAGTCAGGTATGGGAAGCACGCCGACCTCGCTCGAAAGTATCACCATGTCGTCTCTTGTGACGAAATAACGCGATGGACGAAGCCCGTTTCTGTCGAGCCTCGCTCCGGCCACGACTCCGTCGGTGAACGCTATGGCGGCCGGCCCGTCCCATGGTTCCATGAGGCAGCTGGAGTATTCGTAGAACGCGCGCCGGTCCGAGTCCATCCGCGGATCATGCTCCCACGGCTCCGGTATCGCCATCATCAAAGCGTGAGGCAGGCTGTAACCGGCGTTTATCATAAACTGTAAAAAATCGTCGAGCATGGCGGAGTCGCTGCCGTCCTCATTTATTATGGGCAGTATCTTCGCGTAATCAGCGCCGTACTTTTTTGACTCCAGTATCGACTCGCGGGCTTTTATCCAGTTTACGTTGCCGCGAATCGTGTTTATCTCGCCGTTGTGTATTATGTGCCGTATAGGGTGGGCCCTCTCCCAGCTCGGGAACGTGTTTGTAGAATACCGCGAATGAACGAGGGCTATCGCCGATTCCACGTCCTCGTCGCGAAGGTCTATGTAAAAAGCGTCCATCTGATTCGGAATGAGCATCCCCTTGTAGACGACGGTGCGGGACGATATGCTCGCGAGATAAAAGTAAGGGTCCGACCCCATGTACTTGACGTTTCGTATGGCCGCCACAGCCAGTTTGGAGAGGATGTAGAGCTTGCGCTCGAAGTCCTCGCGCGTCATCCCGTCGGGGCGTCTGATGAAGACCTGAAGAATGGCCGGACAGACGTCCCGGGCCGGCCTGCCGACAGCTTTCGGATACGTCGGAACGTCTCGGACGCCTATGATCTCCATCCCCTCGGAGGCGACTATGTTCCCGAAAATCCCGAGCGTCTTCTCCCTGCGCGCGAGATCCGGGGAGGCGAACATCATAGCCAGTCCGTACCGCCCCTCGTCCGGTATGTCTATTCCTCTCGAAGCACAGTCGCGCCTCAGGAATAGATGCGGTATCTGGAGAAGTATCCCGGCGCCGTCGCCCGTATCCGGATCCGCCGCGACGCCGGCCCTGTGAGTGAGATTTATGAGAACCTCGAGCGCGTCGCTGACGAGCGAATGTGAACGATGTCCTTTGATATTGACGAGCATCCCTATACCGCAGGCGTCATGTTCGAATTTTGGATCGTATAAACCTATTTTTTCAGGCGCGGAATAATCATAAATTCTTTTCAAATTCACCGACTTCTTTCCTGATGAAGATTTGTCACGCAATTCCAAAAATTCAGAAACTATTTTGGAAGTCTAACATAAAACTACAGTTTCATGCAATATTGAGAACTGAAATATACTGTATACTTGCCGGCGGGAGAAGGGCTCACGGCCAATATCCGCATAATATTCATATTGATACGCATAAGCATCATAATTAATTTATTTATGTATAATTTTATGCTCGCATAAGCATAATTTTTCCCTAAATACTTGACTAATATATTTTCTGGAGTAAAATGTCCAACATTGAACGAAGGTTCAGGACGAGGAGGGAAATGCGGATGTTTTCATCGGTTGACACGATTTGGGTACTATTGGGAGCAATACTCGTTTTCTTTATGCAGGCCGGCTTCGCTATGGTGGAGACCGGTTTTACCCGAGCAAAGAACGCCGGCAACATCATCATGAAGAACCTGATGGATTTTTGCATCGGTTCGGTGGCTTTCTGGGTGCTTGGATTCGGCATCATGTTCGGCGCCGATATAAGCGGCATCATAGGCAAAGTGGATTTCCTGGTTCGGGGCAATTATGACTCCACGTTTCCTACATACGCTTTTCTCATTTTCCAGACGGTTTTTTGCGCGACGGCAGCCACGATCGTCTCCGGCGCGATGGCGGAGCGCACAAAGTTTATATCCTACTGCTTGTACAGCTTGATAATCAGTTTGCTCGTCTACCCGATATCGGGCCACTGGATATGGGGCGGCGGCTGGCTTGCGCAGAGGGGGTTCCACGACTTCGCTGGTTCGACGGCGGTCCATATGGTGGGCGGATTGGCGGCCATGGTTGGAGCGTCCATACTGGGGCCCCGCATCGGGAAATATGACGCAAACGGGCGCGTGCAGGCCATACCGGGCCACAGCCTGACGCTCGGCGCTCTCGGGGTCTTCATACTCTGGTTCGCGTGGTTCGGCTTCAACGGCGGCTCCACGGTCTCCGCAACAGGAGACGAAATCTTGGTTTCTATGAGCGCCATAATATTTAACACGAATTTAGCAGCCGCCACAGCCACAACCGTGACGATGATCATCACGTGGCTCAGATACGGTAAACCGGACATATCGATGACGCTGAACGGAGCGCTCGGCGGACTTGTGGCGATAACTGCCGGATGCGACGCTGTGAGCCCGGCCGGCGCGTTCTTTATCGGTCTTATCAGCGCGTTCATCCTCGTCTACGGCATCGAGTTCATCGATCAGAAGCTCAGGATAGACGACCCGGTCGGCGCGATAGGCGTACACGGCCTCTGCGGGGCCGCCGGAACGATAATGACCGGTCTCTTTGCCCTGAATGGCGGCCTCTTCTATGGCGGAGGATCCGCTATGGTCACGACACAGATGATAGGGGTGGCGGCAGTCGCGGTTTGGACCTGCGTTACGATGGGCATAGTGTTCTACGCCCTCAAGGCTACGATCGGACTGCGAGTGACCAGGGACGAGGAGCTCGAGGGCCTCGATATTCGCGAGCACGCCCTCATAAGCAGCTACGCGGACTTCATGCCCCTTTCCGCGTCGCCCGTAAGTTTCACGTCCCCTCCGCGGAGCGCGCACTCGGAAGACACTACGCCGCTCGCCGCGGCCAAGAACATGCTTGGGGAACATCCCAAGATGAGCAAAGTCGAGATTTACACGAACCCCAAGAAGGTGGACGCGTTGAAAGAAGCGCTGAACGGCGTAGGAATAACCGGCCTCACTGTGACGGTCGTGACCGGCTGCGGCGCGCAGAGGAGCAAGAGGGAGTTCTATCGCGGGGCGGAGCTGAAGATGACGCTTCTGCCGCAGGTGCGGGTAGAGACGGTGGTCTGCAAGGTTCCTGTGCGGTATGTGATAGACGCGGCAAAATCGGTGCTGCACACCGGTTCGACGGGAGACGGCAAGATATTCGTGTACGACGTGGAGAACGTCATACGGGTAAGCACGGGGGAAGAGGGTTTCGACGCGCTTCAGTACGATTACGACAAGGCTGTGGGCGACGGATCAGAGCCGCCAATGAAATCAGCTACTTAAAATTTTTAAGTCATATATGCATTAGCGGGTATTCATTTTCATGAATACCCGCTTTGTATCAGAAATTTCCCTAGGAATAACATAATAATTTTGTTATTGCAATGCGATTGGGTAGCCTGTATACTTTTGCATATTATTTGCAAGACGCGGATTGAAAGGTATTTAATTATGAGTAATCATTGGCAAAGGCAGATACCTCAAAAACTGTTTGATAAGTATGAGATGTATAATTTTAATCACGCGGTCGAAATCCTTTCGAGCGCATATACTGAGGAATATTCTGAGATTATTTCGGCACTGGATGTATTTTCCTTGTCTACTGCGGATATAATCGCTGGTGGTGGGAATGAATCAGCTATTCCTAAAAAACTTTCGGCTTATTTGCATCCACTTGATTGGCAGGAAGTAAAAATTACAGGCGATTTGCTCGTTAAACTCCATCACAGAAATTCGTCGAATATCACAGAATTTACAATCCAAGATTTTATAGATGGGCATAACATTGATTACGTGAAAAATCGTGTGGCGATAGATATGGAATGGAATAGCAAAGACCAGACATTTGATCGTGACCTGTATGCGTTCCGTACTTTTTACGAGTGTAATATTATATCTTGTGGGGCTATAATAACGCGGAGCGAACAACTGAATCCTATATTTACAAAACTTGGGATCAGACAAAAATACGGCGCGAGTACGACTTGGATGGGTAAGTTGCTTCCTCGTATCAGTTCTGGTCGCCATGGTGGATGTCCCTTGCTGGTTATAGGCATCACTCCGGCGGCTATAACAGATTTGGAGGTGGACGATGTCAGAGCATGATAAAAATTATCATTATGAACACGATTTAGTCTCGTTCTGCAATGGTCGAAAGTTTAAGACGATACTGGCTGATCCCCCGTGGCAATTTCAAAACAGAACTGGAAAGATGGCGCCAGAACATAAGCGTTTGAACAGATATTCAACCATGGAACTTTGTGAAATAGAGAAGATACCTGTATCGGTAATCGCGGATGATCCTTGTCATTTGTACCTTTGGGTTCCTAACGCCTTACTGCCTGAAGGGTTGGGAGTAATGAAATCATGGGGATTCCAATACAAGACCAATATAGTTTGGGAAAAAATTCGCAAAGATGGCGAACCGGACGGACGCGGCGTTGGTTTTTATTTTCGCAATGTAACGGAGCTTATTTTATTTGGAATCAGGGGCAACAATGCGCGAACATTGACGCCCGGTCGCACTCAGGTAAATTTGTTTCGTTCTCAAAAAAGGGAACATTCTCGCAAACCGGATGAATTGATTAATATTATTGAACAATGCAGCAATGGCCCATTCTTGGAGCTATTTGCTCGTGGTACGCGTGAAAATTGGACTTTATGGGGCAATGAAGCCAATCAGGATTATGCTCCGGATTGGTCGACATATAAAAATGCCAGTAAGTCCCCTGTTACACGCGTGATGATTGGATAGATATGGACACAACCTTAATGATAACATGCTAATTGATGTTACTTCAAAAAATAGCTGACGTCGAGGCTGCTCGATAAGAAGTACGCGCCGGTCGCCGTCATTGCGGCGCACACGGCGGCGATATGGCGTTTCGGGACGTTTGAGATAAGCTGGCATGTCGTTCCCAGGACGAGTATGTGAATGATTTCAGCGACGCAAAAATACGCCGCGACATCCAACACTATCGCCCGGGCTGGCGCCGTTCCCTGCGCGAAAATATGCGCGGGGGGAACGAATATCAGCGATAAAAACGACGCGTAGGAAAAAGAGAGCAGCGACGAAGCTCGTCCCGTCCCGCGAGCGGGAGCAAACGACAGGACGGATGAGACGAAAAACAGCGTCAACGCGCATATGACCCGCCAATTCACGATACCCTCCAGGCTCGTGATGGATCCCGGGCCCTCGATGCCCGGAATATCTCCGGGAACGCCCACCGTGAGCATAAAAAGATACAGCGCCGCCATAATGGCGGCCGTGTTCAGAATGGCGGTCAGCCGGCGCTCCGCGCGTCCGGAGCCGTCGCCGGGCTTCAGAAGCGACAACGACGCGGCGGCGGAGGGGAACCACAGCCACGACCCCACTCCTAAATAAGCTGACAGGGGCGCCCCGCTCCACGGCAGCGCGAACGCAGAAATGAGCGCGCACATCCACGCGGCGAAGCTCAGAGCGTCCCATCTTTTTCGCTCCACCGCCAGTGGAGACCTCTGAAACGGGCCGGCGGCCGCCGTAACTATCGCTATATACAGGACAAACGCCACTAAAGACAATTTTTGTTTATATAGTCCGCCAATTGGGGCAAAGCTACGTTGCCGCCACTGATGAGCGACACGACTCGCCTGCCTTTGAAGCGACCTGGCAGAGCGCCGCACAGGAGCGCGGCGAACGCGACGGCGCCGGTCGGCTCGGCCAGCAGCTTGCACCGCTCGAGTATGAGGAGCTGAGCGCGGATTACTTCCGCGTCGGTCACAGTCAGCATATCGTCGACATATTTTTGAACGACCGGAAACGTCAGTTCGCCCGGTATCGTGGTCCTTATGCCGTCCGCGACCGTGAGAGGATGGTCGAGCGCCGTTCTTCCTCCGGCGCGGAATGAAATCCCGGTGCTGTTGCTGCCCTCCGGCTCCACTCCAAACACCGAAATGCCGGGATTTGTTTCCTTTACCGCTGTCGCTATTCCGGAGATGAGGCCGCAGCCCCCTGTCGGCGCCAGAACAGCCGCAACGTCCTCCATGTCCTCGATTATCTCGAGCCCTGCGGTTCCCTGGCCCGCCATAACGAACGGATCGTCGTACGGAGGAACGAACGTCATCCCTCTCTCGCCTTGCATCTGCTTCGCCAGCGCAATGCGTTCGTCTGATTTAGTCCCGCGGTAGATCAGCTCCGCGCCGTAGTCCTTTATCGAGGCGGCTTTCACCGGAGAACCTCCCTCCGGCATAACGACCGTCGCTTTATATCCGCATAGTTTCGCGGCGTAAGCGACGGCTTGTCCGTGATTGCCGGATGAGGCTGTCACTATCCCCCGTTCACCTTCTTCGCGCGATAGCGAAAAAATCCTGTTGCACGCCCCTCTTATCTTGAAAGACCCCGTCTTTTGAAGGTTTTCAGCCTTGAAAAAGACGTCGAACCCGGTAATAGCGCTGAGCGCCCTGGAACTGACGACAGGCGTTCTGTGAATATGGCCGGATATCCTGTCTCTGGCGTCCAGCACGTCTTTTATCGATATAACTTCCATTAGATCCCCCTCCGCGTTGAATGTCATAAAAAATCGCAGACCCCCGCCCGTGAGGAAGGGTCTGCGATATATTGTAGTGTCTATTGACGATTTGGACTAGTCTACCGTTATTCCGGCTTCCTTATAGAACTTCGCGGCGCCGGGATGCAGAGGCGCGGTGAGGCCGTTCGTTGCGGTTTCGAGCTTGATGTTGCGGGCCATCGCGTGCGAAGCCTGGACATCGGCGATGTTGTCGAACAGAGCCTTCGTGAAGTTGTAGATGACCTCCTCGGGAACACTTTCGCTCGTGATGAGAAGCGCCATGACGGAAGGAGTCGTAGTGTCGGTGTCGATCCCGCGGTATGTGCCGGCCGGGATCACATTGGCGACGAAGAACGGATTCGCCGCGATGACCTTATCGAGCGTATCCTTATCGAACGACAAAAGAGCTACATCCTTTGTGGTCGTGAGATCCATGAGCGCCGACGTGGGAACTCCGCCGACGACGAAACCGGCGTCGATCTGATTGTCCTTGAAGCGGCTGCTGACGCCTCCAAAGTCGAGGAACTCGACGGACATTTCGTCATATTTGACCCCAGCCGTCTCCAGTATCGAACGCACGTCGCCCTCGGTGCCGGATCCGGGCGCGCCCACTCCGACTTTTTTGCCCTTGAGGTCGGCGAGCGATTTTATACCGGATTCCTTGGAGACGACGAGCTGCAACGTCTCGGGATACAGAGCCGCTATCGTGCGGATTCCCTTTAGCGGCCTGCCCTCGAACATCAGCTCGCCGTTGTACGCCCACGCGGTGACGTCGGCCTGCGAGAAAGCTACTTCAATTTCGCCCTCGGCGACGAGGTTCGTGTTGGCGACGGCCGCGTTGCCGGTCTCAGCTGTGGCGTTGAGGTCGGGGTTCTTGCTGACGGCGGCCGCGATTGCCCCGCCGATCGGGTAATACGTTCCGGACGTTCCGCCCGTGGCTATCGAGACGGAAACGGGCGCCGCGAACGCGGCGGTGGCTATCAGGGACGCGCAGATCAGAATTGCGGCGATTATGGATTTTTTGGTCATAATAGATACTCCTCCTTATTTTAAATACCTCTTTTTTGTCAAGATCAATATTGCTTCCGTAGTTACCCTGAGTTCAACCGGCAGACAACACCTCCTTCCGGTTTTAAAACGATAATCCCCGGTGCGGACGAGTCCTAAGCGGGGTTTCCAGTTTCTCCTCGGTTATGTCTTTCCGCCAGTATCGCCTGAATCACATGGATGCCGATGAGAATGACAAGCCCTATGATGTCGGTCGTGGTGCCGGGATGGAGAAGGCCGATCGTTCCAATCAGAGCCACCAGTCTCAAGGGCCATATGAGTTTCGTCTTGTAGAAACCTATCGTGCACATGGCAAGCAGGAACACCCCGATGAGCGCCGTCACTACAGCCTGTATCATCGGAAGCGGAGTGGCGTCGACGAAGAGCAGTATCGGGCTGAAAACGTATATGTACGGCACCAGAAAACCCGCAAGAGCGAGTTTAAAGGCGGTAAATCCCGTCTTCATCGGATCATCTCCGGCTATGCCCGCGCCAGCGTATGCGGCAAGCGCGACCGGCGGCGTCAAGTCCGCCGCTATGCCGAAGTAGAAGACGAACATATACGCGGCTATTGGCGGAACATTGAGCTCTTTAAGCGCGGGGGCCGCCATGGTGCTGGTCACTATGAAATTTGCCGTCGTGGGAAGGCCGGTGCCGAGCAAAATTGAGGCGCACATAGTAAAGAACAGGGTAAATATCAGCATGATCTGATCAATAGGCAAGGATTCGCCGGTGACATATTTGAACGCTCCGCCGGTGGCGGACACAAAGGACTTGGCGAGTTCGGAGGAGAGAGTTATTATACCTCCCGTGATATTGAGCGCGAGGCCGGTCAGGGTTCCTGTGCCAACCACTATCCCCACGCAAGCGCACGCGCAGGCTACCGCGAGAGCGCCCCTCGCTCCCGCGTCGAAAGCTTCTATTATCCTCTTCGGGGTGAGAAGCGATTCGCGAGCCACGTTTTCCATGTGAAGTTTATCCACCATCGGTTTATCCAGAAACGCGGCACGCGTGAGCGCCCATCGGAAAATGTAGTTTGCCCACGACAGGGCCAGGCTGACCAGAATACCGCCGAAAGCCGACATAAGCGGAGTATATCCCGCCACCAACAGATAAATTATAGCTATGAGAGGAATAAGGAGAAAGCCTTTTTCCTTCAAAAGTTTGCCCAATCGAGGCAGCTTGTCTCTCGTCAGTCCCTTGAGCCCAAGCCTGTTGGCCTCGAAATGAACCTGTACGATGACCGCAAAGTAGTACAGCAGCGCTGGAACCACTGCCGCCAGAGCGACTTCCAGATAACCAACGCCCAATATCTGAGCCATTATGAAAGCCCCGGCCCCCATCACAGGCGGCATTATCTGCCCTCCGGTCGAGGCTACGGCCTCGACTGCCCCCGCAAAATACGGCCTGTATCCAACGCTCTTCATGAGCGGTATCGTGAACATGCCCGTCGTGCAAACATTGGCGACCGACGAGCCGGATATGGTGCCCATGAGGCCGGAGGCGACGACCGCGACCTTGGCCGGGCCTCCCGTCGACCAACCGGCCAGCGCGAGCGACAGGTCAATGATGAACCTTCCCAGGCCTGTCTTCTCGAGAACGGAGCCGAACAGGATGAACATGAATACGAACGTTGACGATACTTCGAGCGGCGTGCCGAATATGCCCTCGGTGCCGAGGTACATGTGATTGAGTATGCGCTTGATGTTGAATCCCCTGTGATGGAACAGCTCCATGCTGATGCTGCCCCCGAAATAACAATAGAGGAGCGCCGCGATAGCAAGGCAAGGCAGAACCGGGTTCGATATTCGCCTCGTAGCCTCGAGCAGAAATACAATGAGCATAAAGCCCATGGCGAGATCCATCGTCGTCGGAAGCCCCGACCTCGTCATGGCGATGGTGTCGAGCTGCGTCACGAGATAATACAGGGGAACTGTCGAGAGCACGGCCAGAATTATGTCATATATCGGTATGTTGGCGTTCTTCGGCATGGTTGACTTGATCGGATAGAGCAAAAAGACGAGAAAAAGCGCAAACGCCAGATGCACCGCTCCCTGTTTCTGGGCGGCAAGCAATCCAAAACCGGCTGTGTAGAAGTGAAAACATGACATGGCGACCGCGACCGCTATCAGAAATTTGAGCTGCCAGCCGGGAGGCGTCCGGAAACGCGCCTCGGTGTCGTACCTCCTCATCAGTTCTTCGAAATCTATTCCGGATTCCCGCCCAGGCTCTATCTCCGCTTCCCTTACCTTGTTTTCGTCCAAATTAATCTCACTGCCTTTCCTTATCGAGCTGCTTAACGCCGGTATTTTTCCCCAGGTAATCGCGCGCTTCGGAAGCGCTGCCCAAACTCAGAACGTGGGCGGCTATGCGCTCGCACTCCGCTTTTGACAGCTCGCGCACGCGGGCTTTGACCTGAGGAATCGCCGGTACGCTCACGCTCAGCTCGTCGACGCCTATGCCGATGAGAACCGGGATGGCCGCCGGATCGCCCGCTATTCCGCCGCATACCCCGACCCAGCAGTTCTTTCCTCGCGCTCCGTCCACTGCGCTCTTTATCATCGCGAGCACTGCCGGATTCAAACCGTCGGCAATGCGCGACAACTTTGGGTTTCCTCTGTCGGCCGCCATAGTATACTGGGTAAGATCGTTTGTGCCAAGCGACAAAAAATCCGCCTCTTCGGCAAAATGACGGGCCAGTATAGCCGCCGATGGAACTTCTATCATCAGGCCGATCTTCACGTCACTGACGCCCATATCCCCGGCTACGCGGCGGACGATCGAAGACGCCTCGCGGAACTCCTCCATCGTGCTCACCATCGGGAACATGATATGAAGCCCGCAATATTCCGAGGCCCTCAATATAGCGCGGAGCTGGGTCTCGAACATATCCCTGTGCTCCAGCGACAGGCGAAGGCCGCGCACGCCCAAAAAAGGGTTTTCCTCGGCGTCCTGCGTTATATAGGGGATCGGCTTGTCTCCCCCTATATCCATGGTGCGAACGACGAGGGGCTTGTCGCGTCCTATGGTTTTAGCTATCTTTATATATATGTCGGCCAGCTCATCCTCGCTCGGGGCGGTCGCCCTGCCAAGAAACAGAAATTCCGAGCGCAGCAGGCCAACGCCGTCGCACCCGAGCGACGCCGCCTGTGACGCGTCGGATGTCCCTCCTATGTTGGCGGCGACCTCCAAGGTGACGCCATCCTTCGTGACGGCCGGTTCCATGGTATGTTCCAGATCGCGCGCCCTGCGCGCGGATTTTTCCTCCTGATTCCCGCGAACCCGCTCGACCTCCGCCGGATCAGGATTTATGCGCAGTGTTCCCTCGTCGGCGTTCAATATCACGGCCATGCCGTCTTTTATCCCGAGCGCGGCATGGTCTATGCCCACGAGAGCCGGAAGATCGAGCGAGCGGGCAAGTATCGCTATATGGCTCGTCGGGCCGCCCTTCACCGTGCAGAACCCGAGCACGCGTTTGTCGAGCGTCGCCGTGTCGGACGGGGTCAGATCTTCGGCCACCAGTACGCAGTTTTGCGTGTATGCAATCTCTTCCTGCGTGCCGGTCAGTATCATGAGCACCCTTCTGCCCACATCGTTCAGATCGGCCGCGCGCGCGGCGAAAAGTTCGTTGGATAGACCGGAAAAACGCTCGGCCTGAGCCTTGTAGGCGCTCTTCCACGCAAAAGCGGCGCTCTTGCCGGTGGCGATCATCCCCAAAGCCGCTCCGGTGAGTTCCGGATCGTCGAGCATCTCTATGTGCGCGCCGAATATCGCGGCGTGCCCCGCGTCGATAGCGGTCTCCGTCTGTTTCTCTATCGAAGCGAGTTCGGACTTCGCCTCGTCGACCGCGCGCCTGAAATCCGCCGCCTCCTCCTCGGGAGAAGCCGCAGGCCGCTCGCTCACCGCTATGTCGCCGCGAGTTATGTGCTTGACAATTCCGGTCGCTATGCCTGGCGAGGCTGTTATCCCCCGAAACAACGATCTGTCCGCCTCGTTCCGCGTTCGGGTCTCTTTTTTTGCGGCGGGAACCTTGGCGGATTCCGCCGGTTTAGCCGTTTGCGCAACTGAGGGCGCTCCGTTTTCCATGTCGCCGGCGATGATTGGGATGAGGGCTTTGATTGCCTCTGCCGCGTCGGCTCCGGATGCTTCCAGCGCGACCGAATCTCCCTGCTCCAGGGCAAAACCCATAACGGCGACGAGACTTTTCGCGTTCACCCTTCTGTCGCCCTTGACGAGCTTTATATCCGACGTAAATTTTTTCGCGGTTTTGACCAATATGGCAGCGGGACGCGCGTGAAATCCGTTTGGAGAGATTATGGTTATCTCTCCCGAAAACTCCCATCCCTGAGCGCTTTCTCCGGTATTTGAGCCATCGGACATTTTCGCGTAACCACCTCTCGAAGAGGATTATGTTTGATGATTATTTAAAAAGCATAACACAGAGATTGGAGAAATTAAAGGGTTATAAACCTCAAAATGAGGTCAAAATCTCATGGCTATATCAGGGCGCTCTGGGCGATAAACGGCAATTGAGCATAGTCGTTTGGCGATATTGTTGTATAATCGTCAAAACGATGATATGGGAGGCGAGATATTTGAAGAAAATCTTCATGGCGATATTGATCGTTTCGTTTGCGTTTATAATCGCGCGCGCGGCGTCCGCATGGCCGGCCGAGGGCGTGATTTACGGCGCCGACATAGAATACAGCGGGATGTCGGTCACAAAGAACGGAGTGAGCGTCAAACTGACGAACACATCCGGCAACGACGTCAAGGTATCGCTGAAACTGACGTTTTACGACACAAAAGGCAACAGCCTGGGATATTCCATTTTCGGGCTCAGGGAGATAGCGGCGGGAGGATATGCCGATATATCGAACAACCATCTCAACGGCAAATGGAAACCGTGCAGGGACGCTCAAAGGATCGATTTTTCGAAGATGACCTACGAGCCGCTCTACTGATCAGGAGGAGCGATGTTGAATAATTCGCCGGAAGATGTCAAAAGAGAGAAAAAATTCTATCCCGATATAGAGGCCATCGTCGGGAAAATTTTCAACGTGAACGAAGAACGCAACATTCCCCTGCCGTCGACCGAGATGCCGTCGCTTTCGGAGCTGGCGACATTCATGGAACTTCTGCGCTCGGTGTTTTTCCCGGGATTTTTCGGAGTCGGCGGGCTGGGGCACGAATCGACGAGGCATCGTCTCGTCTCCGATCTCGACCACATATTCCGGCTCCTCTCCGAACAGATACGCCTCGGAATTTGTTTCTCATCCTACGAGGAGAACGGCGACCCGGACGACATCTGCTCGAAGTGCGGCGATATGGCGCTCGATATGACGAACGACTTTTTAAATCGCATACCCGATATAAGCGATCTGCTCGACAGCGACGTGCTGGCGGCCTACGAGGGCGATCCAGCGGCCAAGAACAAATCGGAGACGATATTCTGCTACCCGTCGATCCACATAATGACTAACCACAGGGTTGCGCACGAGCTCTATAAACTCTCCGTTCCGGTGATACCGAGGATAATAAGCGAGATGGCCCACTCGCGCAGCGGAATAGACATTCACCCCGGCGCCGCGATAGGCGAGGAGTTTTTCATAGACCACGGGACGGGCGTCGTCATCGGGGAGACTACGATCATAGGAAACCGGTGCAGGCTCTATCAGGGCGTGACGCTCGGCGCGCTGTCATTCCCCAAGGACGCTGACGGAAATCCGATAAAGGGTCTTCCGAGGCATCCGGTTCTCGAGGACCGCATAACGGTCTACGCCGGCGCCACAATACTCGGACGCGTCACAATAGGTTCCGACTCGATCATTGGAGGCAACGTCTGGATAACGAGCGATATTCCGGCCAATTCGAGGGTGGTGCAGTCTCAATCGACCTCCCCCGCTTCGACGGATAAACTGTCGGGCGACGTCTCCGGAGAGTGAAAACCTTATTATATATCTGCTGAGAGCTTCGAATATAAAAAAATCATTCGGCGACAGGGTGATACTGGACATAGAATCGCTCGAACTTCACAGGGGAGAGAAAATCGGTCTCGTCGGCAGAAACGGCGCGGGAAAGAGCACTCTGCTCTCCGTCCTGTCTCGCGAGTCGGAACCGGACGACGGCGTCATCGCCATCAACGGCGCGAGCGCGGTCATCCATCAAGACAACAGGCTGGAGAATCTGGCCGCTCCCGGAATGCCGCGACGCGGCGGCATTTTCAGCCATATGGAGATGTCGCGCCGCCCGAGCGGAGGAGAACTGACGCGCAATGCCATAACGGCGGCGCTCGCGTCGTCGCCCGATGTATTGTTCGCGGACGAGCCCACGACAAACCTCGACATTGAGGGCATAGAGGCTCTGTCGCGAGAGCTGATGTCGTTTACCGGCGCAATGATACTGGTCTCGCACGACAGGACTCTGCTGGACGAGCTGTGCGGCGAAATATGGGAGATAGAGGACAGCCGGGTCAGAATATTTCCCGGCAACTACTCCGCCTGGATGGAGCAGAAGACCCGGGAGCGCGACTTCGCCGCGTTCAAATACGACGAGTACAGGCGCGAGAAGCATCGGCTCGAGGACGCGGCGAGAAAGATAAACGACCGCTCCGGCAAACCGCTCCGCGCCCAAAGCCGCATGGGAGCGAGCGAGGCCCGCGTAAACCCCGGCAAGGGAAAATCCGCGCAGGCCGCCGTGAGCGCCGGGGCCCGCGCCATCAAAAAAAGGGCGCGGATGCTCGAGCGCCGCGAGCGTCCGGCAGACCTGCCGGATATAAAAAAGTCAGGACATACGAGGGAACGCTGGACGATTATATGGAACACGCCCTGTCGGCGGGACAAAGCGCCGCCGGTGAAACGGACCGCGAGCTCGTCATTTCGATGATAAACATGAGGATGGCCGAGATCGCGTCGCGCAAGGCCGCAGGCGCGGAACGATGAAGAACGCGGACGGCTGGAGCGCGAACTGAGCGCGAAAGCGGACGAATTGTCCCGGCTGGGTTAAGCCTAATACCAGCAAGACGGCACAGCGTTGCCGCGTTGGAAAATTCATCCTCCCCGCAATGACGGCATCGGATCCTGTAAATCCAAGTCTTTGCGAGGAGTCACTAATTCTTCGGGACAGGCGGAAACGTAAAGATAAACAAAATGGTTGATTGGTCAAAATCACTTAAAAAGCATTGAGGTATTTCTATTCATGCCCGTACCATCAGATATCATAAGACCACCGCGCCATACACCCAAAGAATCTTGATACCTATATTGCATATTTTTTACATCCGGCTTATACCTGCTTCTAACCGATGAATACTGTGGTGAAATATGTTTATTTCCGCTTTCGCTCAAATAATTACCGTAAACGTCCATTAGCATTGGGAAAACAACAGCTGAACAGATCATATCAGCCATTTGTAACATTGCGAAATTATTTGACTGCCCATACACAGGTATTTCTACAATTCTCTGGTATGAGTTGCCGCTTGACTTATGTAGCTGTGTAAAAATAACGTGGGTAGTTTTTTCATTTTGTGAGGGTCGCCGTCCATCGGCAATAACAAACCCGAGTTCCTGCTTTAACTCAAGAAATGAGTTGAAATGTTGGTATATATGCATCATGCCGCGACCATAAAATGCCTCGTCACTGTTTTTCTTCCCCAGCGCTTTAACGAGCGCTTTCCCAAGCAGTTTGACATCATTTTCTTTTAGCAAACGGATACAGGCGTCAATATAGCCTATAGACTGTTGATAACTTCTTTTGTCTCTTCCTCGCAGGTGCTTTCTTAAAATATTTCCTTTTATCTCTTCCTTAATTCCATCTAATGGAAACATTGGCGGAGCAAATCTTTTCGGGAAAAACCGCGACTTAATTTTAAGGAAATCATGAGTCAATTTAACAAGGCTGGCATGGTTGATAATCAGACCTGTTATCACAAAGAGCGGATTCAAATTAACGTCGCAAATATCAAATGTCCCGGCATCGCCGCTTTCATCGACATAACAGATATACATATCACTGTACTCCCTAAAAATAACTGTGACTCCCGAAGGAGCCACAGACTTTGTTGTTCAAGGGATATACCCTCGCCCAACGCATGTACATATTTAATCACTAGGGAAAATATAAACCAAGGCAATTCGTATGTCAAGGAATAATAGACTGCTTCTCATTATCCACGAGAATATTTGTATCAATAAAGAACCCTTCCTTTTACCGGTCAGGGCCGGCCTCCGGTTCAATTTTGCGCTCGGGTTCAGAGGCCTGTTCGGGCTCGGTTGTGGGCGTCGGTTCGGGATCGGTTTTTTGTTCCATTTCCGGCGTCGTTTTTTGCTCCGTGTCCTGCCCGGTTTTCCGCGCCGCCGCAAAGCCGATTATGGCGTTGATTATCTGCTCGGCGTTGTACATTGGCGGAGTATATTGGGGCGGAGAGCCCTCGCTGGGCACTTTGCCCGCGCTTTCGGCGGCGTGTTCGGGCGCTTGAGACGCTTTGTCGGATTCTGGTGATCCGATTGGTTCGGTGTGCCCAAGCGGTTCCGGCTCTTGAGTGAGTTTCGTGGATTCCATGGCGTGTCTGGGGGCTTCGCCCGGCAGAAACAGAGCCTTCATGGTGCGTGAGTCCTCGGGCGTCACATACTCCATCCGCTCCATCTCGTCTATGATGAATCCATAGGCTTCGGCGGCGCGCGATGACTTCGGGTCCGCGTCCAGCACGCGGCGCATGCTGTTTTTCGTCTCGGTGAGGACGATCTTGTAGTGCGCCATGCCGAGCTTTACGTCGTTTCTTATCTGAGCGCGCCGGTTTATGTATTCCGCCACGTCCGTCCGCACCGTATCGATAAACGAGGGCGTGTCGAATTTCGAGTTCAAAATTCGCGTCAGCCTGTCCATCTCCATGAGGCAGGCCGATTTGTCCCAGTCGTCATCGGCGTCGGGATAGTCAGGGTCGTCGTAGTATTCGTCGTCGTCCAGGCCCTCCTCTTCGCGGCCCGCCGCCCTGCTCGAAGGCGTTATGAGTATGGACGCTATATACGCGAGATAAACGCACTGCGACAAAAAACCCGGCACGCTTTTGAATATAGGGAATATCAGATAGAGCGGATGCACCATGAACATGAATATATCCGGCCCCGGCGTCTTTAAGAGCAGAAAATAAATTCCGGCGCTCATGGCGGCGACCACTATGATGTTCATTATCGAGGCGAACAGGTAGCAGAGCAGAGTCATGGCCGGCAGCACGATGACTCCGGTCACCGGCTCCCTGTAGTCGCGCCGCACGACGAACGGAGCGATAAAGAGGACGACCGCCATGACGAGCGGTATCATGAGAAATTCGTTCGGCAGCACTTCGCTCTTCGCCAGGACTATATGGGTGTGGCTCTCGATCTCTCCCATATGTTCCATGATATAGGCGAAACCTCTGCGCTCCGAAAGATGCCTGAGAATAGAAGAGCCGATGAACACCCGATAACGCGTGTCCCACCACGAAAAAAATATGAGCCCCCAGTAGACGAGGTTCGCCACCGGCCAGAAAAAAGCCCTCATAATCGAGACTTCAATTTTATTGAACATTCAGGCTGTTATCACTCTCTATCCCCGGCTAATCCGCCGAATTTTCGTTTTCTCGTCATGTTTATTATAAAGCGTTGTATTTACCATTATCAAGCATAAATTCCATCTTCGCTATAATTTATTATATGAGTATCAAGTTCACGGATAGACAAGATACATATCTATCCTACAGACAACTTGATAATCATAATTTATTATATCCGCAATATCGAAAAAGTGAGGGGATCGTACCAGTTGCGCAAGATTGTCCCGCAAAGACGGCATTACGCGCGTCTTTGCGAGGAAGCCGCCGGCCTTATTACTCCCCTATCCTGATCTCCTGTTTCCAGGACGTGAAAAAGAGCTCCATCGAATATAGGGCGTAGTTGAGGCCCAGGCCGAGGATGGCGAGGCAGATGATGCCGGCGTACATTTCGGGGATATTGAAGGTCTCCTGCGAGTAGAGGACAAGATATCCCAATCCGGAGTTCGCCCCGATCATCTCGGCCGCGACCACAGCCATGACGCAGCAACCGCCCCCGAGACGGACGCCGGTGAATATCTCAGGGGCGGCGGCGGGCAGGATGATCCGACGGAAAATAAACGCGCGGGAGGCCCCCATCGACTTCGCGGACTGTATCAACACCTTGTCGACATTCTTCACTCCGTTGCTCGTGTTGAGCAGAACCGGCCAGAGCGACGCCCAGAATATTATGATCGTCTTGGAGAGCTCGCTCAGGCCGAAAAGGAGGATGAAGACGGGAAAGAGGGCGAACGCCGACATCTGGCGGAATGCCTGAAAAAGGAGATCGAGACGACGTTCCACGCCCCTGAAATATCCTATGAAAAGGCCGAAGACGACGCCGACCGCCACCGACAGCAGGAGGCCGAGCATGATCCTCTGGAGGCTTATGGCGAAATGACGAAACAGCTCTCCGCGATAAGCGAGGAGATAGATGGCCCGAAAGACGGCGGACGGAGGGCTCATAAAGGTTTGGCGCACCCATCCGAGCCTCGGCGCGGCCTCCCACAGGATCAAAAACAGAAACAGGCCCATGCCCCGGGTAAAAATATCGTTTAAGTTGGCCGCCGATGCCCTGAGGAAATTCATGCCGTCATCAGCCCGCCGGGCAGCAAAGCGTTCACCTTTTGAACCTCTTCCTTGAGGAGCCCCCAGGCGTTCTGCCTTATCCTGGCGAAATCGATGGAGCCGCGAATTTCCTCAGTTCTCGGGCGGGGTATGTCTATGTCTATGATCTCCTTGATGCGGCCGGTTCGGGCCGTCATTATCGCGACCCGGTCCGACAAGAGGATAGCCTCGTCGATGCTGTGGGTGACGAAGATGATCGTCTTTTTGTCCGCCTCCCATATTCGCAGCAGCTCGATCTGCATCAGTTCCCTCGTCTGGGCGTCGAGAGCCGCGAAGGGCTCGTCCATCAAAAGCAGGTTCGGACGATACGCCAGCACCCTCGCTATGGCTACCCTCTGCCGCATCCCGCCTGAGAGCTGATGGGGGTATTGATTCGCGAAATTGGAGAGGCCTACCATCTCCAGATAGTGACGGGCTATCTCCCTCCGTCCTCTTCTATTTATATTGCGTATTTCGAGGCCGACCTCCAAATTTTCGAGCACGGTCCGCCAGGGCAGCAGGGCATAGCTCTGAAAAACCATGCCCCGGTCGAAACTGCGTTTTTTGAGCGGTTCCTGATCGACCAAAATTTCCCCTCGGTCGAAATCGTCCAGCCCGGCGAGTATGTTGAGGAAGGTCGACTTCCCGCAGCCGCTCGGCCCAAGGATGGAGAAAAACTCTCCCTCCAGTATATCGAGGTCGAAGCTGTCGAGCACCGAAAGAGTGTCCTTCCCTCCGCGATCATTCTTTACGTTGAACTCCCGGCAGAGCCGCCGTGCCTGGACTTTTATCTTCATTAAGATCTACTTCTTGTTTGCCGGATTGTAGTCGTTGGTAAAGACCTGGGCCAAAGCGACCTGCCCCTCGGTCAGTTTGTTCTCCGCAGTCAGCCTGTCGAGCCAATATTGAATCTCCGGGGTCGGCACAATCTGATCCGGATAGAACTCGAACATCTCGGCCTCCTCGATCTTGAAGCCGAATCGCTTCGCCATGAGGGCGCGGGCTTCCTCGGGGTGCTCGTTGTTCCACCGCGCGGCACGGGAGAGAATATCCGTAAGCTCCGCCACGGCCTCAGGATTCTTGCGGAGGAACTCGCCGTTGATGCTGTAAGGGCACATGCCGCTCAGCCCGCCGTCTATGTTGTAGTCGCTGAAAAGCAGCTTGAACTCCTTTGTGTTGGCGCTGGCGCGTCCCGACGACAACGGGTGAATAATGGCGATGTCCGTGTCCCCGCGCAGCAGCGGAACTTCCTGCTGGCTGTCCGGCGCGGTCGTCATCTTGATCGTCGACGAATCGAGCCCGTTGTCCTGAAGATATTTCTTCGTAACGTACTCGGAACACGCTCCGAAACTGTTTATGCCGAGAGTTTTGCCCTCGAAATCCTTTATTGACGCGATCTTTGAATCGGCCCGGACGAAATACTTCATGTGGGGATTTTTTTCGGTCGATTTGCTGCCGGCCGCGAAGATTGTGATGTCGGCGCCGCTCGCTATCGCTGCGATGACGAGGGGGGTATGCCTGTTAGCGACATCGAGGTTGCCGTTCGCCACCGATGGAATCATCTGACCGGCGGCTATCTCTCCGACGTACTTTGGGCGTATCCCGGCGTCCTTGAAGTAGCCGAGGTCGTCCGCCAGATAGATGAGGTCGTAATAAACCCACTCCGGATATTTGAACTCGACGACGGCCTCAGCCCTATTGCCGGGCAACGCGAGTGCAAATATCGACAACAGCAGTCCAACGTATATGATCTTGCGGAAACTCATGTTCGTACAACTCATAATTTTTCCTCCTCTATGATGTATCCTCTCAAAGCCCCCGCGATTCGGGGCGCCAGGCGTCAATTGTTACAGGCGTAATCCCGGCGGAATCTACATCGAACCGTACTGCGGCCCAGCCTTCGCGATCCATAAATTATCAGCATCTATAAATACCCCCTTTCATATAATACATAGCATTTTAATATGGATTATAGGGGTATATTACCATAGTCCTTCTTTAGTGTCAAAAAGTAATGACCATGCGATGGCAAGCGTGATATGCCGGTCGGCGCCGAGGGTTAAATTAGTTGAGCTATCACCTGTCGAAGAAGTATTTTTCTGCGCCCGGGTGCATCGGTATAGACATACCGTCCAGGGCCGATTTGTCGTTCAGGAGAGCAGCCTCCGCGCTGATTTTGGCTATCTCGGCGCGGGATTCAAAAAGTATTTTCAATAAATCGGCAACAACCTGAGGGCTGAGTTTGTCGCTGACGGCCAGGGAGGCTTTCACCGCGACAGTCTCCGCCTCTTCATCCATGCCGGGATAAACGCCGCTTGGGATTATTTGCCGCGAATAGTATGGATATTGGCGTATGAGGGTTCTTGCGTGGGCGTCTCCTATATTTAAAAGGCGAACCTCGCCGTCCGCGGAGAGCTCGCTTATCGCCGGAGTGGGAACGCCGGCAGTGCAGAAGAACGCGTCTATTTTGCCCTCCCGAAACGCCGTCACCGAGGCGCCGAAGCTCAGATGGTCGACGTCGACGTCGGCATACGATATTCCGTACGCGCCGAGTATCTGAAGCGCGTTGAGCTCCGTCCCACTCCCCTCGTCTCCCAACGATACCCGCCGTCCCTTGAGATCGGGAATACCGGCGATGTCACGCCTCGCCACGATCTGACACGCTTCGGGGTAAAGGCACACGGCTGCGGAAAAATCCTTGAACCCGCCCTCCGTCGAAAAGATATTGATCCCCTCGTGGGCGTACGCCATGATATCGTTCTGCGCGAACGCTATGTCGGCCCTGCCGCTTCGCAGTATTCGGATATTGTCGACCGATCCGCCGCTTTGAATAGTGACGACCGGTATGTTCATCCGGCGCTCCAATATATCGGCCAGCGCGTTTCCGTAAGCGTAGTAGACGCCAGACTCGCCTCCGGTAGCTATCCTGATCCTCTGGGGACGCTCGTTTGGGGCAAAAATTTTGTATCCTATAAGAAACGCGATGACTAACACGCCGAAAGCGACGAAACGTTTACGCATAGCCCTCACCCTACCTTAAAAATCCTGTAATCGCGGCGATAACTGTGGCGTTTGAGATATCAGCCAGAAACGCGCCGACGATGGGTACCACAAAAAAAGCCTTTTCGGACGGGCCGTATTTGTTCGTGATCGCCTGCATACAGACGAGCGCGTTCGGGGTGGCGCCGAGGCCGAACCCGATGAGCCCGCTCGCCATGACCGTGGAATCGTAGTTTTTCCCAAAAGGCAAAAAGACGAGAAAGTACGCGATAAGGACGATCAGAATGACCTGCGCCGTCATCATGATGACGAGAGGCAGGGCCAAATTCGCGAGCTGTCCTAATTGCAGCGAATTTATGGCCATTGTGATAAAGAGTTCGAGAGCTATGTCCCCTATCATCCCGACGCTTTTGGAGTCGATAGCGAACAGCTCGGTTTTGTCGCCGATGTTGCGTATGAGAATGGCTACGATCATGGCGCCGAGGTATGGAGGCAGCGTGACGCCGGCCTTCTTCAGGTGATAGCTCACAGCCGAGCCGAATCCGGCCGCGACGAGTATCCACGACAGGTTCTTCATGAGATGAGGACCGGAAACCTTGTGCTCGCCCTCCTCTTCTTTTTCCTTGGCTCTCCCCTGCGCGAAATCGCCGACTTCCTCGAGCACTGCGTCCTCATTCACGTCGATGGAGGGGATATTCTCTACATGACTGTTGGGAGTCGCCAGATTGCGTATTTTTATGATCATCTCGCCGACGGGGCCGCCGACGATGGAGCCGGCCACCATGCCGAACGTTGCGCATGCTATGGCGGCGCTCAATGCGCCGGAGATTCCATATTCATCCTCGAACAGCGCTCCGAAAGCGCCTGCGGTGCCAAGACCGCCTATCATGGGAACGGATCCTCCGATTATCCCCATGAGGGGATTCAGGCCGAAAGCGGAGGCGACCGGGACGCCGACGGCGTTCTGCAGCACGGAGACGAGCGTCGACACGCCCCAGAAGGCGACGACCATGACGCCGCCCCTCAAAACCAGCTTGTAGCTGGCGTTCATGCCCACGGTGCAGAAAAAGCAGATCATAAAGACGGTTTGAAGCGTGCCGTCGAAAGCGAAACTGGCGACGCCGCGAGCCTGGAGGATGGCGGTTATGATCGCGACTGTGAGACCGCCCACAGCCGGGGCGGGAATGGAGTACTTGACGAGCGCCGGTATCCTCGACCTCATCCAGACGCCGAAATAATACATAATGGCGCCAAGGGCGGCCGATTGAAGCATATCGAACTTAAACTGCCACATTCCATCTACGAGTATTCTTTCCATCCGTATAACACCTCGCCGTTGACTATGTATGTGTTTATTGCAATTTAAGTATAGCCTACGAATTGCGTTGTTACAAGCTTTTATACAATGCCGCGAGGAAAGAAACAGTGATTTTGCGGAGTCATGAAAATGAATCGGGCGGATACGGTCAGGCGTATTACGGCGGTCTTCTGACGCGCGCTATGGAGTGCCTTATCCCCCGGTCGGCAGGTACTTGCGGAGTTTCTCCAGCACCACGTCGAGATCGAGCGGTTTGCCAACATGGTCGTCCATACCGGCCGCGAGGCATTTTTCTATATCCTCGCGGAATACGTTGGCAGTCATGGCTATGATGGGGATGGTCTTCGACCTTGGGACATCGAGCGCCCTTATGCGGCGCGTCGCTTCCAGCCCATCCATCACGGGCATCTGCAAATCCATAAAAATCATGTCGTAGCGTTCCGGGCGTTCCGTAAAGAGCCGCAGGGTCTCCGCGCCATTGTCCGCGCAGTCTATCTCCAGTTTCGTCGGCTCCAGAAGATCGATCACTATCTCCCGGTTGATTTCCACATCCTCCGCCATAAGCACATGACAGCCCTCGAATACATCCATCACTCCCGAAGGGTTTTCAGACACGCGCAAATTGCCGCCTCCGAGGCATTCGTTTATGCAATCCGCAATGTCGGACGGGAACAGCGGTTTCGGCAGGAACCTATTCACTCCCGCCGCTCTCGCGTCGTCGGCGATCACGCTCCACTCAGCGGAGGAAATCATCGTGACGACCGAGTCGCTATTGCACCGCTCCTTGATCTTTCTGGAAAGATCGATGCCGTTCATGCCAGGCATCTTCCAATCTATAAAAAAGATGTCGTAACATTCGCCCTGGTCGAGCCTCGCGGCGGCTTCGTCTCCGCTGGAAACCGCGTCGCACTCGACGCCGAACCCGCGCGCCGTCTCCTTGAAAAATTCCAGAATCTCCGGATCGTCATCCACAGCCAGCAAGCGGATATTCTCCCAGTTCACGCCAGGGGCGAGCAGGCTGGGGCGATCCGCCTTGCCCCGGGCGACCTGTATCGTGAAGAAGAACGAAGAGCCATGCCCGAGCTCCGATTCGATCCATATATTGCCGCCCATCAGCTCTACAATTCGTTTCGATATGGCCAGCCCGAGCCCTGTCCCGCCGAAATTGCGGGATGTGCTGCTGTCCGCCTGCTGAAAGGAGTTAAAAAGCCGCGACTGCTGTTCCTCGCTTATGCCTATCCCGGTGTCGGACACTTTGAACTGGATCGTGCAGAGCCCGTCCGTTTCACCGGCAAAGTGCGTATCGAGCCAGATGGCGCCGTCCTCCGGGGTGAATTTTACCGCGTTTGAAAGCAGGTTCGTGATGACCTGCGCCAATCTCTGGTCGTCCCCAATGAGACGCCCCGGAATATCCTTGTCGAGCGCCACATGTAAATTCTGACGCTTTTGATCGACGCGGAAGTTGATGACGTCGACGACCTTCCGGAGCATTTTTTCAAATCCGAAGTCCTCGAAGGAAAGCTCCAGTTTGTTCGCCTCGATCTTCGACATGTCCAATATGTCGTTGATGACGCCCAACAGATGGGTGGAGGCGTCCCCTATCTTCCCGAACGCGTAGTCCTTTCTTTCCGCATCCGCCGCCGATTTTCCGATGGACGTCATGCCGATGATCGCGTTCATCGGCGTGCGCATCTCATGGCTCATGTGGGAAAGAAAATCGCTCTTCGCGCGGCTCGACTCCTCGGCCTGCTCCTTGGCGGACGTCAGCATTTCGTTCAGCCTGTTCAGGTTGTCGTTCTTCTCTTCCAGCTCGTGCGCGTAATTCTGCAATTCCTTGATAAGGTCATTGATCTTTTCAATCATAACCTTGAACGCCCGCGACAAAACGCCGATTTCGTCGTTGCCCCGGAGGGTCGGCACTTCGGCGTCAAAATTCCCCTCGCCGAGGATTTTGGCGGTATTGGCAAGCATAAGTATCGGTCTTGTAACGTTAGTCGCTATGAGATAAAGCAGGAAGGCGATCACGCATATTGAAATTATGGACACCCCTACGACATAACTCTGGATGCCGTTGGCGTTCTTTAGCACCTCGGTCATCGGAATGCTGACCGCGACCGACCATGGGTTTGTGACCTCGCTGAACTGAATCGGGATATATACCGTATAAAAATCCTCGCCGCGCGCGACATACATTTCGCCGTTTTTGATGGCTGTCTTGGCGGCCGCTGCGTAACGCGAGAGGTCTTCATCCGCTATTAATATCTCGGCCGCCACGCCCGGCGATATAAGCGACAGATCCAGCTCGGTTTTGCCGGGATCGTCCGCGTATTCATTCAAATTTTGGACAAACTTTAAAAGATTTTTGTACGCTCCGATCAACGCCTCATCCTCGAGATCCTCGACGGGATTGTCGTCCAGGTATTTTTGCGCATATTGCATGGCCTCTTTTATTTTGGAGGAATCCGACGTCAGCATGTCGTACGCCAATATCTCCGTTAAATCTTTCCCCAGGTTCTGTCTCAGAGGATGCGCCACAACGACGCCGGAATTTGAAAGAATCTCCGTATATCCGCCCTGCTTGTGGGCGTTCTCCTGAGAGACCATCTCCTGAAGTTTATCGAGGACGATGTCGGAGGCGATGATGCCGATGAATTTATCATCATGAATGATAGGAAAGACAAAGCTCGCCAGCATGACGTCGTTACCCTGCACCTGATACGGATACGGATCCGTGATATATTCGCGCTTCGTCTCCCTCGGGACGACGTACCAGTCGGCGATATCGATGTCATACAGCGGCTCGACGTCGATATTGCCGCCGAGCTTGTTCCAATAGGGCGAATATCTGCCCGTCTCGTCATACGCCGGCTTCTGACCGGCATAGAACGCATCCTTCCCATCGAGGGCGTCGGGATCGTAGGCTATACAAAAAGCCGTTATATACTCCTTCTGCGCCAGCGCGTTCCGCAGGATGTCGTTCATCGTATCGCGATCCGTGAGATTATGATTCTTCAACGTTTCGAATACGGACGCGAGCGTCTCCGACGACACACGAGCACCCTGAAGCTCGGCTTTTATCGCGTTTTTATACTTCTCTGCCGTCTCCTCAGCCATGCTGAAGGCGTCATGTTTAGCCATTTCAACGCTTCTGTTCGAGACGATCCATGTAACCGCCAGAAACGACACCACGACGACGGCGGTAACCAAAAAGAATATTTTTGTTTTCAGATTCAGGTTTTTAAACATAAGCCCATCCCTCAGTATAACCCAATAATTTTATCATACATCGAAATTAGTACGCTGATTATATACTATTCTACGAAACAAAGCATATCCCACGGCAAATCCTGTTATATTTAAAATAATGTCGTCTATATCAAATACGCCTTTTTTAGAAATTAATTGCAATGTTTCAGCGACGAGCAATCCCGCGCAAAATATGATTATGGATTTTTTTAAACTGCCGAAAAACGCTGTCATCGCGATACCATACGGCACAAATAAGCCGATATTTCCGAACAGATTTGTAATAAACTGATAAGTGGATACATCCTCGCTGCTTATAAAATAATAAATTGTTGAAAACGGCGCAAAATTATACCTGTAATCCTCGTGAGTTGTCCTGCCAAATCCCCAAAACATCCAATACAGCAGCAGGCCTGTATAAACTAAAATCATGACGCCGACAAATCGCTTCATCTTTTCTATTCGCGTACTGTACCCCTCCATTTATATGCGCGTACCCTCGTTTTTGCCCTCGAGATATTCGTCCAAGTCCGCCATGAGATATTCCGTGCCGTGAACGTGCAGCAGATCATATAAATCGTAGATGTATGCGTCAGCTCCCGTTTGGCGCAAATAGCCGTAGGCCTGCTTGCCCGACAAGCCTTTTTCAGCCTTGTAGACCTCGACAACAAATGCAAAGTATTCTATGCGTTTCCTCTCGTCAGCAGTCATTTATGATTGTTCCTCTGGGATATTCGTGATTTTGCCCGTCGTAAGCTCTTCTTCCAATATATCGTAGAGAGACGCCGCGCTCAGATGCCAGAGCTTTGTTTCCTCAACTTCAAGCGCGTTGTACAAAGTCGAATTGTACAGCATTTCAGAAGCGATCCGCCAGTCCACTTTGCGATTTTCCATCAGCAGGCTGATAATACCAGGCGTTATGATTGCAATTACAGAATAGACATTTTCCTGTGAAATCACTACTCTCCCTCCCCCAATACAACGCTTTCCTTATGATTGAGCAAGTCAACCGCTTTCTGACTCGCGAAGCAGTATTGATCGGCAAGTTTGTCGGTTTTCAACGCGGCAATAGCGGCGGATATGTCAAAATCGCCGTTTACGAGCAATTGCAGAGTTGTAAACACATTGTCGTTCGCTACGGGGCCGATTATCAAGTCATATGCTCTGCCTGAATACTGCCGAAGCCTGTTTTCGCGAACGAAAGTAAGCCATTCGAACGTAGCTTTGCCGAAAGTCAGAACGGACAGTTCTGAAATGTTTGCTTCCAAGTCGAACTCAAATACATTAATTGTAGGCTCTCCGATATTGTCCTGGTTAAGCCTTTCTGCCCTTTTGCACACATTAAAGGCAAACTTCTTTGCCTGTTTATCGCTCGATGTCAGATAAAAGCCCTCGCCAAAATCAAGTCCCCGGGTTGCCGGAACCAGTTTCGGGCGTTCGACTGCCATATTGCTTCCATGATATAACAGCATATTTTCTCCTATCCGCGAACGATAACCAGATGTTTAAGCTCCTGAGCCGTCGTTGCGAGGCCGTTTCTTCTTCATGGCCGCAGCAATCCTGTACCAAGTTGCGCGACATAAACCCAAATATCAAAACCAAGACCCAAAAGCCGGATTGCCACGTCGTTTCACTCCTCGCAAAGACGGATTAAAGCCGGATTGCCACGTCGAGGAATTCACCCTCCTCGCAAAACGGGGCGCCGGATTGCTGTCGCTTCCGCAAGGCCGCAACGATATGCGCTGGAAGAGGATCCATTTCCGAAAAGTATATCATTTATAGACTAATCTGCCATGATCTGCGATCACAGCTAGCAATGAAAAATTATTAACGTGACAGAGCCATTATAGGAGCGCAATGCCTCGCTAAGCCGTTGATTTTCTGCCATTAGTACATGGTTTTGAGCCTCCAGTTCGCTGACGCGCTTTGATAATTTCGCTTCTGTCATCTGGCAGCTCCTCGTCTTGATATTTTCATAAGTATGCGTTTCATCTGGTTTTAGATTTCTCCGCTGCGCGAATCACAATGCCTTCATCACTGCCGACAGCCAATTTTTGCCGGTCTCGATCTGTCTTTTTACCTCCGAGGGGGCGGTTCCTCCGAATGACGTGCGGGCGTTTACACAGCCCCGCATCGAGAGATCCGGCAGGGAGAGGGAGTTGAAGCGTTCGTCTATCGAAACTAGCTCCTCGCGGCTTAAATCCGTGAAATCGCGGGAGTCGCGCTCGCAGAGCTTGACCATTTTTCCCACTATCTCGTGCGACTCCCTGAATGGGATGCCCTGCCTTACGAGGCTGTCGGCCATGTCCGTGGCGCTTAAAAATCCGTTTGCCATGTGTTTGTTGATCTCATCCAGCCTGAACTCCGTCTTATCGATCATGGCGGCCAGAATCAAGAGGGATGCCTTCCATGTGTCCATGGCGTCGAACATCGGCTCCTTGTCCTCCTGAAAGTCCTTGTTGAACGACAGGGGCGTGCCCTTCATAACTGTGAGCAGTCCCATCAGATCCCCATACACCCTGCCTACCTTTCCGCGAAGCAATTCGGCGATGTCCGGGTTTTTCTTCTGCGGCATCATGCTGCTGCCGGTGCAGAAGCTGTCGTCTATGGATATGTACCGGAACTCCGACGAGTTCCAGTAAACGAACTCCTCCGCGAAACGCGAAATGTGCATCATCGATATGGAGGCGTCGGACAGAAATTCGATGATGTAGTCACGGTCGCTGACCGCGTCCATCGCGTTTTCGGCGGGAACGTCGAAACCCAGAAGCTCCGAGGTTCTGTGCCTGTTTATGTTGAATGTCGTCCCTCCGAGAGCGCCGGCCCCAAGCGGGTTCTGATTCGCGCGCCCGCGCGTATCGATCAGGCGCTCGACATCCCTGCGGAACATCTGGAAGTAGGCCATGAGATGAAATCCTATTGTCACGGGCTGCGCGTGCTGCATGTGGGTGAATCCCACGAGCAGCTCCTCCGCGTTTTTCCCCGCTTTTTCGAGGATGACTTTTTGCAGTTCTATCAGGGCCTCCAGAATCGCGCCGGTTTCCCTCATGAAATAAAGCCTCACATCGACCTGAGCCTGATCGTTGCGGCTGCGCGCCGTGTGAAGTTTCTTGCCGACTGCTCCTATCCGCGATATCAGAGTCTCCTCGACGGCCATGTGTATGTCCTCCTGCCTCACGGTAAAGGTCAGACTGCCGTTTGAGATGTCGCGCCTTATGCCCTCGAGCCCCGTCACGATGGCGTCCTTTTCATCCCCCG
>JAITOL010000166.1 GCA_031289955.1 Synergistaceae bacterium
TCATGAGATACGGCAGCATGAGAAGAAGGGGCGCGGGTATTCTCGTTCCCGCAGCCTGCATCCGCATCTGAAGGGCGTCTATTAACCGGGTCGCCGGTGGACTGAGTCGCCGAGAAACCGGCGAACACGCCGATCAGAATGACCCCTTCGAGCCCCAGGTTCATCACCCCGGACCGCTCTGTCAGAATCTCGCCCATTACGGAGTAGAGCACTGGCGTTCCGCTGCGCACGGCAGCCGCCAGAATCAGTATGAGTATCCCCATGTCAGGCTTCCTCCATCCCCGCCCTGGACGCGGGTCGCGCCCGCGGGCGGTAGCGTCGGAACGTCTCGCCTCCCAGAACGCAAAAGAGTATGAGCCCCTGTATAACCTGTACGCTCGACAGCGGCAGACCCATAACGACCTGGAGCGTGTCTCCCCCGACGAGCAGTATGCCCATGAGAAACGCGACAAACGGCAGCGCCAGCGCGTTTAGACCAGCAAGCCATGCCACTATTACGCCGGTAAAACCGTACCCGACGGAAAAACCCCGGCTCAAGCGTCCTTGCAGGCCGGCCACCTCGCTCATTCCGCACAGGCCAGCTATCGCCCCCGACACGAACATTACGAGCACGATATTTTTCATTACGCTCATGCCGGAGTATCTGGCGGCGAGTCTGTTCTCTCCGATCACGCGAATCTCGAAACCCCATCGCGTTTTCCGGATCACGAACCATGTGACGACCGATATGACGAGCGCCATGACGAGACCGCCGTGCAGCCTGGTATTCCCGAACGCCCAAAGACGGGCCTCGGGAGGAAATGGGGCTGTCATCGGAAAACCCATGCTCGCGGGATCCTTCCACGCGCCGTAAAGCAGCAGATCCATGAGATAAAGGGCGATGTAGTTGAGCATGAGCGTCGCTATTATCTCGTTGACGTTCCATTTACCCTTCAAAAATCCGGGGATAGCGCCCCAGAGCCCGCCGGCCAGTACGTTCATCAGAGTGGTCTTGCCGGCGCCGTTTTCGCCCAAAAGAGCGTGAACCTCGCCGCGCGCCAGGTCGAAATCCACTCCCCTGTTCGCGTACATCCCTGAAAAAACTTTATCCACGCCCCTCATGGAAACGAGCGGCGTGGAATCGTCCGTATGCGCGGCAAACCCTCCGCAACATGAAATATCGTTCATTTATTGGTGAAATCTATGTCGCCGACCCACATATATCTCATGAGCGAAGCGGACGCGGCGAGCGCTGGGGTGTCGCTCTCGTTCCAGGCGAGCCCTTCGCGCGCGACCACAAACGCTATGTCGTCCCTCACCCTGTATAGTATGCTGTCGAACGGCTCCCTCTGCCTTGCGCGCGGCGCCCTCGCCCATTCCCTGCCTGTCCAGAAATAGATCTCCCGCGGCTTCGTTCCCTTCCATGCCACCGGGACTCTGGGCGCTTTCATTATCCCCATCCTGTCTACGCGAAACCTCCAGCGGGATATTTCGTTAAAACGCTCGCTCGCCGCCATCCAGCGGGATGAGCGCCCCGGCCGCATCGGCGGATACGGCGCGTACGACAGATACGCGCCGGTTTGAGCCTCCGCGTCTCCGGACACAGCTTCGGAGTCTTTGCGAACTAAATACGGAAACGATATGGTCACTGGTTCGAGAGCTATGCCGACGGGCAAGGGCTGTTTAACCGGCAGGACGGACATGGAGGGGCGAGGCTCTTTTTTCTGTTGACGCGACAACGGCGGCATCGGTTCGAGCCCGCTCGGGGACTTCGTGAGAGGACCGTAATACGGGTCTATCTCGAGAGCTATATTGGCGGCGGTCTGGGCGCGGTCATAGTCGCCGAGCGCGTGATGCGCCCGCGATATCCAATACCACGCGTCAGCCGAATGTGGGTTGCTCCCGACATAGCCTCTGAATATATTGAGCGCGCTCTGATAGCGTCCTTCGGCCATGAAGTTCATTCCCGTCTGAAGCGCGCGGTTCGCCTGGTCTTCGCTCGCCGCGACGCGAGCGGCCTCAGCAGTGCGCAGGGCATCCTCGGCGCGCCGGGCCGCCTCTTTCTTTTTCGCCTCGGCCGCGGCGCGTTCGCGGGCGCGGCGAGACTCCTCATCTTTTTTGGCCTTGGCTTTCGCCGCCTCTTTTTTCTCGCGCTCGACGCGGGCAACGTCGCTCTCCGACGATCCGGAACCGCTCTGAGACGGATTTTCGGGGATGGTTTCATCCGGCGGGGCGTTTTTGTCCGCGTAGGAAGGCCCGATCTCGCCGGGCAAAGACATTATCATCATGACGAGCGCGGCCGCGGCCAGAATTTTCTTCATGTCAATCGTCCTCTCGGGTTAAAACTTTGCGGCGCCGTCGCGCCTGCCGAAAAGAGGCGCGGATACGGCGTCTCCCAGCTGGATCGGGGCGTTTTTCGATTCCTTCACTATCTCGACGACCCCGTCGCGGCCCTTGACGAATATCACCCTCGCCCTGGCCACCACCTGCGGGAAATGCATCTCCGGCGTCTCCGGCGCAATCGTCCGCACTGACGACGAGCGGGTCACGGCGAGCAGATCCCCGACTCGGATGCTGTCCTCCACGCCGATGTTTATGTGATATATCCTGTCCTGATTTTTCTTGGGTATCGTGAGCGACCCGTCGACGCGCTCGGCATGCGCCACAATGCGGCCGACTATCCTGTAACCGTTGTAGCCGCCGACCGCGTCGTCGAGCGCCGTGTCCATGGCGTGGCGTATCGCGGGCCAGTAGGGGCTCTTCTCAAACATATCCCAGTAGACGGGCGTGTTTTCCATCACGTCGTTGTAGAGCGGATAACGGCGTTCATCCCGCTCCTCCACGATCCTGTCATATATGAGGCGCTTGGAGGAATCGTAGACGTGGAGGCGCAGGGCGACATCCCAGCGCACCTTCGAGCCCAGATGATCCGTTTTCTTGAAATTGAACTCCTCGAGGTCTATCTTTACGATGAGATCGTGGGGCGACGTCATATCCATCTCCCAGTAATCCGGGTTCGTGCCCTGAACCGTGTTGATGGACAGACGAGACACGCCGCGCATGCGCTTGAGCATGTAGTCCTCCATCTTCCGGGACAGCACGTCGCCCGGGTAATACTTGCTCCCCCAGACGCGAAACCCGGTGTTGTTCTCCACAGGCGAGACGAGCCCGACGCTGACACGCTCGCCAAAATCGAGCACAATGGCGAAAGCCGGCGCCGCCAAATATAGCACGACCGCCGAGACCGCCAAAAATTTAACCGCAAGCTTGATTTTGCAGGATGAAATCATATCTCGCCACGCTCCAAAACATCCGTCGGGTATCTTACTTATAATATCGGATGTCGCGCCGCGAAAAGTAAGAGAATCGCCGCCTGAGATTGGCTAAATTCCCGCTATCGCGGCCAGCTCCCCGACATTTATGTATTTTTCGATATGATCCGCGAGCTCGTCGAGAGTCGTTTCTATCCGCGACTCGTACATTTGCCTCTCCGTGCCGATGCCCTCGCCGCCGCGGAATATCGATAAAAATCTCGCGCGGTACGAGTCGCTCGTGAAAAGACCGTGGATATAACAGCCCATCGAATGTTCATCGGAGCTGAACGCGCCTTCCGGCGCCCCGTCCAGGAAAAACATCGGATTGTCCGTCCCGGGCCCCCGCGTCGAGCCCATGTGTATCTCGTACCCCGTTATTTCGTCGTCGTGCTGAGTATGAGCTGTAAATCTGCGGAGTGTCTTGCGCGGCTCCATGATCGTGACGACGTCTAGCAGCCCGAGCCCTGGCACAGTCCGCGGCTCCGGATTTTCAACGCCATGCGGGTCCGCGACCTCTTTGCCGAGCATCTGATACCCGCCGCAAATCCCGAGCGCCCGGCCTCCCCTGTTCAGATGAGCTTTTATGTCTATATCCCAGCCCTGTGCGCGCAGAAATTCAAGGTCGCCTATCGTCGATTTAGTGCCGGGGATTATGATGAGATCCCCATCGCCGGGAATGGCCATGCCCGGCCTTATATACGACAGCTTGACGTCGTCCTCGGCCTCCAGCGGATCGAAGTCGTCGAAATTGGAGATTCGGGAAAGTCCAAGGACATAAATTTTTATTATCCGCTCGCCTTTCTTCACGAGCCCGGAACCGGTTCCGGATGTGAGAGCGAGCGAGTCCTCGGCCGGAAATCTCGCGGCGCCCTCGAACCACTGAAGGACTCCAAAACACGTGAGCCCGCACTCGCGCCCGATTATCTCCAGGGCGGGCTCCAGAACGGAGATGTCGCCGCGGAATTTGTTCATGATGTAGCCGCGGAGCAGAGGACGCTCCGCCTTCGGCAGTATATACCACGAGCCCACGATGGAAGCGATGGCGCCCCCCCTGTCTATGTCGGCCACGAGCACCACCGGCACGTCCGCCGCCGTGGCAAAACCCATGTTCGAGATATCGCCGACCCTCAGGTTGATCTCGGATATGCTTCCGGCGCCCTCCACCAGGACGAGGTCGGCCCGGTTTTTCAGCCGGAGAAAGCTCTCCATCACGGACGGCATCAATGTGGCCCGATATTCCAGATACTCGACGGCGCTTATGGTCTTCCTCACCTGCCCCTGGACGACGACCTGGCTCCCCTTGTCGGACTCGGGTTTAAGGAGGACGGGGTTCATATCGGAAACAGGCTCGACCCCGCAAGCGCGAGCCTGCAGTGCCTGAGCGCGCCCGATCTCCCCTCCGTCGGCAGTGATAGCGGCGTTGTTCGACATGTTCTGGGGCTTGAACGGAAGCACGCGAAGCCCCCGCCGCTTAAAGA
>JAITOL010000207.1 GCA_031289955.1 Synergistaceae bacterium
CGGAGGAAGCCGCGGCGCTCGGGATTCTGCGCACCGCGTTCATAAAGGGCCGCGGTGAGGAGAGCGCGGAGGTCGGCGCGGCGCTCCGCGACTCGTACAAGCGACTGCTCGGGCCGGCGATGGAGACGGAACTGAGGGCTAACCTCAAGGAAGCGGCGGACTGCGACTCCATCAGGGTGTTCGCCGAAAACCTCCATGCGCTCCTGATGGCCCCGCCCTTCGGTGGGAGAAGAATACTGGCGGTCGACCCCGGCTTCAGGAGCGGCTGCAAGGTTGTCGCACTGGACGAGCAGGGCGCGCTGATTCATCACGAGACTATATTCCCGCACGAGCCGCAAAACAGAGCCGACGAGGCGGCCTCAGCCGTGAAGCGAATTGTGCGCGCGTACGAGCTCTGCGCGGTCGCGGTCGGCAACGGAACGGCGGGCCGTGAGACGGATTCTTGGCTGCGCTCACTCGGTCTGCCAATTGAGATCGCACTGGTGAACGAGAGCGGCGCGTCCATCTACTCCGCGTCTGAGGTCGCGCGCGAGGAATTTCCAAGCCTCGATCTGACTGTCAGGGGCGCGATCTCCATAGGCAGACGCTTTCAGGATCCGCTGGCTGAGCTGGTCAGGATAGACCCAAAGTCCATTGGCGTCGGGCAATACCAGCACGACGTCGATCAGAAAAAACTGAAGAGCGCGCTCGGCGACGTCGTGACGAACTGTGTCAACAGGGTCGGCGTGCAGGTGAATATCGCGAGCCGCGACTTGTTGAAGTATGTCTCCGGCCTCAGTTCCACACTGGCCGCAAACGTGGTGAAGTTCAGGGATGAGAACGGCGCGTTCATAACGCGCGACGATCTCCGCCGTGTGCCAAGAATGGGGGCGAAAGCATTCGAGCAGTCGGCCGGATTTCTGAGGATATGGTACGGTGCGAACCCGCTGGACGCGAGCGCCGTACACCCGGAGAACTACGCGCTCGTCGAGCGCTTCGCGAGCGACCTCGGTTGCGAGGTGGCTGACATAATGACGAACAGGCTGTTGCGAAAGCGCATAGATGCGCAAAACTACCCGGACGTCAGCGAGTCGGCTATGCACGACATACTGAGCGAGCTCGCGAGACCGGGGCGCGATCCGAGGAGCGAGTTCGAACCGTTTTCGTTCGACGAAAACGTCCACTCGCTCTCGGACCTGAAGCCCGGGATGAGACTGCCCGGCATCGTGTCGAACGTGACGGACTTCGGTGTGTTTGTCGACGTTGGCGTCCACCAGGACGGCTTGCTCCACAGAAACAAGATGAGGGGCTGGAGCTCGAAACGGCTCGTCCCGGGCAGCCGCCTGAACGTCGAGGTGCTGGATGTGGACGAGACCAGAAAGAGAATATCACTCGCACCTGCCGAAGCGCTCAAACCGGTGAACGATTGACTGCGAGCCGCAAAAAACTTACGCGCCAAAAAAATTTGTGCTATGATTTATATGAACCATGTACAAAACGCGCGTCCGCAGAATAAAACGGCGGCGGCGGACGCGGAAATTTGCCAGCTTGGTGTGGGTTATTTGTCCGTTTGTATGATATACTCTTTTGGGGCAGTTTTGAGTGAGTTTTATCCTGATAAAAATCTCATCCACAGCCGTGGCGGCTTTCAGCATATACATTAAAGTTCAAAATTTCGTGTTTATGCCCGCCTTTGGCGTAAACAGCTGCGTCATAGCCATCACGCGGAGAGCGTATCAGGGTCTCGGCAGCGGCGTATAATGCCTGTATCAAGTCGCGTCGTTATGAGAATCCAGACGAGGTAAACGAGGAGATTATCAATCATGTTCAACGCAGGCGATGTCGTTCTATACGCGATGCAGGGAATATGCAAGGTCGTGGAAGTGTCCACGAAGGATTTAACTGGCGAGTTGCTCGAATACTACGTCCTGAAGCCGGTCTACAATGGACCGTGCACTATATTCGTCCCGGTCCGCAACGAGGCTCTCACCTCAAAAATGCGCTCTCCCCTCTCCGTCGACGAGGTGCTGGATCTGATTAAAAAAATGCCCGAAATGTGTTTTGCTTGGATGGAGGACGAAAAGGAGCGGTGGGGAGAATTCGAGACCATACTCTCCCACGGCGACCGAGCGGAAATTATCAAGCTGATAGAAACATTGTATCAACATAAGCTGGATCAAAAAGCCAAGGGCAAGAAACTGCATGCGGCGGACGAGCGCATCCTGGGCGAAGCTGAAAGAATCATCCACGAGGAATTCGGTCATATTCTCAACATCAGACCCGACCGGGTTGTTTCATTTATCCAGGAACAGGTGGAGAGCAGGTAGCGGGGATTCCGCCTGATGAACGCTTACGTATTTTGGGTAACAGACTCGCCAATGAAATTTTCGACATCCGCAAACGGGATATCCAAAAGTATGGCCACCTCGCTGTGCAAATACTGCACAGCCCTTGCGGCGTACGCGGCCTCAGGCGACTTGATGCCTTTTTGTCTCCGCAGATATACGCTCTTGATTACCTTAATCCATTCTACCTCGTCATATTTCGACATGGCTTCTTCATAGAACGCCATCCTGGTTTTCTCGTTCGGCGCCTGTATTGTTCTTATGTACGGGATTCTGCCGATAGCGTCCGCTATCGTCTCCTTGTCGGCGATTTTTCGAACGATCTCGTCCCCGCCCTCCGGAACGGTCATCTCTTTTTCGTGCGCCTCATGGGCTGACAGCACATACTCCGCCGGTCCCGCCGCCTGCGCGTCCATCCGTACGCCGATAATTTTCCACACACCACCGTTCCTGCATATCACGTAATCTCCTGTTTCGTACACCCGTCAACCTCCTTCCATCGAGGCGCCGCGCGTCACAAAAAAAGCGTGGAATTACAGCGAACAACCTCGCCCTCATCAATCGAAATAGTCGCCGAGCTCGTAGCTGCCGTGTTGTTTTTTCACCTCGATGACGATGGAGCCGTCATTTTGGGTTTTCTCATCGACTATTTTAAACTTCGTTTTGTTGGCTTCGAGCAGCTTTTTATAGCTTGCGAACTCGTCTTTCACCATGCGCACAGCCAGAGCGTGAGCAATGTTATCCTTCAGTTGAAAATGAATAGTCTGTTTGAGACACGCCGCTTGAACTCGCTTCACTCTTTCTCGCCTGCTTTCGTAGTTTGTAGGGTCAGTCCAGATAATTTCCGAGCGGATGCCCGTTGTAATCCCTGATAATTTTGACTGTGACAGTTTTGTCGGGCTCGACCCTTCTGTCGACAACCTTGCATTTGGCGATTTTGCGGCTTAGACGGTCGATGTAGATTTTGCTCTCATCCTCCGTCTCGAACTTGAATGTTTGTTCAAGGCACGCACTGAGAACTCGCTTCACTGCTTTCACCCCTCATTCTCTCTTCTGTCAACATATATATTATTTAGGAATATTGTGCGTTACGCTAATACAAATACGATGTTTTGGTTAATTTTACATACGTTAAACAAAGAAAACTACTTACATATCGCGTTTATTATATCAATCATCGCGGTCCGAGTCTAATAGGGCATTTTATAAAAAATACGACAATTTTGCGAAAATAGCATCCCTCAGCTAATTATAGCGCAGAATGAGATCG
>JAITOL010000022.1 GCA_031289955.1 Synergistaceae bacterium
CCGGGGTGGGGATTATTTCCGTTCCGCCGCACCATGGCATTATTTCGCGAGGGGCCAGCGTTCGGTCTATCCGCGCCGGGCGCGCGGCGGCCAGTATGCCCATTGCTCGCGTCGCCCGAAGAGATTTTTTTCTTCCATCTATATATGGCGCGTCCAGCTCCGACGACATTGTGACAACGCCGGGGTATTTTTCATGTATCTCGCCGAGCGCCCCGTAGTGGTCGATGTCGTGATGGGTGATGACCACGCCGGTTATCTCGCCGAACGGAACGCATGCCGCCTCCGACGCCCGTTCCAGGCCCGGCAGAAAACCCGGGTATCCGCAGTCGACGAGGATGCGTTCATCCCGGTCGCGCAGTATGACGGGATATATGGAGCGCGCTCCGTCGTATTCATAGTCTATCCTGAGCACGATTATTTCCGATTCATCGTTGGCGAAAACGGTCAACAACAATCACTTCCTTCGATTGGGCCCGTGTCCGGTAATTGAAATTTCCTCCTCGCGCGATCCCGGAACAATGATAATACTTTTTTCGGGAATCAAAACGTATTATGCCTTAATGTTCTATAATGATGATAAATTCAAAGCGGAGGTGATGGGAATGTCGTGGATATGGGCGGCGTTGACGCCGCATCCTCCCATAATAGTGCCCGGAGTCGGCGAGGGCAGAGAACGCGAGGCCGCGGCGACCATCGAAGGCGTGAGAGCCCTCATGAAGCGCCTTGCCGTGATCGGGTGTCCCGACCGTATATTGCTGTTGTCGCCGCACCAGATGTACGCGCCCGGGGCGTTTGCCGTCAATTCGTCTCCCGTGATAAAAGGAGGGCTGTCGATGTTCGGCGCCTCTGTTTCGTTCGATCTGCGCACGCCTGTTTCCGACGCGGACGCGTTGTCGAAATATCTGGGGACGAGGGGCGTCCCAATCAGCATGATATCGTCCGGCGATCTCGCCCGCGACCAGGGTTCGACAGTGCCGCTCTATTTCCTGAAGGAGAGCTTGGGCGCTCTGCCCGGGATCGTTTTGTCGAGCCCGATAGGACTCGACGGACGATCCTCGTTCAGGCTTGGAGAGGCTTTGGCCGGGTTTGACGACGGAAAGCGATGGGGGCTCCTGGCGAGCGGAGACCTCTCTCACCGCTTGAAGCCGGGCGCTCCTGCCGGATTCAGCCCCGAGGGGCGAAAATTCGACGACGCTGTGGTGCGGGCTCTGGAGAATGCCGACGCGTCCCTGCTGCTCGACCTGCCGAGGCGCGTCGTGGAGGACGCCGGCGAGTGCGGCCTGCGCTCGGTGTTGGCGATGCTCGGCATGGTCTCGGAATTTGGAGGCCGCATAGACGTGCTGTCATACGAGGGGCCGTACGGAGTTGGGTACTGCAACGCGGTTTCCGATTTGCTGGAAGGAGTGATTTAGATGAGCGCTCATCCATATGTTGTGCTGGCAAGGATGACGGTCGAGCGTTATCTGGCTCGCGAGGTTCTTCCCGCGGACGGTCGCGGGATCGACCCTCGCGACGAGCTGTGGAATATGGCGAGGGCCTGTTTCGTATCGATAAAGACGCTCTCGGGCGACCTGCGCGGCTGCATCGGAACTGTCTCTCCCGTTCAACATTCGCTCGACAGGGAGATAATCGAAAACGCCATATCATCGTCCACCCGCGACCCCAGGTTTCCCCCGATGAAGTCCGGCGAGCTCTCCGGGGTCAAATTTTCCGTCGATGTTTTGGGCGTTCCGGAGCGCGTATCCGACATACGCTCGCTCGATCCGAAGAAATGGGGCGTCATAGTCTCCAAAGGCATGAGGCGGGGCGTGCTGCTTCCGGATCTCGAAGGAGTCGACACTGTCGAAGCTCAGATCGAAATCGCCTCGCGCAAGGCCGGGATATATGACCCGACCGGCGTCGAGACGGAGCGTTTTTCCGTGGACAGGTATCGGGAGTGACTGCGGAATGAATCTGGTTCCGAGATGGTGGACGCCGGTGAATGGCGGGGTGATTGCGGCGACATGCGGCATGTGTTTTCGCGGGTGCGTGATCAAAAAGGGAAAATTCGGCGTCTGCGGGGCGCGGACGTACAGGGACGAGGGTTTTATTTCGCCTCAGCTCGGACGTTTCATATCGGTGGCGGTCGACCCCATAGAGAAAAAGCCGCTTCGCCGGTGGCGGCCCGGGTCGATGATACTCTCGCTGGGCGGGCTGCGGTGCAACATGTACTGCCCGTTCTGCCAGAACCACTCGATAGCTCATCCGTTGGGGACGGTGCGGGCCAGGGAGATATCGGTCGAGTCCCTTGTGGAGCTCGCGCATCGGATGTCCCAGACCGCTGTGGCCTATACGTATAACGAGCCGACGCTTCAGGCGGAGTATATATACGCGGCCGCGCCCGTTTTAAAGGAACACGGCGTCGCCACAGTCATGGTGACGAACGGGATGTTCTCGGACGCCGTTTGCGACGGGGCGATAGGTTTGGTGGACGCCATGAACATAGACGTGAAGACGTTCGACGGTGAAAAATATGGCAAGATGGGGGGCTCGCTCGAAGCGGTGAAGCGCAACACGGAGCGTCTGGTATCGGGCGGGGTGCATGTGGAGATCACGAATCTCGTCGTGCCCGGCATAAGCGACGACGAGAGGGATTTCGCCCGTATGGCCGAATGGATCGCGAGCGTTTCGCCGGAGATTCCGCTTCATATATCGAGATACTTCCCCGCGTTCAGGTACGACGCGCCGCCGACTGAAATGTCGGTGATGGAGAGGTTTCGCGACATAGCCGGCGGCAGATTGCGACACGTTTATATTGGAAATGCCTGATTATCATTTGTATATTCTGACGTCCGCTCCCCTTGCCCAGCCCTCGAACTGAGAGTTCGATACGTAGAACCAGACGCTCCCGTCGCCGTCTTTCATCTCTTTAGTGGCGAACACGACGGCGTCCTTGCGCATCGTAGCGACCTCGCGGGACGAGTCCGTCGGAAGCGCTCTGCATTTTGACCTGTCCTGGGTTACTATGCCGCCGGTTTTGATTTGGTACACGCGGACGACCGGTTTGAAATTCGCCGTTTCGAGCGTCACGCGGGGTTGTGAGGCCGGTTCGCGGGGTTCCGATTTTGCCACGCGGAATAGCGCGGCCGTAGCGTCGCTAATGGTCGCGGGTTTCTTGAAATAGTCCCTGCCGAAGAAAATAACGGCGCCGGCGCAGCAGAGCGACAGGATCGCCCCGGAGAACTGTCGCCGCGTCTTTTTCTTGAATTTCTGTTTGCCCTGTATTTTGTCGAACTCATATTGAACCGCCCTCGACGACTCGGCGGACGAGAAATTGTATAAATTGCCCGACGGCCTCATAGCCTCCGGACGGCCGAACGAATCGTCATATTCCTTCCTGCGGCAAGGGTCGGCCAGGCACTCGCGCGCCTCGGCGAGCTCCCTCATCATCGCGGCCTCCGCTTCGGTTTTCGGAGTGGAGTACCTGCTGGAGTAAGCTTCGTTTATTTCCGCCGCGGACGCGTGTGTCGAAACGCCGAGAATGAAATAGTAATTTTTGATGGCTCCCATGATCGCCCTTTCTGAAATTAATAATAATTATTCAACAAAACAAAACGCTATATATTTGTTATCTTGCCAAATTTGCTATCCGAATAGATTTCATGAGATCAATTATAATGGACGTTTAGCTGAAAACTACTCGGATAATATTTTACCTCAAGAATTGCGGCATAATCGAACCGTTAGACTATTCAGTCAGGGCAAACGCATCAAACCCCAAACAGGACGCAAGTCGGTCCAGATAGTGGAATCCTCGATAATGTACCGGATACCGAAGCGTCTGGCGCCGTTGGCGCAAAAGCTGTACCGTTGTCTTGGATTGAAACGCGACACGAAACCGCGCGAGTTTGTCGCACGTGTCGAAATATTACCTGCGCGGGATGGCGCGGGAGCGGGCTGGGGACTAAAACCGACCGGGTTTTTTACGACACAGCCAAGGCTGTGGATGTTTTTCTGGTCACAGGCAACCTCCGGTACTATCCGGAAGAGGAGTTTATCATCACTCCCCGCGAATTGATGGAGAAGACGGAAAACCGATAAATCAGTTCGCGGGGACGCGGTTGTTTACGATGTTTTGGGCCGGTCGAAAAAGATATTTTTACCCGTCGCTGACAGGCCTATGCCGAAGCAGACCGTCACTTTGTCAGAGAATAGCTTTTTCTTTAAAGCGGCTATGCCGGCCGTGAAGAAAATCCTGTTGTCTATCCGGTGATCCATCGCCGTAGCGGCAGCGGAGCCGACCGCGATTCCAAGATCGCCAGCCGCCATCGCGCAGCACACGCCCTGTTCTGCCGCCTCGGAGCACTTGGGAACGCCGCAAAGCCCGCAGTCGAGCGCCCGGGGGACTGTCCTGATGCCGAGCAAAACCAGATAAGGGCTGTTATCCAGGTTCCCGGCGTCCCTGGCGAAACTCTCGCTCATCCTTCCGGAGGAGATCGCGGCCATCTCGCGCATCGTTTCGGTCAAGGAGTCCTTGTCGGTTCCGTCCAGGATCATCGTTTCCAGTTCGTCGATTCCGCACGCTTTCGGCGCTGTGCGAGCCGCCGCCAGCATCAATTCAGCCACATGCAGGATCGCTTTTTTCTCGGTCTCGTCGCTCGCGTAAATCAATTCGATCACCCCCAGTTCGTGTATCGAACAAGTATACTACACTATTGCGATTGAAGCGGCGCTATTGATTTTCCAGTGCGGAAAACATATCATACGGAACGTAAAGTTTTAGTTTTGTTTGAAACTATAATTTTGAATCGTTATTCATCATTCCGGAGGCGACGCAGCTATGGACGACCCCAAAATTTCCCCGGACAAGCCCGCGATTGACGAAGCGACGGCAAATAAAGTGGTCTCCGACCACAAAAATCCACCGGCGGGAACGCTGGCGCTGGCCGGATTTCGCGCGGCGTTCGCCGCTCTCCTGATGGTTATTGCCCTGTCTGCCGCGTTTCCTTACATGGCGGAAAACCTTGCCCCCGGCACGATATTTACCCCCATAATGATTTTGATCATGTTCATAACGCTGGCGCACATGGCGTGGGACGCCTCCTCTCTCCTGAGGAAACCTGCGGGGATGTCGAGCCGCGCGATGGCGAAGTTGATCGCGGCGTGTATATTGCCCTCTATCCCAATTTTCATGTTCATAAGATCACATGATATGTCGTTCTTTTTCTTCATAGCGGCCATGGCTTTCGTGGTGATGTGCGCGCTCATAATTTTTGGAGGAGAAACCATAAATATAGAGAATTTTCTAAAAGGAAGCGCCGCCAAAAGACCCGAGAAGCTTCCATTGAGTCCAGGCGCGCCAATGATAATGGTGATCCTGCGCAACGTCACGCTGAGGGTGTTTTTGGCGATGCTGTTGTCGATAGGGTTTAGCTTTTTTTTCTTTGTAATTTTAAAGGCGAACGTTGAGCTGACG
>JAITOL010000078.1 GCA_031289955.1 Synergistaceae bacterium
TCGATTATACGGAACGCCGGCATGTCAGGGCGATACAGGGCGCTGGGCTCGCTAACGTCACGTACAAGGAGTTCAAAACGATCCTCGCTGATTCAGAGTTGTGGCTAGAGGCCGCCGCAACCTGGTCAGAAGATTTGCCAGATCGCCGGGGATGAAGCTGCTGTATGAGACTCTTTTCCCGCTCGTAGGATGAGTGAACGCCAGCCGCCACGAATGCAGAAAAACCCTGTTTCCCGTGAACGGGTTGTTTCGTGATGAGGCATAAAGCGAGTCTCCGACGAGCGGACAGCCTATCGCCTTCATATGAACCCTTATCTGGTGAGTCCGTCCCGTGTGAATGACGCATCTTCCGAAACTGTACTCACTATTGCTCCAAATGATTTCGTAATCGGTCACGGAGGCGCGCCCGTCCTCCCGCACAGTCATCTTCTTTCCTCCCGCGTCGCGCCCTATCGGCAGGTCGATGCGGGCCCGCGCGTCTTTGGGAGTTCCGTGGCAGAGAAAAAGATATGTCTTTTCCACCCTGCGTGATTTGAATTCGACGTATAGTTTTTCCATGGCCCTCCCGTTTCGCGCCACGACCATGAGGCCGGATGTTGTAGCGTCGAGCCTGTGCACTATGCCGGGGCGCATTACGCCGTTCATGTTGCCGAACCCGGGGAATCGATACAGCAGGCCGTGCACGAGGGTGCCGTGAAAATGTCCCGGCGCGGGGTGGACTACCACGCCGGCCGGTTTGTCCACGACAATTATGTCGTCGTCCGAATAAACGACCCCAAACGGCACTTCCTCAGGTTCCAGGTCGAGTTTTTCGGGAGGGGGGAGCGCTATATCGTAGATTTCGCCGTCCTCCACTTTTATTGAAGGTTTAACTCTGCGGTCGCCCGTGTGTTTTACCAGCCCGCTTTTTATCAGGTTCTGCGCGTATGCCCTGCTTATGCCCAATTCTCTCGATACTGCGTAGTCGAGGCGATGGCCGGACATATCCGGCGTCACTACTAGGGAATATGAATCGGAGGCCGGGCGGTCGCCTGTTCCGGCCTCCGTTATGTCGTCGCCGTATTCCCTGCCGCTATCTTCCCAGGTGTTGGAGGGCGTCCGCACAGCGGCAGCAGACCTCTTGGGCGCCGACTTCATGTCGATGTTTCCAGCACCTCGGACATTTTTCGTCCGCGTTTTTGCTCACTCCCACCACTATTCCTGTCAGGGAGTCCTCGTAAACCACGTCGGCTGCGGCCCTGGAATCGCTCTTTTTGAAGCTGGACACTATGGATATGGTCTCCCACTCCGCTTCGGTTACGTATTCGATGTCGGAGTATTTTTCGCCGAAGACCGCCCATACGGAGGCGTCGAGCGCGTGTCCGATGCGGCTCTGCGACCTGGCGGACTCGAGAGCGCGAAGGATAGCGCCCCTCGCTTCCATCACCTTGTCCCATCTCTCGGCGACGCCGGCGGCGAACCCTTCGCGCGACGCTTCGGGCCACAGTGTGAGGTGTACGCTTTCCGGCAGCGACGCGTCCATCACCCGCATCTCCTGCCATATCTCCTCGGCGGTGAAGCAGAGTATAGGCGCTATCATCGACGTGAGAGCCGAGAGCGCTTCCCACATCACGGAGCGGGCGCATCGCCTCGAATGTGAATCGATTCTGTCCGCGTAGAGCTTCTCCTTCGATATGTCGATGTAGAAGGCGGAAAGCTCGTTATCGCAGAACTGGTGTATTTTGAACATCGGCAGATGGAACTCGTACGCGTCGAAACTGACGCGCGCGTCCTCCACTATGGACGCCAGCTTGAGCAGTACGTACTGGTCGACCTCCGCGAGCTCCGAGTGAGGTATCGAGTCCCGCTTCGGGTCGAATCCGTTGAGGTTCGCAAGCAGGAATCGCGCCGTATTGCGTATCCTTCTGTACGACTCCGCCAAATTCGAGATGATGTTCTGGGATATGCTTATGTCGTTGCGGTAGTCGGTCGAGGCCACCCAGAGACGAAGGATGTCCGCGCCGTATTTTTCAACTATCTCCTGCGGCATTATCGCGTTGCCGAGCGATTTAGACATTTTTCTGCCCTTTTCGTCCACTATGAAGCCGTGGGTCAACACGGATTTATACGGCGCTATGTCCCTGGTGGCGACAGACGTCAGAAGAGAGGATTGAAACCAGCCCCTGTGCTGATCGCTTCCTTCGAGATACATGTTCGCCGGGAAGCTCAGCTCCGGCCAGAGGGAAGAGTTCTCCAGAACGCTTTTGTGGCTGCATCCCGAGTCGAACCAGACGTCCATTATATCCTTCTCGCGCGCGAGGTTTTTGCCCTTGCAGTCCGGGCAGCATGAGAGATCCCCGAGCAGTTCATCAGGGGAAGCCTCCCACCAGTAGTTGCTGCCGCGTTCCCTCACTTTGTCGGCCACGAGCCTGATGCGGCCGGCCGTGAGTATGACGCTTCCGCAGTCCTTGCAGTAGAATGCCGGTATCGGCACGCCCCAGTAGCGCTGCCTGCTGATGCACCAGTCGGAGCGGTCGCGCACCATATTCGATATCCTGTCCTTGCCCCATGAGGGTATCCACTCGACCTCTTTGTCTATGCAGTCGAGAGCGCGCTCCCTGAATTTCGAGACGGAGACGAACCACTGATCCGTGGCCCGGAATATGACGGGCTTCTTGCACCTCCAGCAGTGCGGGTACGAGTGGGTCATCTTCATTTTGCCGACGAGCCTGCCGCTCTCCGTCAGGGTGTTCAGGACGGTCGCCGCGCCCTCTTCCAGCGACATTCCTCCGACAAGCTCCGTATCTTTATAAAAGAATCCCTTCGAGTCGACCGGGTTGTATATATCGAGCCCGTATCTGACGCCGGTCTCGTAGTCCTCAACGCCGTGCCCCGGCGCTGTGTGCACACAGCCTGTGCCTGCGTCGAGCGTGACGTAATCGGCCAGCACAAACGGTATCTTTCTGTCGGAGTAGAAGGGATGGAGGGCTTTCAGGCCCTCGAGCGCGCGCCCCTTGAGGTTCAGCCTCTCTTCGCCGAACGCGATGCCTGTGACGCGGGAGACCTCGTCGCGAAGCTCGGTCGCGATGAGGTAAACTTTGCCGCCCGCCTCGTAAAACGAATAGTCGAAATCGGGGTGAACGGCCACGGCAAGGCTCGCTGGAAGCGTCCATGGCGTCGTCGTCCATATTATGACGTCGACCTCCCTGTCCTTGAGGCGAGGGAACTTCGCGGCGGCCTCCTG
>JAITOL010000085.1 GCA_031289955.1 Synergistaceae bacterium
ACTATAGCATAAATATGAAGCCTCCGCAAGGGGTTCTGGGTCGGAATTTCAAGATTCGATTCAGATTTTGACTCCGTGGCGGATATGTGACCACCACGTCCTCCTGCGGCGACCACCCCTTCGAAGGAGGGGAATTTAAGGTACATGTCTATCCTGAGATAACTTGATAGTCATATAATTTTATCCAGCTACCTAAAACAGTCTCCATCCCTTTAACGCTCCATCGCTAAATGCTCATAATAGCGGCCGCGCGTGTTCGGTAAAAAACGCGGATATGCTGTAAAATATTGCGTATTATGGCATATGAAGTGATGGCGTATGCCGCGACTGATGACACAGGCTGTTGAAATTACGGCAAGAGAGGAAATTGAGCGGAAAGAGGAGGAAAATTTTGCTATGAAAAAAAATATCGTGTACATACCCTTTGCTGTGTTTGTGTTGCTTCTTGCTCAAAACGCCGCGTATTGCCTTGAGGGACAGCCGGTTGCGTCGCAAGACGCGCTTGCGCCGGAAGTTCCCTGTCCGGGGGAAAATTTTTTAACATTTTTGGCCAAATTTATTGATGACGAAGCTATTCAGCGTGCGTTTACCATGTATCCACTGACAAAATTGGAGCTTGACATTGATGCGGAGCCGGAGCCGAAAGAGTTTGTTCGGTATCTGACTCGCGATCAGGTTCAATTTCCAGTTTTCCCTTTGAAACAAGAGCGGGCGGAAGTGCCGTTGGAAATAAAAGTTGGAAACGTGTCGGACAATAATGCGAAGGTCACCATAGCTCAACCTGATACTGACTATATCATAACATATTACTTCAGAAAGAATGGTTGTTGGAGACTGGAGCGAATTGAAGATTGGTCGTTGTAACTGGATTGTCTGTGAGGATCTGTCCGTTAGAACAAGGGTCATCGGAGAATTAACACCGATATGCGCCGTGCGGGTAACGCGCGATGTGGTCAGCGGTACGATAAAGGAGGCGTTTCAGTGAGTAGAAAACCTGTGTTGGACGGCAACTGTTTTATATGTGGAAAGACGCTCGGCAAAACGGCTATGAAAAATCATATCCTGAAGTCTCACGCGCGTGATGGCAATGAAGAGTGTTGTCTGCTCAAGATCGAGGACGCTTATGATAAAAACTTCTGGCTTTTCGTGGACATACCGCTCGAGAAGACATTGTCGAAGCTCGACGAATTTTTACGGGATATATGGCTGGAGTGCTGCGGGCATCTGAGCGCTTTTCGAATTCAGGGCGAAGAAATAAGCAAACGGCAAAAGCTCAGGGCGTTTCATGATGGAACCGCGCTTCTGCACGAGTACGATTTCGGTTCCACGAGCGAGACGAGTATAACATTTGTTGGCGAAACCACGCGAGAGGTCCGGAAAAAGGCGGCGCGCCTGCTGGCTAGAAACATCCCGCACGAATATAAATGCGCCGGGTGCTGTGCGCCTGCCGACATCCTGTGCGTGGAGTGCATGTGGGATGACTCGGAATCGTTTTACTGCGCCAAATGCGCGGATGCTCACCATGACGGCGAGCACGAGGAAATGCTGATACCGGTTGTGAACTCGCCGCGGATGGGCATGTGCGGCGATCTTCCCGATCTCGATATATACAGGTTCAAATGATTTTTCTTCATGGAACGTTTGTGGGAGCAGAACTCGCTGTCTGGGCGGAGACCAACAATATCGAGATAGACAAGCATATCATCCGAGGCCATGCGCCGCAGCCTCATCCGTGGGATTTGGGGGCTCTGGGCGTCCGTTTCGCGCTGGATGAGATATCGCCTTTTTTTAAACATTTAGCCGAGGATAAAGCGCCGCGACACACAAAATTTATAGCGCTCCTGCCTACCGCGGCGAATTTACCGCTTCCCTCGTCTCCCTTGCTTGCCCGCGAACCAGAATCAGGGACGCCCGATTTTATTCAGTGGAGCATCGAAGGATTGTCCGTCGACGCCTCGCTTTCCGCCGAATTTTTAACCTCTCTGGAGCCTGGAATGGTCGGCGATTGCGTCAGGGGAGTGAAAATAATGCCCGACCTGGCCTTTTGCGTACATATACTCCGCTTTGCCGGAGCGCTTGCCGCCAGAGGTAATTTTTTACCCGGACTTTGTCGGAGCGGTCGGAAAAATACCTTTTGCGGAGTATGGGAACCGTTTTTGACTGGCATGGAGCGGGAGCGCTGCGAGACGTTCATACGTTCTGTGCCAGGCATGTGCCGTGCGTTGTTCCTCTGCTCTTTGAATTCCAGGAAGATCAAAACTGCTCCACCCTCGCGGAGGGCGTTTGTCACGGATGCCCTTTTCCTCCTTACCGATCAGATTGTCCGGATGGGAGCGCGGGAGCAATCGTCACAATCCACGCCCAAGAACGGGCGTAACGCGCATCAGGAATGGATGGATCAACTGATAGCCGCTGAAAACGCGCCAAGCGAAAAGCTCGGCGAAATAGAGCCTCAGATAAAAAACTGGCGGCGTCCCGTAATCGCGGCGTCGTCGGCGCCATATCGCTTCTGCCTGCAATTGGAGGAATCCCGGCAGACGGATGAGATAAAGCCGTACAGTTCGAATGAGACACGAAGCCTTTTCGATGAGATGTCCGCGGACGCGGAAACCGAGTGGTTTCTCGTTTATTACGTCCAGCCGGTTGACGACCCGTCTCTTTTGGTCGGAACCGACGAAATTCTGGGGGAACCAGGCGATGAGGCTTGCGGTAAACCGAACAAACGAACGAAAAACTCTGAGGAACGCTTGCATCTGATCAAAAGAGAGGGGCATGGCGTCAGAGAGTTCGCTCTAAGAGCTCTCGGACGGGCTGGAAGGTTGTGCCCGGCGATATTTCGAAGCCTGCGTTCGCCCTCCCCGACGGGAGCTGAGATAAGCCCGCAGGAGATATTGCCGTTTTTAGAGGAACAAGCCAGCGCTCTTGCCGACGCTGGATTTATCGTGCGCCTTCCGTCGTGGTGGACGGCTAAGGGATTTCGTAAACTCTTCGGGCTCAAGGCAAAAGTCGAGTCCAAAACATCCTCGATGTCCGCTTTGGCGTCGCTTTCGCTGGAAAGCATGCTCAAGGTCAAATGGGCCGTGATGCTTGGCGACGACGAGTTATCGCTCGACGAGTTAAAGCGCATGGCCTCCATGAAAAATTCATTGGTGCGTTTCAGAGGACGTTGGACCGTCCTTTCCCGGGAAGAATTGCAAAGCGCGCTCGACTTTTTGAAACGTGCCCCAAAATCTATGTCCGCCGGGGATTTCGTGAGAGCTGCGCTCGATGCTCGGAAGACGCCTTTCGCTCTCGAAAAAATCGAGGGAGACGTTCCGCTCTTGGGCATGCTGAAGACGCTGACGCATGGGGAGGGATTCGACGAGAAACCGCAACCCGAAGGGCTCGCCGCGTTTCTTCGCCCGTATCAAATACGGGGTTTCTCCTGGCTGTCGTTTCTCACTCGGTGGAAACTCGGCGCTTGTCTCGCGGATGATATGGGGCTTGGAAAGACTATACAGGCGCTCTCGCTGTTGTTGGATCGTAAAAACGGGGGAGAAACGCGTCCCGCGCTTTTGATCGCGCCCACGTCGGTGCTTGAAAATTGGCGGCGCGAGGCTGAACGCTTCGCGCCGGGTGTGAGCGTGATGGTGCATCACGGGCCGGAGCGGCTTACGGGCAGCGCGTTCGAGGAAGAGGCGTCGAAACGCGTGATCGTTGCCACGAGTTACGCGTTGCTCGCGCGAGATGTCCAGGATATGTCCCGTGTCAAGTGGAGCGGGCTGATCGTCGATGAAGCGCAAAACATCAAAAATCACAACACCCAGGCGTCGAAATCCATTCGTTCGCTTGCCGCCGACTATCGCATAGCGCTCACCGGCACGCCGGTCGAAAATCACGTCGGCGATCTCTGGTCTTTGATGGAGTTCCTGAACCCGGGGCTGCTCGGTTCACAGGCTTCCTTCAAGCGGGATTTTTTCACTCCGATTCAAAGGGAGCGGGATGCCGCCGCCGCGTCGCGCCTCAAGAAAATAACGTCGCCCTTTATCCTCCGCAGGCTCAAAACGGACAAAGACATCATAGGAGATCTGCCGGACAAGGTCATTGCCCGCACGTTCTGTAAATTGAAGCGCGAGCAGGCCACGCTTTACGCCGCGGTCGTCGAGGAAGCGGAGCGGGTACTGGAAGAAGCGGAGGGCATAAAAAAACAGGGGCTCGTGCTATCGACGATGACGCGCCTCAAGCAGATATGCAATCATCCCGCTCAGTTTTTGGGCGAACCGCCGGCAATCGGCGGAGACTCGACGGAAAGTCGCTCGGGCAAGCTCGAACGCCTGTATGAAATAACGGACGAGGTCATGAGCGAATCCGCTGCCGCGTATAGCGACAGGATGTTGGTGTTCACTCAATACGCCGAGATGGGGGAGATACTGAAGAGTTGCCTGCAAGAGCGCTTTGCGGAGGAAGTGTTTTTTCTCCACGGCGGCGTGCCCAAGGCCAAACGCGACGCGATGGTGGCGCGCTTCGAGGAGGACGAATTGGCGCCGCGTATCTTCGTCCTCTCGATAAAAGCCGGAGGGACGGGCCTGAACCTGACAAGAGCGAATCACGTAGTTCTGTATGATCGCTGGTGGAACCCCGCTGTGGAGGCACAGGCCGTCGACAGGGCGTTTCGCATCGGTCAGAAAAAGAATGTTATGGTTCACGCGTTTGTCTGCCAAGGAACCGTCGAGGAAAAAATAGACGCGATGATAGAATCCAAGAAGGACATCGCCGGAATGACTGTTGGCGCCGGTGAATCCTGGCTGGCGAATCTCTCGACCGACGAACTCAGGGATCTGTTGACTCTGAGGGAAACAGCATCGGAATGACGGGCCAATATAGGAGGTTTTATCATGAGCTGGCATGAGTTTGGCAATTATACGCCCACAAAACCAAGGCGTGTCGACGGAGGTATAAAGTCGACGGCGAAATCCGGGGATAAATGGTGGTCGAGCAGGTGGTATGACTTCATGGATACCTTTCGCCTGGGCGCCCGTCTGGCGCGCGGGCGGGCATACGCGCGCAAAGGACAGGTCGTGGACGTATCGATCAAACCTGGGATAGTAAACGCTCTTGTGCAGGGGTCCAGGGTAAAACCATACAAGGTGACGATAGAGTTTGAGCAAATAACTCCGGATGGATGGCGCCGAATACTGGAGAGGATAAAAGAGCAGGCGCTCTTTTTGTCCAGTTTACTTTCCGGGGAGGTTCCGACCGAGCTGGAGGAATTTTTTCGCCTCGAGGGATCGTCGCTGTTTCCGACGCTCAAAAACGAATATGACATGCGCTGTGGCTGCCCCGATTACAGCGTCCCCTGCAAACATATCGCGGCGGTCTTCTACGTACTGGGAGACGCGTTCGACGGCGACCCATTTCTGATCCTCAGCCTGCGCGGAATGTCGCATGATAAACTTCTCGAAAGTATCGGAGGAAAATCGGAGGCCGCAGACGTAGAAATTTCGGATATTTCCGAACCCCTTCCGACCGGAGATGAATTCTACAGCGGACTTCCTCTTCCTGACGACGTGATAGGGCCTCTGCCTCAAGTTTCTTTACCGCGAAAAGCCGTCAAACAAAAAAGCGATTTCGAGCCCCCTATCCTGAAGATGTTCGGCAAATTTCCATTCTGGAAGGGCGAACGGTCGCTGTCGGAATCGCTCGGATCGATTTACAAAAGCGCGGCCCCGAAAGGGCGGGCCATCGCGCTTGGAGAATTGCTTGAGAACAGGGAGACTGACGATCAGTGACCGATCTTGAACGGCGTAATTCGAGCGTGTAAACGCGACGCGGCCCTGGCGTATCGGGGGCCTCAGCCCTTCAGCGGGCCGCTTCTGTCTATTTCTCCGTCGAGTTTCATGAGCACCGACTTCGCCTCGGCGGGGAGCGACGACATGAGGCGGCGGCGGTGGAGGACGCCTATATCGGCTCTCGCGTATCCCTTGTTCATTTCTCGTTCCGTGGCCCAGCCGATCTTTTTTTTGTTCGCGTAGACGTCGAAATCGACAACCCTTCTTCCGTCCAGATCGTACTCGAGCGCCAGCGCTATGCGCTTTATCTCGCGCGGCGAAAGCGGCGTCAGAAGGCGAATCTGATAAACCTCCGACTTCCTGAGGGCGACGGTGTACTCCGTTATCCAGTCCTCTCCGGCCACAACGCCGACGTCGAGCCCCTGAAGCACGGTAATGAGGCGTTTGTAGTGCAGGTTGAACTGATCCATGGCGTCGAAGAGCGTTATTTCTATTTCGTTCCAGTCGGGCCTTCCCATCGCTATATTGAGATATTCCTCGGCTCTCGCCCTCAAAAACGCGAGCAGCTGTCCATACGGTTTGGCTATGAGGAGGGCGCGTTTGTGGAACGAAAAAAATGAAACAAGTTTATTCAGCGGTTCGCTCGTGAAATTCACGAGAACCGCCGGTTCGTCGAGATTTGAGATGAGCCGCGATTTGGAGGTCTCGACCGCGTTGAAATCCTTCGCTATCTGATCTATCGCGGCGTCGATGTTGCCCAGGATGCGCATGACGATATTCGGCGGCGTGACGTGTATTTTTTTGATGTTCACCGACAAGTTCTGGTTTATCAGCTCGCACAGTATCTGGGACGTCGCCATTGTCGACTGATACGCCGAAAGTTCGTCCGTGTCGTCATTGTCGAATATGACGATGGTGTCCCCCTCTCCGGCGTTGTCGTACGATTCGGCGATGTCGCGCGACGGGTTTAACGATATGCTTCCTATATAATTCACCAAAACGTTTTTGTCGTTTTGAGTGCTGACGCTGACTATTGTGGGGCCGCTTCTCACCAGGGACATCATATTTGAACACCTCTATCATTCGCGGTACATACCATGGGATTCATTTAGCGAGCCGCCCGGCGCGCATATTTCTGGCGTTGCGGGCGCTCCATGGATAATTCAAAAATTGTATCTCGTCCGTCACGGGGTCGATCATCCGCATGATATCCATTCCATTTAAATAATATCGCCCCTCTTCGTCAACGAAACTCTCCGACATCGGATCGTGCCCGAAAAGATTGTATTGCTCCGGGCTGTCCGTGACGCGTTCGATATAGTGCGACATTCTGAATGTCGCTCCGTAAAGCGTCATATTGATGGTATTATCGCAGACAACGCACTGGGAAGGAAGAGGCGGAAGCAGATCCGCCCTGTCGTGGTTGCCCAGGGCGATTATCACCCTTCTGTGCGGCGCGAGCAGTATGTTTATAAGCCTGCGCGCGGCGTCTTTATAGCGATCCGCCTCGGAAGGATACATGTCCAGTTTTATGTCGTCGGCCAGATCGCCGGTATGAATCACTATCGATGGGTTTACCCGCCGCAGCAGTCTTGCCAGATGACCGTACATCATGGTGGGAGTGTCCGAGATGTGGAGTATTTTCCCCGAGCCGTCCATCATTTCGGGCATGATCCCCAGTTTTACAAAACCATCGTCAACCGCGCGCGACAAAGATCGTTTAACTTTGCCGGGGCTTATCGTTTTCGAGAGCAGCGTCAAAAGCGCGCCGAACGGCGACGGTTTTTGCTTCACGTTTGTATCCCGGGGCTATGGAGACTCGAATATTACGTTTTCAAATTCGACCATGACCGGCTCCCCCTGACGCTCTAATCCAATTTTTACGCACAAACTATTTTGCTGCCAGCATAGTATAGCGTAAAAGATATTTTCGTGCCGGCATATTTTTTATACAACGCGATGGCGTTAATTAACGCGGAAAATTTCCAATAATCTTGACAAATGCCTGTGTTTAAAGTAAATTGATAAGATACATTCGCTCAACAGCAAAGGACAACACACTTTTCGCAAGCACGAAAGGGGTTGATGTCGGAGAAAACATAACGCTTTAAATTTAAAGGATTTTGCTGCAGGCAAGTCGGTTGTTTTTTGTTCTCCATTCGAACCAATACTTTGTTTAAGGAGGTTTAAGGATGGCTGAGATTCAGAAAAGCACAGATCAATTTACCAGCAGATGGGGACTTTTATGTACTGTTCTCGGCATGGCGGTCGGAACGGGAAACATCTGGAGGTTTCCCCGTGAAGTCGCCGGCCAGAACGGCGGGGCGTTTATCATCGCAACCTTTATCGCAATCATCATTTGGGCGGTTCCTCTCATAACGGCTGAATCTGTCTTCGGCAAAAAGACGCGCATGGCTAACGCCGGCGCGTTTAAAGTTTTACTGGGCGAAAAATGGACGTGGATGGGCGCGTTCTGCGGAATGTGCTGCATAATGATCGGCGCTTACTACGGAGTCGTTCTCGGATGGGTCATGAGGTATCTCTATCTCATAGCCACCGGGTTCCTCTCGACGGTCGCCGCCGCTCCCGATGGCGCCGTCGTCACGACCGATACGTGGAACAACTTCGCCATGACCGCGACTTTGAAAGAGAACGCGGTTCCCGCGTGGGGCGCGGTTTACTGGTTCTGGGCGGCCGCTATAATTGCCGGATTCATCATCTGGCGCGGCGTACAGGGCGGCGTTGAAAAAGCCAACAAAATAATGATCCCGGCGGTATTCATTCTCCTGATAATCCTCGTCGTCCGCGTGGCGATGCTTCCCGGCGCGGCGGCAGGGTTCGAGTACATGTTCCACATCGACTGGGCCGACTTCGTCAAGCCCAATATGTGGCTGCACGCGTTCACCCAGGCCGCCTGGTCGACGGGCGCCGGTTGGGGTATGTTCCACGTTTTCTTCGTTTACTCGGCGAAGGAAGAGGACATACAGCTGAACGCGTTCACTGTAGCGTTCGGAGACACCAGCGCCGCCATGCTGGCAGGTATGGTCGTGCTTCCGGCTGTCTACGCGCTCGCTCCGAGCGTGGAAGCGGCTCAGGCCATAATGAAGAGCGGTTCTAACGGCCTGACCTTCATCAACCTGACGAACCTCTTTGCCCATACGGCGGGAGGAACGATACTGGCCGCGTTCTTCTTCCTCGCTCTTTTCTCGGCCGCTCTGAGCTCGCTGATAGCGATGGTCGAATTGGGGTGCCGCAACCTCATGGACATGGGTTTCACGAGGTCGAAAGGGACGCTCTATACCACAGCGTTCTTCATCATCGTCGGTAGCTTCTCGGCTGCGAACAACAACATCTTCGAGAACCAGGATATGGTCTGGGGTGTCGGGCTCCTGATAGTCGGGCTCTGCTACTGGTTCGCGGTGTGGAAGTACGGCATGAACAAGCTGTGGGACGAGGACATCAGC
>JAITOL010000092.1 GCA_031289955.1 Synergistaceae bacterium
GCGTCGACCTTCGGCGAATAATGGTCGACCAGGAGGATGTGAACGGAATAGAAGAGAGCGCAGAATAGCGTGTAGACGTCGCCTCTGTTGATGGACGCCGATTCCTTAACGCAGAGCATGTACATGCCGACTGCGGCGATACATATGCAGCCCCATACGGACGGAGAAACCCCGCGCCCCAAAAACAGGCCGAGTATCGGCACGATCACTATGTAAAGCGTCGTTATGAAGCCGGATTTGCCGACGGTTGTATAGAGGATGCCGACCTGCTGGAGGATGCCGCAGACAAATATCACGATCCCGCAATAGACGCCGGCCCTCCACAACAGGCGGGACGGGGCGTCTCCCGACTCCGGTTTCCTTCCGAGGCGTCCGGAAATTATCGAATTTATTATGATCACCGGCACAAGCGAGGCGCCGCCGACGAGAAAGCGCACGGCCATGAAAGTGGCCGGGCCCACATGATCCATCCCCATGCGCTGGGCGACGAACGCCGTCCCCCATATGAACGCCGCGAGGGATAACATCGTCATTCCGCGAAGTTGTTTTCCCATATTGCCCTGGTCTCCTCAGTTCAATATCGAGGATACGGCCGGATAGTCTATCTTGCCGGAGCCGAGCAGAGGCAGCGACGCCACCTTTACGATCCGTTTCGGTATGTGCGTTTCCGAAAACCCCGCTTCCTTGAGATACGCGGCGAGCTCCTCCCTCGTGGCGTCCCCGTATTCGGTCGCGAGCACGAGCGTCTCGCCCTTCCGTTCGTCCGGCACAGCGGCGACGGCGTGACGGGCGCCGCTCCAGAGGCGCTCTATCACGTCCTCCAAAGAGGCGAGCGACACCATCTCTCCGCCGATTTTGGCAAATCGCTTCGCGCGCCCCATTATCGTCAGAAATCCCGACTCGTCCTCCTCTATTATGTCGCCAGTGTCGTACCATCCGCCCTCCGGCGGCTCGATCTCTCCGCCGGCGCCGGCCCGGAGATACCCGAGCATCACGTTCGGCCCCCTTACGAAGAAACGGCCTCCCCGCTCGATGCCCTGCACAGGCTCCGTGCGGCACTCCATGGCAGACAGCGCCCGACCGACCGTGCCTGCCTTGAATTGCAGGGGAGTGTTGGCGGAGATAATGGCGGTCTCCGTCGTTCCGTAGCCCTCTATTATCCTGATCCCGAACTTCTCCGCCCACAGCGCCCGCGTGTGATCCCGCAGCTTCTCCGCTCCGGCGAACACGTAGCGGGTTCTGTAGAAATCGTATGGGTGCGCGCTTCTGGCGTAGGCGTAAAGAAACGTGTCCGTGCCGAAGAGAACCGTCGCGTCTATGTCGTACGACAGCACCGGTATGACGCGATAGTGAAGGGGATTGGGATAATAGAACGTCAGTATGCCCGTAAAAAGCGGCATGAGGGTGCCGACGACGAAACCGAGGACGTGGAACATCGGCATGGCGTTCATCACGACGTCGCTCGGATTGAAGTCTATCGACGAGATGAGCTGATTTCTGTTCGCGATTATATTCGCGTGGCTCAGAACGACTCCCTTCGGCGTCCCCTCGGAGCCGGACGTGAAGAGCACGAGCGCGGCGCTGTCGGGGCTTCTGCCGTCATGGGGAACCGCAAACCGCGCCCGCAGGAAACCGAACAGCCTGTCCGTCGCGGTGACGCTTTGCGAGACGTCCTCGAGCCAGATTATATCGAGCCCCTCCGACGACAGCGCGTCCGTTATCGCTCCGAGCTTGCCGGAGGCTACAAACTTCCGCGAAGATACGACGGTCGTTATCTGTGCCGCAAAGCAGCAGGAGATTATGTTCCTGGATCCCGACGTGTAATTGAGCATGGATGGCACAAACCCCATCCGCGAGAGCCCCAGCACGGCGGCCACAGTCGGAATGGCGCCTGGGAGCAATATGCCGACGCGCTCGCCATTGACGAGCGGCGCCAGCTTTTCGCCCAGCACGATGGAAGCCGTAACGATATCGTCGTAGGTGGCGGGGCGGCGGTTTATGTCGAGAGCAACGGGGCGGCGTCCGCCGTAAATTCCGCGGGCGCGCGTCAGCGCGTCCCACACGGTCATCCTGCCGTCCAGCGTCGAATAAGAGCCGTCCCTCATTAGATCGTGGAGATACTTCCGGACGGCCTCGCGCCTGCGACGCCCCTTTAGGTCGGGAATGTTTGGGCGGCACGGAGGCAGGAACGTCATGGTTATCTTTGGGAAATTTCTCAGAGGATACTTGCCCTTCATGTACGAGGCCTTCGAGAATACGGCCCCGTCTATCCGAAGCGGCAGCAGAACGGCATCCGCCTTGTCCGCGAGCATCGCGGCCCCGTCGTATATCTTCATGATAGCGCCCGTCGTCGTTATCCTTCCCTCGGGAAAGAAGACGCAGCACGCGTCGCGCTTTATCTCCGCGATTAGGCCCTTCAGCGAAAAAGGGCTCGTCGGGTCGATCGGCCAGGTTTTGATCAGCCGGAGAAACGGCTTCACCCAGCGCCAGTTCTCGGCCACGAATTTATTTACGGCGAATACGGGATTCCCGGGAACGAACAGGGCCGCTAAGGCCGCGTCCAGAAGCGACGTGTGGTTCGGCAGCACTATCACGCGGGAACCGGCGGCGGTGAAATTTTCGAGCCCGCGAACCTCCACCCTGTAGAGCGCCCTCAGCATCGCCCTGCCGGCCGCGAAGAGAATTTTTCTTACAAAGCTCACTCCCGAACGCTCCCGCCGCGCCGCATCTGTTCGCGCACGGCGCTTCGGATGACGAACGACGCTATCACCGTGAGGGCCGCCAGCGTCAGAAATACCTGCGGTATGGAAAATCCCGCGCCGAGCATGAGCGTAGTCGCGACGGATGAAATGACCATGAAGAGCGAGTCCATGACGTTGCAGCAGGCGGTAACGCTTGCGAGTCGGTCCTCTGTGCTCCTGCTCTGGATGATGGCGTAGAGCGGCACTATATAAAGCCCTCCGAAGAACGATATGCCCAAAAGACACGCGAGCACCGCCCAGTTCGGGATCGACGTCACGAACTGCGTGACGGTCACGAGGGCCCCCTCCTCGGAAATGGGAGGCCTCAGGCTCGCGAAATAGAGCCCTATGCTCGTGCCCGATATGCCGAGCGCGGCCCATGGTACGTATCTGCCGGATATTTCGCCCTTCAGAAGCCCGTTGCACGCCAGGGAGCCGAGCCCTATTCCCACGGAGAAGACGGCCAGAAACAGCGTCGCGACGCGCTCGTTTGCTCCTATTACGATCTTTGCGTATGTCGGAAATTGCGAGAGAAACGTCCCGCCCACGAAATAAAACCACGAGATGGCAACGATGGAGAGGAATATATCCCGCCTCGGCCATACATCGGACACGAGCTTCCACGTCTCTTTGGCTATATTGAAGCGGAATTCCAGAAACGGGTTTATCACCTTCGTCTTAGGCACGAACCAGCTAGCTGCCCATCCGGCTGCGGCGACTCCGATGACCAGGAGGCTCACCGTGAAAATTCCCCAGTCGCCGAGGACGAACACTCCGCCGAATATAGTGCCTATGAGTATCGCCAAAAACGTCCCCGTCTCAATGAGCGCGTTCGCGCCTATCAGATCGTCCGGACCGAGATGCTGGGGGAGTATGCTGTATTTCAAGGGGCCGAAGAGCGTGCTCTGAGCCCCCATGAGGAATAGCACCGTCATCAGCAGCGTTATGCTCCCGGTGTAAAAGCCGGCGACTGCGGCGCTCATGACGATTATCTCTATCAACTTCACCCGTCGCACGAGCATGGAGCGCTCGTACTTGTCGGCCAGCTGCCCGGCCGTCGCGGAGAATATCACAAACGGCAGGATAAAAACGCCGGCGGCCGCCGTGACGAGCAGACGGGCGTCCACTCCGGCGGCGTCGGCGAGCCTGTACGTTATGAGGATGACCATGGCGCTCTTGAAGAAATTATCGTTGAAAGCGCCCAGGAACATCGTCAGAAACAGCGGCAGGAAGTTCCTCGACCGAAAGAGCGAAAACTGGCTTTTCGGTTTCGCCCCGGTCGTCTCAGGCTTAGTCATATCCAAACGGGACAATATCTCGCGCGCCCTGTCATCCCCGTCAACCGACGAGATCCCTGAATATGCCGGCGACCGTGTCCATTTTTTCGCACTTCACGACGTTGCTGCCGACGAAGAAAAGCCCCGTGTCCCAGTTGCCCTGATAGGCGTCGACGAGCGCGTGGGCTATGCAGAACGTCGTTCGGCTTCTGAGGTACTCGCAGTGGGAGAGGCATGCCGCCATGCAGGGCTTGCTCTCGACCTGTCCCGAGATGTATTTCTCCACGAACGGGTTGCGCAGGGCCCTGCCCGGAATGCCGACCGGACTCATTATGACGACGACATCATCCTCCGTCGCGTCGAGATAAGCCCGCTTGAAGCGGTCATCCGCGTCGCACTCATCGGTGCAGACGAAACGGGTGCCCATCTGAACCCCTCGGGCCCCGAGCGAGAAAGCCCTGTCGATGTCGTTTCTGTCCCATATCCCTCCGGCCGCGATGACAGGAATGTCGGCTTTGACCGTCTCCTCTATGTATTTCACGAGATCCGGAACGACCGCTTCCAGGGAGAAGGCCGGATCCGTGACGTTCTCCATCTTGGTGGCCCCGAGATGCCCTCCGGCGTAAAGCGGAGTCTCGACGACTATCGCGTCGGGCAGCTTTCCATATTGTTTCCCCCATTTGCGGACTATGAGGTCGGCCGCCTTGACGGAGCTCACAATGGGCACGACCGCCACGTCCGGAAAATTCGCAGTGTACTCCGGCAGCTTCATCGGAAGCCCCGCGCCCGAGATTATCATATCCACTCCGGCCTCGCAGGCGCTTATGACCTGCCTGTCGTAGTCCGTCAGCGCCGCCATGCAGTTTACGGCGAGCACCCCATCCGGGGCTGCCGCTCTCGCGGTCTTGACAGCCTCCGCCATCGCGATCTCATTTATATCGAAATAATTATTGCCTCTGAACATGGGATGATCGCACGCGATGCCCACGCTGGCTATCGTTCCGACGCCGCCGCTTGCGGCCACAGCCCCGGCCAGTCTCGAACCGGATATTTTAACGCCCATGCCGCCCTGTAATATAGGATACTTCGGCGTGTGCCTGCCTATTCTCAACGTCGGTAATTTGGACAACACATCACTGCTCCTTCTTTTTTAACGCGTTCCGCCGCGTTTTCAACTGAATGAACACATTCAAGTATATCACAATCGCGAGCTTATTTAATCAGACCCCGCGTTTTGCCCGGGCGATCCTGCATCGGGCCGCCGCGCGCGCTATTCCCGGTTTGAGCTTCGGATTTCTCTCCATCATATCGCAAACGAGAGCTTCGAGCTCCGGACCCTCCGGGACGGCGGGAGGTTTCCTCCAGCGCGACGCGCTTACGACGACGCTCACGCGCCTGCGTTTGACGCGGCATATCTCCGTCCTTATATCCTTCAGCCTGAGGGACATCTTCGAGCGTATCTCCTTGATGATCGCGCCTTTTCTGAAGTTCATATCCTGCTCCGCCGAGCGGTTTTCCACGCCCACAACAAGAACCCCGTCCTCATATGCCTTGGGGCCGCTTCGTTTTGCCAGCGCCGCTCCCGCTATGGATTCCCATTCATGTTCTATCATGGAAAGGGTCGCGCAGAGGCCGAAGAAGGACTCGGACTTCGACAGGGCGTTGAATATTTTCTTTTCCCCTCTCTCCTCCGTCATCCGTCAGCGCGCCTCCCTGTGTATTCTCTCTATGGCGACCTGAACGAGCTGTATGTCGACGTTGTTCACGCCGGGCACGCGCGACGCCTGACCCAACGTGCGGGGACAGATTTTTCCCAATTTTTCCGCCGACTCGGCGGACAGGCCGGTTATGCGGGAATATACCAGATCGTCCGGTATGCGCAGGCGCTCCATTGACGAGAGCCGCCGCACCCTTCGCTCCTCGCGCTGGGCGTAGCCCTCGTATTTCACGTCCACCTCTATGCGCCGCCACGATTCTCCGTCTATATCCGCGTCGATCATGCCTGAGATGTCGCGCCACGATACCTCCGGACGCCTCAGGAGATCCAGCGCCGATGCGGGCTCGTCGAGCGGAGACGACATCAGCCCGGCCAATATGGAGTTTATGCCGTCGGAAGCCGGTATTCTCGTGCGGAGCAGCTCCTCGCGCGCGGACGCGGCCAATTCACGCTTCGCGGCGAGTTCGCTCCAGAGTTCATCGCTTATGAGCCCGAGCTCGCGCCCTATGCCGCACAGACGTTCGTCCGCGTTGTCGTGCCTCATTATGAGCCTGTGCTCACATCTGCTCGGCAGCATCCTGTACGGTTCGTCGGTCCCCCTCGACGTCAGGTCGTCAATGAGGACTCCGATGTAAGCCTGATCGCGTCCCAAAACGAGCGGGTCGCGCCCCTGGACGGACAAAGCCGCGTTCACCCCGGCAATGAAGCCCTGGGCCGCCGCTTCCTCGTAGCCGGACGTTCCGCATATCTGACCGGAGCAGTAAAGGCCCTTCACGGCCCGCGTCTCCATCCAGGGCTCGAGCTGTGTCGGCACGACGTAGTCGTATTCTATTCCGTAGCCGGGCCTCAGCATCAACGCCCTCTCGCACCCAGGGAGCGTGTGGATTATCTCGAGCTGCACGTCCGGCGGCATGTATGTCGAAAAGTTCTGCATGTATATCTCGCGGCTGTTTCTGCCGACCGGTTCGAGAAATATCGGGTGTGAGTCCTTGTCCGGAAATTTCAAAATTTTGTCGTCGAGCGACGGACAGTACCGCGGCCCCTTTACGCCTATCTCGCGTGTAGCCAGCGGCGAACGGCCCAAAGACGCTTTGAGTATGTCGTGGGTTCTGGCCGAGGTTCTCGTCTTGCCGCAGTAGTGTCCGGTGTGGACTTTCTTCGGGCTCCAGTGGGAGAACGCCTCCGGCGTCGGATCGCTCCCCTGGAGTTCGAGCGACTCCCAATCGACGCTAAAGCGGCATATGCGGGGCGTCGTATCCGTGCGGAACCTCCTGAGCTCGATTCCGCACCTTGTGAGCGACTCCGACAGCCCGAAACGCGACGGCATCTGCCCGAGCGGGCCGGACTCGAAACTGACGAGCCCCATGTGGACGAGCCCCCTCATATAAGTCCCGGCAGCCACGACGACCCTCCGGCACGAAAATTTCTCCCCCGCCAGAGTGCGAACCCCGGCGATTTGCCCGTCCTCCACAACCACTTCAACGGCCATGCCCTGATATACGTGGAGGTTAGGCGCTGCCGCAAGCGTTCTCGTGTAGTGCGCTCCGTAGTCCCGGAGGTCGCACTGGGCGCGGAGCGTTCTGACGGCGTATCCCTTCGACGTGTTGAGCCACCTCAGATGGAGCGTCGCCTCGTCGGTGGCTCTCGCCTGCTGCCCTCCCAGCGCGTCGAGCTCCCGGACGAGGTTTCCCTTTGCCGGCCCTCCTATGGCCGGGTTGCACGGCATCAGGGCCATATTGTCCAGATTGTGGTTGAGCATCAGCGTGCGGCATCCCATTCTGGCAGAGGCCAGAGACGCCTCGCAGCCCGAATGTCCTCCCCCTATGACTATGACGTCGTAGTCGCGTTTTTCGTCCATTTACAAAAACCGTCCGTCCCTCATTTTATGTATTTCAACCCCGTCCGACGCCATGGGATCCGTCGTCGTCGCAAACACCTGACAGCCTGTGCCGACAAGCGCCTCGACCGACGACGTCCTTCCGGACTCGTCGAGCTCGGATGTTATCTCGTCGAAAATCAGAACCGGTTTTCTTCCAAGCCTGCGCTCGACCACGAGCGACGAGGCGAGCACTATCGCCGATACCGCTCTTCTGCTCTGCCCCCTGGAGAGAGCGCACGAGGCCTCTATGCCGCCGCACATGAATTTTATATCGTCCCTCTGCGGTCCCACAAGGGGCATTCGGGAAGCAATTTCCTTATCCCTCGCCCCGGCAAGCGATTTCCTGAAGTCGTCGGAGGCCTTCTCGTCGAGCCCTCCTCCCCCTCGAACGAAAAAAAAATCCATCGGCGCGGGGAGCAGATTCCTGAAATTTTCGGTCTCAGTATAGATCATTTTCAGAATTTCGTCCCTGGCGGTCCAGAGCCACGAACCCAAAGACGACAACAGCCTGTCGGCGGCGCGAGCGTCGCGCCCTCTTCGCAGCATCGCCGATTTCTGCCGAAGGACGACCCTGTAGTCGCGCAGTATCTTCGCGTAGGATACGCTCATCAACGCGCCAACCATATCGAGCAGATAGCGTCTGTACGACGCGCCGCCCTTTAACAGGGACATGTGTCCCGGCAAAAACGACAGCACCGGAACATGTCCTCTCATCTCGGCCGCCCCTATCGCTTTGCCTCCGCTTTTGAGCTGACACCTGGCGCGCAGCGACGCGAACATCTCGCTTCGTTCCTCTCCGCAGGCCATGCCCCATAGGGACGACGATTCCGAGTTCCACTTCACGAGGTTGGATATTTTCGCTTTTTTTTCGAGAGGGCCCCATCCGGAAAGAATGTTCAAACCTTCAAGGAAATTCGTCTTTCCGGATCCGTTCGGGCCTGTGATGAGATTGAAACCGGGGGACCATTCTCTGCGCTCCGGATACAAATTTCTGAAATTATGAAAATATGTTCCGCTAAAGTACATCTACTCCCAAGTCCGGGGAGGACGTCTCCATCTCCTCTTTGCTCAGCTCGACCGGAGCGACGAGACACAAAAATGAATCCGTCCCAGACGAGCGGACGGCCATATGACCGTCCTGTCCGTTAAAAAGCAGCCTGGCTGTGGGTTCGTCGAGAGCTTTGACCGCGTCGTAGAAAAATCTTGTATTGAAACCGATGAAAAGCGCCTCGCCGTCGGAGATACACGGTATGTTTTCCACAGCTTCGCCAAACTCCCTCGCGCGGCCGGTCAGCGTGCACTCGCCGTTTTGAGCCAGATTCACGAGAACCGTCCTGTTATAGTCCCTTACAACCACATCGACGCGTTCGATGGCCGACAGCAGCGACGATTTTTCTATATCGACCGATGTACTGTGCGACGCGGGCAGTATTTTGGCGTAAGCCGGAAATTTCGACTCCACCTTGCGTATCGCGAACTCGAGACCCTCCGCGGCGAAGTAAGCCTGGGACTCGTCGTACAAAATTTTTATCTCGAGCGACGAATCTATCATTCCGAGCACGCGGAGTATCTCCTTGAGTCCCTTCATCGGAAGGAGCATCGGTTCGCTCTCGCTGCCCTCCGTAACCTCTGTGCGGCAGAGGGCGAGCCGTCTTTTGTCCGTTGAAACTATATTCAGCGCGCCGCGCTCCATCTCGAAATACGCGCTCGACAGATACTGAGGATATTCGTCGCCGGAGGACGCGCAGAGCGTGCCGCGCTCGACGGCTGACATCAACTTCGCTGCCGGCAGCGAGCAGAAAAACGAACCCCCCTCGGACGAGGGAAGTTTCGGAAAATCGCCGACGGGATAGGTCGAGAATTTATATCTGCTCTTTCCGGAGGTCATCACGGCGTGCCCGCCGTCTATATGTATCGTGAATTCCGGGGATCCCGCCTTTTTAAAGAGATCGGATACCCCTTTCAGCGGAATTACCGCGTCTCCGGCCTCCAGAACCGTCACGCCTCCCGCTTTGCATATTATGGATGTCTTTATATCCGTCGCCTGAAGCTCGACCTCCTCCATATCGGCGCGCATTTTTATGGTCGAGAATATATTCATGGATCCCGACGTCCCAGCGCTGCGCTCGGCAAGGCTCCAGCTCTTTATAAAAACTTCTTTGTTCACCAGTATTTTCATCTCAAACGACCTCCAAACGTTCCTTTTCACAAAAAAGATATTCTACTTCTTGTTCTATTATATATATTATTAATAAGAAGTCGTACCAGTAGTGTCTGTGGATTCGTGGAAAACAACCCTTACCGCGCCAGGCTCAAAGTTTTCCGCTGTGGAAAACCCCCGATTCTTTTATCTCGAGTTTTTCACATTTTCCACATGAAATTTGTGAAAAACCTGAACGAACGATGGGAAAACAACATTCATCCACCGCCGGTACACGAATTTTTACATCTTATCCTGCAAATTATCCACGATAGTCTTTACCCTTAAATTTGTCTTGATCATTTCCTCTATTCTCCTGCACGCGTATAGCACGGTAGTATGGTCTTTTTTGTTGAACGCTATGGCTATCTGATTTACCGTCATGCGCAGGTTCTTCCGCGCTGTGTACATAGCTATCTGGCGGGCCAAAGCCAGCTCGGCGGTTCTATTTGGGGAGAGAAGCTCCTCCACGGTTATGCCGAAGCTCTCCGCCACGATCTGCTGAATGTAGTCTATGCTGACCTGTCCCTTCGCGTTTCCGCGCAGTATGTCCTTGAGCCAGACGCCTATGTTTTCGGTGTTCATCGGTTCGGAATTTATCTCGGAGTACGCTATGACCCTGTTTAGCGCGCCTTCGAGCTCCCTTATGTTGCTCGGTATGTTCTGGGCCAGGAAGAGTATTACCTCCTCCGGTATGACCCGGTTTTTGAAATCGGCCTTCTTCTGGAGTATCGCGACCCTCGTCTCGAGATCCGGCGTCTGTATGTCGGTGACGAGCCCGGATTCGAAACGCGATACGAGGCGTTCCTCAACGCCCAAAATATCCCTCGGCGGCCGGTCCGAGCTTATCACTATCTGTTTCGAGGCCTCGTACAGGGTGTTGAACGTGTTGAAAAACTCCTCCTGAGTCTGTTCCTTTCCGGTTATGAACTGGATGTCGTCTATGAGAAGCAGGTCGAGGTTGCGGTATCTGCCGCGAAACTCGTGAGTGCTGTTGTTTCTTATGGCCGTTATGAGATCGTTTGTGAACTTTTCCGAGCTGACGTACAGCGTGCGCGCGTCCATTATATTTTGGCCGACGTGATGGGCGATGGCGTGCATGAGGTGCGTTTTGCCGAGTCCGACGCCCCCCCATATGAAAAGGGGATTGTAGGCAACGCCCGGCGAATCGCTCACCGCAAGGCTGGCGGCGTGAGCGAGCCTGTTCGACTTGCCGACGACGAACGATTCGAAAACATAATTCGGATTGAGCCCGTTGGCGCTCTTCTGGGGAATTTGGATTTTCTGCGAACCCCGATCCTTCTGGGAATCGGAGGAAACATCGCGGGCGACCTGCATGGAGACCGATAAAGCGTATCCGCGACCATGAAGGAAACGAACCAGATGATCCATGACGACCGTCTCCATCTTTGATTTTGAGAACTGGTTCGACGCCTCGATTATGAGGACGTCGCCGTCTATCGACACAGGGCGGCTTGTGGCAAGCCATATTTCGTTAATTTCTTCCGGCAAAAATTCTTTGACTGATGCCAGAACGTCCTGCCAGATTGCCTCCATATCTTTATCCACTTCAAAACACCTCGTCTGTCGCGCGCTCATCCGCTTTTTACTAAATTAAACAGAGCCAGCATATTCTAACATGAGTCCGACATGAATGATAACAACTAAAAACCATTAAATTATACATTATCCACTAATATTATCCACATATACACAATTTGGCTCCCGTTATTTGTGGATTATTGCGGGCGATTGATATCGCAAGCGTTAAAATATAGTCAAAATTTCCGCAAAATTTTAAACGCGCACGGAATGGCGTTTAGTCGAAAATGAGATACGTGGAAAAAAAATTCCGGGTTATCCACGTATGTGCATAACTTAGGTGGACAATTATAGCTTATTTACTCATAATATATGTGTAGTTATAAATATAGGAGGAGGCCTCTATATGGACAGGCGCGAATTTTTGAAAAAAACCGCCGTTTTGGGTCTGGGAGTCGGAATGACGTTTATTCCCGGAGGGCTCAAGAAGATATGTTCGTCGATCGCGTCGGCGGACGAGTATCCGAATCTCGTCGCGCTGAAGGGCGCCAAACCGAATCTCATGTTCGACAGGGGCATGAAAGCCATCGGCGGTATGGGCAGGTTTGTAAGGTCTGGACAGACTGTGGTCATAAAGCCGAATATATCGTGGGACGTACCTCCGGACGGAGCGGCCAACACGTCGCCCGAACTTGTTGCGAGCGTGATCAAACACTGCCTCGACGCCGGAGCGGGCAAGGTATATGTCATGGATCACTCCATAGAATATTGGGAGAACAGCAAAAAATCCTCGCTGATTGGCGACGCGGTCATCATCGCGGGAGGGGTCTATGCTCCAGCCGACAGCGGCGGATATTATTCGAGCGTAAAGGTCTCCGGCAACTCGCTCAAGGAGGCGATGATCCACGAGACTCTGCTCGAAAGCGACGTGCTGATAAGCGTGCCGGTGTTGAAGCATCACGGAGGCGCCGGGGTGAGCATATCGGCGAAAGGCCTCATGGGATGCGTCTGGGACAGGCGCGAATATCACGCGAACGGGCTTCAGCGTTGCATAGCGGATTTTCTGTCCGTCAGGAGGCCAGACCTGAACGTTATAGACGCGGGTCGCGTTATAACGAGGCACGGGCCGAGAGGAGGATCCGCCTCCGATATAGTGAGGATGGATTCGCTGCTCATATCGGACGACGTTGTGGCCTCCGACGCGGCCGGCGCGACGATGCTCGGACACAAACCGGAGGATATAGAGCATATACGACTCGCCGCCCAGGCGGGGCACGGAGAGATAGATCTGTCGAAACTGAAGATAGAACGGATTACAGTTTAACCGCATAAAGATGCCGGAACAGTGCGGGAAGGGGAAAATCAGGAGGTTTTATCGCGCTTTGTTTTGCGCGCGCGGCATAATCGCGGTTTCATGTTTTGCGATTTTCCTCTGGGCGTACTCGAGGCCGCGCTCCTTTTGCAACGACTTTGCCGGATATCTGTTGAACTTCCAGTTCTCGGCGCGCGCGGTCGGGGTCGGAGCGACGGCCGGGGCTGTGCTGATATTTCTAATGGCGGCTTTCGCCGCCGGGAGGATTTTTTGTTCGGCGTTTTGTCCGATGGGGGCGCTCCAGGAGCTTTTGTGGAGAGTGTCGGGGGCGTTGAAGATATCTCGCGGAAAATATATTTCGCCGCGGAAAATCAGATATATAGTGCCTCTCGTCTCTGCTGCCGGGATAATCGCGGTCGTCAGGGCCATGTTCATCATACCTGATCCCATATCGAACTTCGGCCGGGGAATTTTGGGAATATCGCTCGTTTTGGAAGGGGTTATAACGCCGCAAGTTCTGGCGTCAGTCGCGTTTTTTCTCGTGATCGCGTCCGCCGCGTTTTGGCGGGGCAGGAGATTTTGCGACTGGTGCCCGGTAGGCACTGTGCTCGGCTTCGCGTCGTTCGTCGCTCCGATGAGGCTCGCGCTTGACTCACATGGATGCGTCTCATGCGGATTGTGTGAAAAATCCTGCCCGATGAACTGTGTCGACGCCTCCGGAAAAAAGATAGACAGCGACAGGTGCGTGCTCTGCATGGGGTGCGCGTCGGTATGTCCGGGAGAGTTCATTCGTTTCGGGCGTCGCGGGTCGCCGGCCCCGGACGGCAGAAGAAGAAATTTCATAAAAAGGGCGTGCGCGTTTATAATAGGGGCAGGTTATCTCGGAGGCAGAAACATGGCGGATTTAGCGCGCGGCATAGACGTTCGGGCGAAGGTTTCGCGGGAAGCGGCGTCATTCGCGCTTCCTCCCGGCGCCTTGAGCGAAGAATATTTTTCGTCGAGATGCGTGGCCTGCCAGATGTGCGTGAAATCCTGTCCCGTTGGGATAATAAGGGCTGACGACGCTCCGCAGCCGGTGGTAGTCTACGGGACGGATTACTGCCAGTTCAACTGCGTCGAGTGCGGCAAGGTCTGCCCGACCAACGCCATCACGCGTCTCGACGTCGAGACGAAGCGCGTTACAAGAATAGGCTTGTCTCGCCTCACGCTTTCCAGATGCGTCGTGGTGACGAAGTTACAGGCGTGCGGCGCGTGCGCTGAGGTTTGCCCGACCCACGCGCTTCGGATGGAGCGTTACGAAGGCAATCCGGGGCTCACGATACCGGTCTTTGACAAGGATTACTGCATCGGCTGCGGCGCGTGCCTCTGCGTCTGTCCGGCCGACCCGACAGCGTTCGGGATGACGGGAGTTTCACCGCAGATTCCGACGCTGGGTATGCGCACGGCAGCATATGACGAAGGCGACGAGGATGGAGGCGTCAGACCCATGACGTCGGACGACGATTTTCCATTTTAAGGAGGGGTAACGATGAATCTTGGCATGGGCGAAATAGGCCTTCTCATAGTGTTGGCTCTCATTATATTCGGGGCGAAGCGCCTGCCTGAGGTCGGACGCGCGGCGGGCGACGCCATAAGGGAGTTCAAGTCCGCGATGAGCGGAGACGGCAGAGGCTCTAAAGAAGCGGAGAGAGGCGACCGGACGGACGGCGATGCCGACTGACGCGAAGGGCGAGTGGGAGGAGCATCTCGAGGAGCTGCGCCGGCGGATAATAAGCGTTCTCGCCGTATTTTTCGCGGCAACCGTCATTTCGTTCGTCTTTTCGGAAGGGATAGCGTCATTTTTCACTGACCCGGTCTCGCATCTCGGGGCGAGGCTCTACTCTTTCTCCCCGGCTGAAAAACTCATGGCTTACCTTCACATATCAGCACTGTCGGGCGCCGTATTTACGGCGCCTTTTTTCATACTCCAGACGGCCCTTTTCATCTGGCCGGCACTAAAAGGCGCCGAGAAAACCTGGGCCAGATTCGCGCTTTTTTCGGTTCCTTTTCTCTTTCTGGCCGGGATGGCCGCGTCCTACAGCTTCCTGGCCCCGAAAGCGATCTCGTTTTTTCTTTCGTTCGCCTCGAGCGACGGCGTGGAGCCGCTCTGGAGCTTCAGGGAGTATCTGTCGCTTTTGATTTCTCTCATGCTGGCGGCCGGCGTTTCGCTTCAGATGCCTCTAGTGATGCTGATACTGTTCGCGTTGGGCGCGCTCGACCCGCGCATGGTCGCCAAATCCCGCTCGTACATCGTTCTTCTTATATTTTTTCTCGCCGCCCTAATCACCCCGCCGGATGTCATAAGCCAGATAATGTTCGGAGTGCCGCTTTATCTGCTCTTCGAGGCGACGCTTTTTCTCGGGCGGATCATAGCGAAAAAACGATAGGGACTCGATAAAAACATCAGATTTAGTCATTTTTCATTCACACTTTTACGTTCTCATATTGGGCGTATTGAGGATATGAGCCGGAGGTATAATGATATTATCCCGCGAAAGAGGAGATGACTTTGGTGAATAAATTTAGCGACGCCGCGCTGGATTATGAGAAGGCGAGAGAACATATAGGTAAATATTTATATGCAATGGCGTTCATCGGTTTTTTAATATTTTGTTTTGAGTCTCGCATAGATTTTGGAGGATTCCGTCTCACCGATTTTTACAGGATGGTTGTCACAACGATAGTTCTAATATTCGCAAGCACTCCGTGGTTTATTTTCATTAAGTTTCGAACGGACAAGCTATGGATACTGAGGGAGCTCGGGCTGGGACACGGCGATAATTGGGACGGCGGCAATTTGCTGAGAAAGCCGATGTTCATGTGGCTTTTCCTCTTTGTTCAGAACTTTTTATATAATAAGATAGGAAATCAAAACATATTTTTGGTTATCAATTCACTTTTAGCGGTTGTATCCGTGCACTTTTTATCCCTCAATCTATCCGCCATGATGGGTATGTACCGCTATCTGACCGCTCGCGTAACCGACGACGATGGGGCGAAAACGGACGCGGGGGACGACGAGATATTGGAGACGCTTTATAAGGCCAATCAAGGCAACCGCTCAAGTTGTACCGCGCTTTTGGTGATGTTCCTCTATCTGTGGGTGATCGTTTTGGTCTTCGTTTCCTCGATCGCGTCCAGTTTAAAGTATGTGATCCCAATGTTTCAGTTTCTGATCGTCTGTATTTCAGTCGGTTCATTTTCCTTTTTTACATCGAGATTCATCGCGAACAACATGATCTTTCACCATCTGGCGTCGATGAATAACGCCTCCTATACAGGCGGCGCGAGCAGATTTGGGGAACTCATGTCCTCCCAGATGAAATTTACGAAAACAGTGGTGATCTTCCCCCTGCTGCCGCTCATTTACGGGACGGCGTTTTACGTAATATACAGCTCGCTGTCCGCGTAAGGTATCAATGAGGTTACGCCGATCAGCTTGATTTTTTCACCGCAACGAGCCATGATATGGAAAGTTTGCAATAGGTTATTGTAATAATGGGAGGGCGAATTCATGGGACCAAAGAAGAAACGGACGCAGTTTTCTCTCGCGTATTTCGTGCTCATGATATTCATAGTGTGGATATTCAACGACATGGTGTTTCGTCCGTATATGCTGAAGGAGCTCGAGGTTCCATACAGCTCGTTCCTCGAATACCTTTCGCGCGGGCAGGTCGAGCACGTCGCGATCGGAGCGGACAGAATATCGTTCACGCTGAAGGGCGAGGCCTCGCGTCCCGAGGGCGCGGCGGCATCTTCCGTCCACAACGTGGTCAGGGTGGACGACCCTAAGATCGTCGACCGCCTCATCGAAGCGGGCGTCGACTTTTCGGAGGTCAAGCAGACGGAGGGCCTGTTGAACGCGCTCATGGGCTGGATCATCGCTTTTCTGCCGCTCATTCTGATATGGTATTTCATGTACAGGCGCATGTCGGGGATGGGGGGCAGCGTGCTCTCGTTCGGCAAGAACAACTCGCAGGAGATACAGGGCGAGATGACCGGCGTGAAGTTTGCCGACGTCGGCGGCGTCGGCGAGGCCGAGATCGAGCTGAGGGAGATAATAGACTACCTCAAGGGGCCGGAGCGCTTCAACAGGCTCGGCGCGAAACTGCCAAAGGGCGTGCTGCTGGTCGGCCCTCCCGGAACTGGCAAGACTCTCCTGGCAAAGGCCACGGCGGGCGAGGCGGGCGTGCCGTTTTTCTCGCTTACCGGTTCGAGCTTCGTCGAGATGTTCGTCGGAGTGGGTGCGGCGCGCGTGCGCGACCTCTTCGAGCAGGCGAAAAAGAAAGCCCCCTGCATCATCTTCATAGACGAGATAGACGCCATCGGTCAGGCGAGGTCGAGCATAGCGGCCATGAGCGGCAACAGCGAACGCGAGAACACCTTAAACCAGCTTTTGGCTGAGATGGACGGTTTTCGCCCAAATACCGGCGTCATCATAATGGCGGCGACGAACAGGCCGGAGATATTGGATCACGCGCTCGTGCGTCCGGGCAGGTTCGACAGGCAGGTGCAGGTCACTCTCCCGACGGAGGAGGGCAGATCCGGCATACTGAAGATACACGCGCGGGGCGTGCCGCTCGACGACGAGAGAGACCTCGACCGCATCGCTAAAATAACGCCCGGGTTTTCGGGGGCCGAGCTCGCGAATATCATCAACGAGGCGTCTTTGCTGGCTGTTCGCAGGAACGCGGACAAGGTGGCGCTCTGTGATCTGGATCTCGCGATAGAGCGGGTCGTCGCCGGGCTTCAGAAGAAGACCCCCCTTTCGCCGGACGTCCGGAAAAAAGTGGCGTACCACGAGACGGGGCACGCGCTCACGGCGTACTACCTCACCGGAGCGGACCCTGTGCACAAGATAAGCATAATACCGACGTCGAAGGGCGCTCTCGGCTACACGATGCAGCTTCCAACGGAGGATCAGTTTCTCCGGAGCGAGGAGGAACTGCGGTCCCGCCTCGCCGTCATGCTCGGCGGGCGCGCGGCCGAATTGCTCGTGTTCGGCGTGGCCACCACCGGCGCGTCGAACGACCTCGAAGTGGCGTCTATGCTGGCCCGCAGGATGGTGACAGAGTTCGGCATGTCGAAGACGCTGGGCCCTGTGCGCTACTCGAACCCGGAGGACTCATATCTCGGCAGCCCGTCGTCGAACAGGGGCGACATCTCCCAGGAGACGACTGCCGCCATAGATCGCGAGATTCAGGACATCGTGACGGAGGCTCAGAACACGTCAATGAATATATTGCGGTCGCATCGGGCAGCCCTGGACAAGATCGCGTCCACCCTTCAGGAGGACGAGGTCATAATGGGCGACGAGATGAAGGGAATAATAGAGTCCGTCGGATGATGAAAACTCTGATCCGAAAAAACTATGCCATATGCTTAGCGCCGCCTGAATCTTTCTATAGCTTTGCATATCGCCGGGGTCAGCACTCCGGCCACTGCCGCCTCCGGTATTCCGTTGGCGATGATTACGGACAGCACCAAACCGTAGACCGCGCCCGTGCCGACATTTCCGACCGTTGCGTATGCGTCCTGAAATAAGAAATATATCAGGTGCATGACCAGAATTGTGTTGGTGATTGAGCCGGCTATTCCCGCAAATAACAGCGAAACGACCCGCCATTTTTTGTCGCCTTTCCGCAGAGACGACAGAAATTTATCGACATACCACGGAACGACACCCACAAGGATGCGCGGCACAAAGCAGATCACGAGCGCCCATAAGCTGCCCCACTGTGTGCCGGGGACTGTTACGACAGGTGAAAACGCGAATGAGAGCAGTTTCGGGTGCATGCTGTTGATTATCAGGCTGGTGAAGCCGAATATCGCTCCCAACACGGCGCCCTTTCGCGGCCCGAGGATTACAGAGCCTATGGCGACCGGTACGTGTATTATGGTCGCGTTTATAAAGACCAGGTTTATGAAGCCCACAGGAGTGAAGGCCATGAGTAATATAATCGCCGCGAAAAGAGACGTCACAGAAAGGTCGCGTATCTTGGCCGATGTTTCTTCCGTCATGTTCTTTAATTTCATTTAATGAAAACCCCTCATCTGTTACATATTTTCAGAGCCCATTAATTATACGCAAATTATACGCAAAATTGGTGGAAGTTATCCGCTCATTTGTTTGAAATTTTCATTGTGATTGCGCGAAAATATTCATTGAGATATTATGAAGCGTAATATTGCGGCAGGCAGCAGAGGAAGGGACGGTCGAACGATGAGAGGATATGGGATCAGGGCTCACGCGGGACGTAAAATACTTCTGTTTATGGCGGCGGCGTTTATCGTCTCGTTCGCGCTTTTTGCGTCGCCCCGGTATTGCGCGGCCATGTCGGACGAGGAAATGGCCGCGTCGCTGGCGGACAAGCTTGGAGGGGAATTTTCCCCGGAGGCGCTATTCGTGACGGTCGACGGCAGCCATGCCTATGCCGAGGCGAGGGGCGTCGTTCTGAGCGGAGTCCGCATAGATACGCTCCGGCTCGAGGCCATCCTCGCCGACACCAAACTGCCCGAGGACGACGAGATCGAGTCCCTGGCGTCTCTGATAGCTTACTCATGGGGCGAGGTAGTCATGCTCGAGAGGGATATAAACAGTTATTTCAAATCCCACGAGACCCGCGGTTTCACCGGCCTCGTCGCGAAATTCGCCCCGACCGGTTTCAGAGCGGAGGGGCTTTATACCGCCAAGTTCCTCTTTACGCTGCGGATGAGGCTGAGGGCGACCGGTAATTTCGCGCTCAAGCCCGACGGGGTATACATCGAGGACGCGTCCATATTCGTGGAGGGCCTCCGTCAGCCGGGTTTTCTGGTGGAGGAGATCATGGAGCGAGTCAACCCGCTCATAGAGTGGGATGAGATACCGTTTAAGATAACGTTCAAGACCATATATATGGATGGGACTTCCGCGACGATGACCGGCGAACCTCGCGTGTTCGACAGTGGCGCCACGGCCGTCTGGGAGAAGGAGGGCATTGCGAAATGAGCGGTTTTCCGACCACCCGGATGAGAAGGATCAGGGATAACGCCACGCTGAGAGACATGCTGACGGAGGTTTCGATAGAGCCGCGGCATCTCGTGCTTCCGATATTCGTCTGCCCCGGGGAGGGCGTCTTTCGGGAGATACCGTCGATGCCCGGCGTGTCGCACTGGAGCGTCGACCGTCTGCCCGAGATAATGGAACCGGCGTCGGAAGCGGGAGTGAAGGCTTTTCTGTTCTTCGGGCTGCCGACGTACAAGGATCACGACGGCACGAGCGCGTTCGATCCGGGCCAGCCGGTTCAGAGGGCGCTCTCGTATGCCCGCTCCAAATATCCGAATCTCTACCTCATAGCGGACACATGTATGTGCGAATACACGTCCCATGGGCACTGCGGGCATATAGACGACGACGGGCGGGTCGACAACGACGCGACGCTCGAGCTGCTCGCGAAAGCGGCCGTGAGCCAGGCCCGAGCCGGCGCTCACATGGTGGCGCCGAGCGACATGATGGACGGCAGGGTCGGCGCGATACGCCGCGCGCTCGACGCGGAGGGGTTTCAGTCGGTTGGGGTCATGAGCTACGCCGCTAAACTCGCCTCCGCGTTCTACGGTCCGTTCCGCGACGCGGCCGGCAGCGCCCCACAGTTCGGCGACAGGAGGGGCTATCAGCTTCCGCCGTCGAACCCGAGGGAGATAATTCGCGACGCCCTGATGGATATAGACGAGGGAGCGGATATGCTCATCGTGAAACCGGCGATGCCGTGTCTCGACATAGCCTCGCGCCTCAGAGAGCGGACGGATCTTCCTCTAGCCGGTTATATGGTGAGCGGCGAGTATATGATGCTGCGGCTTGCGATGACGTCGGGCGCTCTCGATCCGGATCGCGCGCTGCTCGAATATCATCTGTCGATCCGCCGGGCCGGAGTCGACGTCGTCATAACATATTACGCGACGGAGCTCGCGCGCCTCATTTCCGGATCGTAAAATTATAAATTTATCCGCACCGTATATTTTTTGACGAATCCCGTCGGGTGGTACGACGTCTTCGCGTCGCGGAGGCCTGGGTCGGCCATGTCCTCCTCGCGGTTTACAGTCGCGAACGAATTGCCCTCATGCAGGAGGAACTCGCGATTTATGACCTGATACGCCGCGTTGTAGCTCAAGCTCGCCTTCTCGAAGTGGATCATGACCATGTCGTCGTCGGCCCTCTCCGCTACTGTGTACGCCGCCATCTGCCCCATAGTCTCGATGGCGCCGCCCATCAGCTGGGGCAGCAGGCGCCAGTTGCCAAGGATGTTCCTGATTATGCCCTCGCTCTCGCGTTCTATGCTGTCGAAGCCGTTGAATTCCCTGTACGATTCGCACCATTCGCGCTGAAACGCGACTACCCTGGGCAGCGTCTCCTCGGTTATGGTTATGTAGCTGTATGGGTTTTGTTTTCTGAACTGGTTGACGCGGTTGCGTTTTCGCATATACTTGTTTCCGGAAAGTTCGGCAAGGTCGGAGACGGGGTGCAGATATTCCCAGCTCGCCCTGTTTTCAGTCGCCTCCATCGAGGCCCCGAGCTGATCCTGCCAGATATTTACGAGCTGTTCGGGTACGAGCTGAAATTCCGCGTGTTTTCCGAATCGGGCGCCTATGATGCCCTCCCAGTCGGAGTGAGCGTTCCAGTCGCCCACGGGGGCGAGGAAATGTTCGGCCGGTTGTTTTCCGTTTATCCACGCTAGGTTATCGCATTCGTCGAACGCTATCTGGTAGTCCATCGCGCGTTCCCAGCAGAGCAATACTCCGGACGAGTAGTCGGAAGATTTTTGCGGCATGACGTTCCACAATTCGAGATATTGAGCTATGGTGTCGAGGTTTACCGATTTGAAAAGTAGTCTCACAAATATGCCTCCATATTTTGTCAGTAGCCTTTATAATAACTTTAGCACAACTTGGGAGATATTGCGCGCTCCACTTGACAGCATCAAACGTACTTTCTATGATAACGTGTGTAGATTATGTTTCTTGTGTCTTTTGTAATAGTGTAGAAACGAAGGGGGAATTGGGTTTTGGCGACTTCAGCCCTTGTTTATATGGACGAAAACATGGACGAGCTGAAAGGAGCTCGTACTCGCGAGGAGACAAAGAGCAAGGTTATTCCCGCTCCTCTGTCGACGTTCAAGGAAAGAATCAAAGTTGTCGGTATAGGAGGGGGCGGAAACAATGCCCTGGATCATATAATCAGATCCGGCTCCGCGGGGGTTGAATTCCTCGCTATAAATACAGATGCCCACTGCCTTGAGAAGTGTCTTTCAGTAGAGAAGCTCGTAATAGGCGAAAAACTTACGAAGGGGCATGGAGCGGGGGCTCGTCCGGAGGTCGGCGAGCAGGCCGCTATAGAGTCGCGAGAGAGCATCCGCCTGTGTCTGAAGGGATGCGACATGGTGTATCTCGCCGCCGGAATGGGAGGCGGAACCGGAACGGGGGCTCTTCCCGTCGTGGCCGATATAGCCAAGGAGCTCGGCATCCTCACGGTTGCCGTCGTGACCCGTCCTTTTTCCTTCGAGGGCAAAAGGCGCACGACGTGTTCGAACTCCGGCATAGAGAAGATCAAAAATATAGTGGACGCGTTGATCGTCGTTCCGAACGACAGGCTGCTTCTGTCCGACCGCTCCACTACCGTGCAGGAGGCTTTCGCGATGGCGGACGGCGTTCTGCGCCAGGCCGTGCAGGGAGTGACGGATCTCGTGACGAAGCCGGGACAGATAAACGTCGACTTCGCCGACCTGCGCAGCATCATGAAGCACTCGGGCGGCGCGGTCATGGGCGTCGGCAGCGGCAAGGGCGACAACAGGGCCGAGGACGCTCTGCGCCACGCGATGGAGAGCCCGCTCATGGAGACGTCCATCAAAGGCGCGAAGGGGGTCATACTGAACGTGACGGCAGGCCCCGACATCGGTCTCTTCGAGGTGCAGACGGCCGCCATGCAGCTCGAGGCGCTCATCGATCCGGACGCGAACTTCATATGGGGTCTCGTCTGCGACGTAAACATGGGCAGGGACAATCAGGACGACGTTCAGATGGTCGTGATAGCTACCGGTTTTGACATGCGGGATTCCTCGCCCGAGCCGGAGGCGCCGGCGAGCGCCGCGACGGAATCCTGCAAGGCGCCGGCGAAAGCTTCCATTCCTGAGAACGAGGGATTTTTTTCCATGGATTCGCCCATTGACACGCCGTCGTATCTGCGCCGCAAATTGCGTCCTTGAGCGCTTTGCGCCATGAGTATGTCGATATAGGATAAAGTCAGAAACGACGCGGCGCTGAATTACAGCGCCGCGCTCGCTTGTCACAACGATTGGGGGTGGCTCGGTGCGATTTCTCCGTGCCGCGGCGTTTTGGGTCGTCGTGTCCGCCGTTTTGCTGTGCGCGTCCCGCGCGCCGGCAGTGAGCCTGGAAGCCGGAGGCGCGATCCTGATGAACATGAAATCGGAGAGCGTGCTTTACGTCCAGAGCGAGGATGCGCGGATAGCGCCGGCCTCTTTGACCAAGATAATGACGCTTCACGTGGCGTTCGACGCCATAGCGTCCGGGCGCGCGTTTCTGTCCGACGACGTAAGGGTCAGCCGGCGGGCCGCGTCACAGCCGGGCGCTCGATTGAATCTGGGGGCGGGAGACGTAGTCTCTCTGGATATGCTGATAGCCGGCGCCGCCATTGCGTCCGGAAATGACGCGGCCGTCGCGGTCGCCGAGCATATCGGAGGCTCCGTCGAGGCGTTTCGGAATATGATGAACGAGAAGGCCGCCGAACTCGGCATGACGCGGACGGTTTTCAGGAACCCGAACGGCCTGCCGTCGAGCGGGCAGGTGACGACGGCCCGGGATATGCTAGCCCTGTCGAAAAGCTACATTGAAAAATATCCGGAGGCGCTCGAACGTTATCACAAGATTCCCAATATAAAGTACAAGGGGAAGACGACGACGAATAAAAACCCGCTGCTCAGGATGTTTCCCGGCGTTGTCGACGGGCTGAAGACAGGATGGACGAACGCTTCGAAGCATTGCCTGATCGCTACGGCACAAAGCGGGGACATCCGTCTTGTATCGGTGATTCTGGGCTCTCCAACGGCGGAAGATCTGACGCGGGGATCGGCGTTCCTGATGGAGGCCGGTTTCAATACGGTGGCGAGCGGAGGGGCGGTCAAGGTGATCTCCCAGTTGGAAGCGAGGGAGAAGGGCATATCGATCGACATTCCGATCCGGGTCGATCGGGCTTCGCCCGAGACGTTCCTTGACGCGTCCCCCGATATATCCGGGGATAAACCCCTCGTTTCATCGGGCGACGGCATGATGATCCCGCCCGATGTCGAGGCGTGGCCCGGGGATGAGCCTGAGATAAACCCGGGGGATGACACTGAGTTCGACATGGATTTCGACGAGACCGAATTTGACGACCCATCGGTCTGGATCGGACAAAGCGAGCCAGGGGCCGAATGGAGGAAGGGAGATACCGCATTGAGGGAAATAGATGCCCGCCAGATCATCGAGGCGGTGGAGGCGCTCTGCGTCGAGGCGAATTACGTCATAAACGGCGATATCAAAGCGGCGCTCGAACGGGGCCTCGAGGCCGAGGAGGACGACGTCTCGCGAGACGTTCTCGAGCAGTTGATAGAGAACGCCGAAATAGCCGCCGAAGGAGAACTTCCGCTATGTCAGGACACCGGGATGACCGTCGTGTTCGTCGAGATAGGTCAGGATGTTCGCGTTACCGGTGGTTCCATACGGGACGCGGTAAACGAGGGCGTCCGCCGCGGCTACAGGGAGGGCTATCTGCGAGCGTCCGTCGTAGCGGATCCGGTCGACAGGGTGAACACCGGGGACAACACCCCCGCGATCGTGTATTTCGACATAGTGCCTGGCGACAAGCTCAGGATAATAATCGCTCCCAAGGGTTTCGGCAGCGAGAACATGAGCCGCACGGCAATGCTCAAGCCGTCGCAGGGAATCTCCGGCATACGCGAATTCGTCGTAGACACGGTCAGGGCCGCCGGGCCGAACCCATGCCCCCCGATAATCGTCGGGGTGGGGGTGGGAGGCACGGCCGATTACGCCGCGCTTCTGGCGAAGCAGGCCCTCTTGAGGCCGGTCGGCGCCACGAACGAAAACTGGATATGGAGAGGGTTGGAGGATGAGCTTCTCGAGGCGATAAACGCGCTCGATATAGGCCCTGCCGGCCTCGGAGGACGCACTACGGCGCTGGCGGTTCATATAAAGACGTTCCCGACGCACATCGCCGGGCTTCCGGTGGCTGTCAATATCGGCTGTCACGCGACCAGACACGTCGAGATAACTCTCTAGGGGCGAATGGGATGAAAAAAGAGAGGATCAAAATCGCGACCCCCATATCGGACGACGCCATATCCCGCCTCGAGGTCGGCGATTCCGTGGCCCTGTCGGGGGTTATCTACACGGCGAGGGACGCGGCGCACAAGATGCTCGTCGAGATGCTCGAGCGCGGGGAGGATATGCCGTTTCCCTTCGAGGGGAGCGCGGTGTATTACGCCGGCCCGAGCCCGACACGGCCCGGGGCTGTGATCGGCGCCATCGGCCCCACGACGAGCGGGCGCATGGACGCCTATTCGCCCCAGCTCATAAGACGCGGACTCAAGGTTATGATCGGAAAAGGCCTGCGAAACGGCGATGTGAGAGCCGCCATCGTCGAGTGTCGCGGGCTTTATCTCGTTGCCACGGGAGGCGCGGCCGCGCTTCTGTCGCGTTCCGTGAAAAAAGCGGAGATCATTGCTTTCCATAGTCTCGGCACAGAGGCTATCCGACGCCTCGAGGTCGAGGATTTTCCGGCGATAGTGGCGATAGATTCAAGAGGGCGCGATATATACGACTGACTTTACATAACGGCCGCGCGTTCGGGCGGATCGGCTGATTTATTTATTGTTCGGGTCGTACTCCACGAACGTGAAGACGTCCTCGCTCCTGTCGAACCCCAGCAGATAGCTTTTTTTCGCGTCGACGACGAGATCTTTTTTGACGACGTCCGTCGTGGAGGTCACGTTCTTGTGAAGAAGGCCGGGGCGCGTGTATGAATAGCAAACCTCGACCGAGCTCGTGCCCGGGAGGAGGTAAAAACCGGTCTTCATGCCCTCCATGAACTTCACCGGTCCGTCGCCGTTGACGCTGTAGACCGTGACCGCTTCCGACGTGATGAAGGTTTTCGTCGTGAGGTACACTTTTGCGGCGTCGGGGTGAGTCGCCAGAAATTCCTCGCCGGACGCCTTCATCTTCCGCATTTGCGGTTTGCTGTAGAAAAACCAGAACCCGACCGATACGGCGCATACTATGATTATCCACACAAATGTAATGATGGACGACATGGTCTATTCCTCCTCTTTTGATTTGGCTGCCGACAGCACTTCCGGTTCATTGACCGATATGTCGTCGAGCGCCTGGAACATCGCCATGAACGTGTCGAGGCCCAGCGCGTCGCAGTCGATGTTCACTATGTCGGACTTTTCCGTCGTTCCCTCGGGCTGAATGTCGAGCCTGAGCGAGTGGGACGGAAGAAAACCAGTGTCGCTCTTGCGGTGGTAGCCTACCCCGCATTTCGTCATGTCGAAACTGAGTTTCTGCTCTCCCCTTTTAAAGTAGCGGAATTTGCCGTCCGGCGCGAGCTCGAAGTATATATTGGAACTGACGAGGGCAATATGGATCATTGCGAAAAAAGCGACCGCCGCGAGCGCTGAAACAATGAGCCTGCTGCTGATGAAAATACCGCCGATAATCACTATCGCGAGCGCGACAAACGGCGCGTAAATCACGCCCTTGACCATCTCCCATTTCGACCGCCTGAACGTCTTCACAGAAACATCAATCCTCCCTGATGGATATTATGAGATAGTCAACCGCGAATCATCCACAAAACACGGGTATTCTATCATAATAACAATGAATATATGTCTTACATCTTAAAAAGAGATTTGTTTTTCTGAAAAATTAAATGGCTGGGTTCCGCGACGCGTTTTCCCTTGTGATATAAATTGGTCGGTCCAATTTTGCGCGATTGATTTCCCTTTGGCGCCCCTTCATGACCAATAAATATTCCTTTTCTATTTCGATATATTCGCGCTTGAAAAATTTTCCGGTCTGTTGTATAACGTATAAAAATCAGACCAATGGAGAATAAAAATGGAGACAGACGTCAGACCGGCAAGAAAATATGAAAAGGTGGTTGGCGCCATAAAGGATGCCATCTCGCGCGGCGAGCTGGCATACGGCGACGCGCTGCCGCCGGAGCGGGCGATGATAGACCAGTTCGGGGTGTCGCGCGGTTCGCTCAGGGAGGCGTTCAGTGTGCTCGAGTTGCTCGGGCTCATCGAAAGCAAGCCGGGGAGCGGTCGTTTTGTGCGCAGCCCCCACGCATTCCCCGAGGGGTCGAGCGCGGGCGCGGTTCCTCTCGAAAGCTCCGCCGTGCTCGAACTCATGGAGGCCCGCCGCATACTCGACCCGGCCATAGCGTCCGAGGCCGCCCGCAGGTCGTCCCCGTCCGATATGACCCGCATACGGAGGATACTCACGTCGACGAGGGAAAATCTGGACGACCTCACCCACAGGGCGAGGTCGGATTTCGACTTTCACATGGCGCTGGCGTCCGCGACCCAGAATTTTCTGTTCGTGAATATCGTGCGGATGGAGTTCAATCTGATAATGGCGACGCACGAGAGCATATATGGGCTGCTCGAGGACAAATGCGCCTTCGCGGATGAGCATGAGGCGCTTTATGAGGCCATAACTGTGCACGACGCGAATCGGGCGTCCGCCGCGGCCTCTTTGCATATCGACAGGATATACAGGACGCTTTTGGGCGCTTTCGCGATGTTTCAGCCGTGATATTCGGATACATATATAAGGAATATGGGAGGCGTGTTTAAATGAGGGAAAAGATAAGGAAAATGCTGCCGGAAATAGAGTGGATACTCGATAAGGGTCTTCAGGAGAAGGTGCTCGCCAGCTACGAGGACGCGCTTGAAACGGGGGGCTGGGCGCCGGAGGATATGGATCGCATTCCGTTCACGCTGCTCATTCCCGACTGTCCAGCCTCGTACCTGACGCATGTCCGGGGCGTCACGAGGATGGCGTATCACGCCATGAAGGAGTTCAACGAGCTCTATGCCACGCCCGACGGCAAGTTCAGGATGGACAACGACCTGCTTGTAGCGGGCGCGCTGCTTCACGATGTGGGCAAGCTCGTCGAGTACGAGAAGGCGCCGGACGGCGGGACGGTGAAGTCGCGGTTGGGAAAAGACCTGAGGCATCCCTTCTCGGGAACCGTGATCGCGCTGCGCAACGGGTGCGATTCGGCCATCGGCCACATCATAGCGAACCACGCGCACGAGGGCGACGGGACGCTCCGCAGTCCGGAGGGCGTGTTGGTGAACAAGGCGGACTTCATGAACTTCGAGGGGATGAAGAGCTTTTTGGGAATGAAGTAGCGGTCACGATGGCGCCGGGAGAAGAAATACCGATCTCTCTCGGGTGTTCGGGGCGAATCCCCGAGGTTTTGGGGCACGAGGGGGCATTTGAATGGGCAAAACGATGATAATGAAAATCATGGAACGGGCGGCTCACAAGGAGGTCCACACCGGAGAGCGCGTATGGTGCGACATAGACTGGTCGACCGCTCGCGACTTCGGCGGGGCGAACTGCACTCTTCAGTTCGACGAGATAACGGAGAACAAGGGAAAGGTCTGGAACCCGGAGCGCATCGCGTTTACGTTCGATCTTCAGGCGCCGTCTCACTCCGAGAAGGTGTCGAACAACCAGAAGATAATCCGCGAGTTCGCCCGCAGGCAGGGGATCAAACACGTTTTCGACATCAACCGCGGCATAGGGCAGCACGTTTTGCTGGAACACGGGCATGTCCTGCCCGGCGACGTCATTCTGGGCACGGACAGCCACATGAACCTGCTCGGCGCTGTGGGCGCGTTCGCGACCGGCGTTGGCAACACCGACATCGCCGCGTCGTGGCTCAACGGCACGAACTGGTTCCGGGTTCCCGATACGATGAAGATAGAGGTGACGGGCGAATTTCCGTGCGGCGTTTCCATGAGGGATTTCCTTACGCTCCTGGTCGGCGACCTCGGAGCCGGGGGCCTGGATTTCCTCGCCGTCGAATTCACTGGCGACGCGATAGACCGCGCGACTTTGGCCGAGCGCATAACGCTCTGTTCCATGGTGACGGAGATGAGCGGCAAGATAGGGCTCATCCTGCCGAGCGGGGCCGTGCTCGACTGGCTGGCGGAGCGCGCCGGGCCGGAGGCCAGGGTCCGCGCCGGGGCCATCAAGCCCGATCCGGACGCTGTCTACATCGAGACGCGCAAATACGACGTATCCAGGCTCGAGCCGATGGCGTCCTGCCCGGACGCGCCGGACAACGTGAAGCCGGTGCGGGAGATAGCGGGGACGCGGGTCGATCAGGTCCACATCGGAAGCTGCACGAACGGGCGTTTCGAGGATATCGCGGCGGCTTACGAGGTTCTGGAGCGAGGAGGTTTCAAGGTCTCGCCGGACGTTCGCACGATAATAACCCCGGCTACGACCGAGGTCATGAAAAAGTGCGCCGAGCGCGGGATGATCGAAAAATTCCTCGACGCGGGGATCGTCTTCACGAACCCGACGTGTTCGCTCTGCACCGCCGAGCATTACGGGGCGCTGCCGAGCGGCGACGTGGGATGCTCCACGACGAACCGCAACTTCATCGGCAAGGTGGGCAAGGGAAGCCATACGTATCTCCTGAGCCCGATGACGGCAATGGCCACGGCTGTGCGGGGCGTGATAACGGATCCCCGCGACATCGTCTGCTAAAAGGGGGAATATACGATATGAGCGATGTATTGAAGGGCCGCGCGTGGGTCTTCTCCGACGACGTGGACACCGACCTGATCTATCACAATAAGTATCTTGCGGAGACGGATCCGAAAAAGATGCCCCAGTATTCGTTCGAGTACTATCCGGGCAAGGAGAATTTCGCGCGCGAGGTAAAACCGGGCGACTTCATCGTGGCCGGCAAGAACTTCGGCTGCGGATCGAGCCGCGAACACGCCGTCTACTGCCTCAAGGAGGCCGGAGTGCCTGCCATCCTGGCCGAAACCTGTTCCCGCATATATTATCGGAACGCCATAAACAACGGATACCCTGTTCTCTTCGTCAAGGGGCTTTCCGAGGCGATCAAGGCGGGGAAGATCGGGGACGGCGACGATCTGGAGGTCGATATCTCGACCGGCTCGATAAAAGACGCGACGAACGGCGCCACGTTCCACGGAGACGCTGTGAGCGACCTCGAGCGCGACATAATGTCGGCCGGGGGTCTCATCCCATATTTGAAATCGCGGAAAAAGGACGTGAGATGATGGGCCGGACATTTGCCGAAAAAGCGCTTGGAAGGGCTGTCGGGCATCCGGTGAACGCGAACGAGGTCGTCACGGTCGAGCCTGATTTCTGCATGAGCCACGATAACACGGGCCCCATATCCCGCACGTTCAAAAAAATAGGCGTCAAAAAAGTTTGGAAGCCGGAACGCCTCGTCGTCATCCTCGATCACGGCGTGCCGGCCCCGTCGAGCGATCACGCCGTAAACCACAAAGAGGCCCGCGAATTTATGCAAAACCAGGGCGCGCCTCACTTCTACGACGTTTCGAGCTCGGGAGGGGTATGCCACCAGAAATTTCCGGAGGAGGGCTTCGCTCTGCCCGGGCAGATAGTGATCGGCAGCGACAGCCACACATGCACATATGGCGCGTTCGGGACGTTCGCGACGGGCATCGGCCGCACGGAGATGGCCGCGGCCTGGGCCACGGGGAACATCTGGTTCAAGGTTCCGGAGAGCATGAAGGTTACGGCAAAGGGACGGCTCGGCAAAGGAGTATCCGCGAAGGACTTCATCCTCAAGGTCATGGGAGACGTCAAATCCGACGGGGCCGACTACATGAGCGTCGAGTTCCACGGCGACGGCATAGAGAGCATGAGCGTGGCGTCTCGGATGACGCTCTGCAACCTCGGCATAGAGATGGGAGCCAAAAACGCCGTCTGTAAGCCGGATCAGAAGGTGCTCGACTTTATAAGGGGGCGTGAAAAATCGAGCGGCTGGGAGGTTCTCTGGGCCGATCCGGACGCCGATTACGTCAAGGAGTACAGCTACGACCTGGGAGAGATAACGCCCGGAGTCGCGAAGCCTCACACGGTCGACAACTACGCTCCGATAGCCGAGGTCGCCGGGACCGCGATAAACCAGGCTTTCATCGGGACGTGCACGAACGGGAGGCTCGAGGATCTGCGCGCCGCGGCCGAGATATTGAAGGGTCGTAAGGTGGCGGTGCGGACGATCATCATACCGGCGTCCTGGAACATTTACCGCGAGGCAATGCATGACGGCACGCTCGACGCGCTGCTCGACGCGGGCTGTATAGTCTGCAATGCCGGCTGCGGCCCGTGCCTCGGCGCTCACATGGGCACGCTCGCCCCGGGAGAGGTCTGCGTCAGCACGGCAAACCGCAACTTCAAGGGGAGAATGGGCGACAAGGAGAGCTTCATATACCTGGCGAGCCCACGAACAGTTGCGATGAGCGCAGTAACAGGCAAAATCTCCGACCCGAGGGAGGCGTTTTAGCATGAAGATAAAAGGACGCGTCTGGAAATACGGCGACGACGTGAACACGGACGTCATATTCGCGGGAAAATACACGTACACGATAAAGGATCGCGCCGAGATGGCCCGCGTCGCGCTTGAGGATCTCGACTCCGACTTCACGAAGAACGCCTCACCCGGCGACATAATCGTTGCGGGCAAAAACTGGGGCTGCGGATCGAGCCGCGAGCAGGCCGCCATCTGCCTCAAGGAACGCGGGATAGGGGCGATAATAGCCCGCGGTTTCGCCCGCATCCACTATCGCAATTGCCTCAACGAGGGGCTCCCCATCATCATATCGTCCGAGCTGCAGGATTTGATCCAAAAAGGCGACGAGATAGAGATAGATTTCGACTTGGGGGAGATAACGGCCGCCGGAAAAAAGATAAAGTTTCCTCCGTATCCCGAATTTGTCCAGGGATTGGTGAACGACGGAGGGCTCATTCCGCACGTTAAAAAATCGCTCGGATTGGCCTGAGGGGCGAAATTTATATTATATCGACCCCTTAGTGGTAAAATAACCGAAGCAATAAATTGCCATAGGGGGCGATATAAGTGAAAAAAAGTGTGGATGGCAGGAGTGAAGCTGTAGAAAAAGCTTTGAAACTACTGGGCGCCGCTAAAACTCACTATTTGGCAACGAATGGGTCTCACGGGCATCCGAACCTGAGAGCTATGGCGCCGCTCAAGATCGACGGCGTGAAGAGCGTCTGGTTCGCGACATACGAGGGATCGAGCAAGGTGCAGGAGCTGCTGAAGGACGGAAACGCCGTGATATACGCGGAGGCGTCCCGCGACGCCACTGAATGCAGGTTGTGGGGTAACATAGAGGTTCTCTCGGACGACGCGTCGAAGAAATATGTCTGGAGCGAGGAACTGAGGGATCATTTCCCGGACGGAGCGGATTCCCCGGAGATGAGGGTGCTTCGTTTCGACGTATCGAACGGGATTTACATCGATAAAAATAGAGAGATCTTCGAATTTAAAAACTAACGGCGTCCGGGCGGTCCGCGTAAAACCTCCCGGTCTGCCTGAGAGAGCCTGAGGAGGCATAAGAATGAGTCGTGACGTTATGAGGGTAAAAGAGAAGAAGGACCGCTACAAGGTGTGCTACATGTCCGGGGACGACTCCGGATTCGATATGATGGAGGGCGCGCTGCTCGTTCTGGAAGCCATGAACCTCCCCATAGACTGGGTGAGGGCTGACCTCGGTTGGTGTATGTGGGAGAAGTCGATAGCGAAGTTCGGCGAGGGCGATCCGCGGTGCAACACAGTTCCGCCCGAGACGATCGACGCCATAAAGAACACGGACGCGACTCTGATGGCCGCGATTACGTCGAAAGCGGGCGTCAAGGGCTTCAAATCCGCCATCCTCCAGATGCGGCAGTTGTTCGACCTCTACATCAACCTGCGCCCCGCAAAGACCCTGCCGGGAATAGGGACTCCGCTCAAGGGCGACCCCAAGATAGATATAGTGATGTTCCGCGAGAACACGGAGGATCTATATTCCGCGGTCGAGTTCTATCCTCTGCCGCCCGAGCAGTTCGACCTGCATCCTGGCATGGAGCGCTTCAAAAAGTGCAGCGAGGTCGCGGTGTCGTGGCGCGTTTTCTCGAAAGAGGGCTGTGAGCGCATAATCCGCGCGGCATTCGAGTACGCGCGCAGCTCGGGCAGGAAGACGGTTCACTGCGGCAACAAGGCGAACGTAATCCGCCAGACGGATGGCATGATGAAGAGGATATTCCTCGAAATAGCGAAAGAATACGAACAGTACGGTATAAAGGGCATAGAGGAGAACGCTGACGCTACCGCGATGTGGCTCATCAAGAACCCGCAGGACTACAGCATCGTCGTGGCGAGCAACGTCTTCGGCGACATCCTCTCCGACGAGGCGAGCCAGCTCACCGGCGGTCTCGGCTTCGCCCCGAGCGGCAACATCGGAGCGGACGCGGCGCTTTTCGAGCCGTCGAGCGGCTCAGTGCCCAAGTATGCCCACAAGTACCGCGTGAACCCGTCGGCGATGCTGCTGACTTCGAAGATGATGCTGGAGTATCTCGGGCTCGATTCCGAGGGCGCGAAGATAGAAAAGGCGATCGGAGAGGTGCTGGTAGAGAACAAGCCTGGGACGCTGACATACGACATTCTGCGCGACTTCAGGGGAGACCCCGACTGGGAGCGCGACGCCGCGTCGACGATAGACATGGCTGCCGCCATCGCGGGTAAGATCGACCCGAATTTCAAGGGAGAGCGCCTCGAGAAGGCCAAAGCGAAAGTCCGGGCCATGTGCGACTGGACGAAGACGGTCGGGTTCGAGTAAATAAATCCGGTAATTTTTATGACAGGGGGCCGCGTAAAACGGCCCCCTGTTCGTCGGAAGCCCATATTACAGCTTCGGGCGGTTTCATGGGAGATGGCTGATTTTATCCACGAGCGTCGCCCATTGGGGCGCGCAGGAATGTCATTACGCGTTTTGCCGTGCTATGTAAGAATGTCCTCGCGCCGTCAAATATATGAGACTTCGGGGCAATGCTCGCCGCGTCGCGGGCGCGATATTCGTCGTTTGCCTCCGCGCGGGCGCCGCGCCTCTCTCGGAGATTTCGGCGGTCATGCGGCATCGTGGATTTACCCCACAAGCTCATTTCGGCGTAGCCGCCTTCCTCTCCCAGAGTCGCGGCGTTCATCATGCATCTGGGATCGCTCCCGCTATCTCGTCTGTTATTATATTTCATGCCTCGACTCTCCTCTCGTATCAATGACTTGATGACCGTATTTTAGTAATAATGAAAAATCCAAAATACACCCAAACGGGCGTATTTTATTTCTTAAATTTTTATTATGCCGAGCGATCATTGGGCGCGCATGATCGCCGGATGGAGCAAGTTGATATTTGCTAAAATTCACGCTCCGCCCTCTTCAAATTTTTGTTTGAGTGTGATTATAATAAGCATGATACCGCGTAAAAAACTGTATTGACGAAACAAGGAGGAAATTCACAATGAACGACATCGGCAACACATATGAGTTCCAGAGCGAAGCGCGACAGGTGCTGGATCTGATGATCCATTCCGTTTACTCCAATCCGGATATTTTCCTGCGCGAGCTCATATCGAACGCGTCCGACGCTCTGGACAAGCTCAGGCTCGAGGGATTGAAGGATGAAAAATTGTCGGAGCTGTCGGGGGACGGCAAAATAACGGTCAATATCGACAGGGAAAATCGAACGATAACGGTCTCCGACAACGGCATAGGCATGACGCGCGACGAGCTCGTCTCATTTCTGGGCACGATAGCCAAGAGCGGCACGAAGGAGTTCATCGCGGCCATGAATGAGGCGGGCAGGGGGAAAGAGCTCATAGGGCAGTTCGGCGTCGGGTTTTACTCGAGCTTCATAGTCGCCGACCGGGTGCTGGTGAGCACGCGCAAGGCAGGTTCGGACGAGGCGTGGCTCTGGGAGTCCGCGGGCGACGGCCTCTACACGATAGAGCCCGCTATTCGCGCCGACGCCGGTTCGGATGTGACGCTCCACATAAAGGAGCGCGCGCCGGACGACGAGGACGCCCCGACCGAGGCCAAGGACTACCTCTCATCGTGGACGGTTCGCGAGATAATAAAAAAATACTCCGACTTCGTCTCTTATCCGGTCTACATCGAGGAGTCGGGCAAGGAAAAAGAAAAAGAACCGGACGACGCCAAGCCCGAACCGGTCAACAGCATGAAAGCCCTCTGGACTCGCCCGGAGTCCGATGTCGCGGACGACGAATACAACGAGTTCTACCGTCACATCTCCCGCGACTGGGAGGATCCGATGGAGCGCGTCGTATATCGCGCGGAGGGGACGAACGAATTTCACGCGCTGCTATATATTCCGTCGCGCCCGCCAGTCGACCTCTTCTACCGCGACGGCGCTCACGGCATAGGGCTTTACATCCGCAGGGTGTTCATAATGAACGACTGCCGCGACCTCATCCCGGAATACCTGAGATTCGTGCGCGGCGTCGTGGACTCGGAGGATCTGCCGCTCAACGTCTCGCGCGAGATACTTCAGCAGGATCGGCAGACCGCGATGATAAAGCGCGGCGTCACGCGCAAGATACTCGACACGCTCAGAAAGATGAAGGATGATCGCGCCGAGGACTACGCGAAGTTCTGGGCCATGTTCGGGGAGGTCTTGAAAGAGGGCCTCGTCTCCGACTCCAGAAACCGGGACGCGCTTCTGAAACTCGCCGTCTTCCAGGGATCGAGGTCGGGCCGCGTTTCGCTCGATGACTATGTCGCGAATATGAAGGACGGGCAAAAGAGCATATACTACCTCGCCGGGGGTAAGGGCGACCCGCTCGCTTCCTCTCCCAAACTAGAGGCTTTTTCGGACAGGGGCGTCGATGTGCTCCTCATGAGCGACCCGATAGACGAGATATGGCTTGCCTCGGTCAGGGAGTTCGACTCGCATCCGTTCGTCTCCGTATCGTTGGCGGACGTAGAGATAGAGGGCTCGTCCGAACGAACACGCGAATCGGACGAACCGAAGGACGAGAGTTTCGTCTCGCGCCTCAAGGAAGCGATCAAGGGCATAGAGGCCCTCGGGCTCATAGAGGACGTGCGCTATTCGTCGCGCCTCGTCGGGTCGCCAGCTACGTTTGCGCAGAAAGGCGAGGCCGTGTCGTCTCAGATGAGGAATCTCTTCAAATCGATGGGGCAGGAGATGCCGCCCGAGCAGAAGGTGCTCGAGATAAACGCGTCGCACCCTCTCGTCAAGCGTATCTCACAGATGGATGGGGACGCGAACCCCGACGCGACGAAAGA
>JAITOL010000100.1 GCA_031289955.1 Synergistaceae bacterium
GACGCGCTCTGGTCGAGGAGCCTCATGACTATCTTTTCTCCGTATAACGTGGGCAAAGTGTTGACGCGAAGGTCTATGCGCTTGTCCAGCACCATCACGATGATACGGCCGTCCTGAGGTTTCCTGCGTTCGGATATATCCATGCCGGCTATTATTTTGAGGCGCGATATGACCGCCGGATGGAGAGTCGCCGGATATTCCATATACTCGTAGAGTGCCCCGTCGACGCGGTACCGGACTTTCGAGACCTTCTCATATATCTCTATGTGGACGTCGGAAACCAGATCCCTGACGGCCTGTTCGAGAATGTTGCTGACGAGCCTTACGACGGGCGCGTCCTCCACAGAAACTCCGGCGACGTCCTGACTGAGCCCGGCCGACGTTATGGAGGTCGCGAAATCCTCAGCGGCGGACTCGACTTCGCCTATGGCGTCGTCGAGGCTGCTTTGGACCTTGTAGAAGTTCATGAGGGCGCGTCTGACGTCGGAAGCTGTCGCGACGTTTATGTCGAATTCAGCGTTCGTTATCATGCGAAGTTCGTCGACAGCGATTACGTTCAGCGGATCGGACATGGCTATCGCGATCTTCCCCGAATCGAGTATCGCGAGAGGGACTGTTTCGAGCCTCTGCGCGACAGATTCCGGTATGATCTTGATAGCTTCCTTCGATGGTTTATACTTTGCAAGAGAAACCAGGGGGAGTTTCAATTGTCTGCTCAACGCGTCCGCAAGTTGACGTTCCGTGAGCCAGCCGTTTTTGAGCAGAATTTCGCCGAGCCGCATCCTGGAAATTTTCTGCTCTTCGAGCGCGGCATCCAGGGTGCTCTTGGCTATAGCGCCCGCATCAACCAAAAGGTCTCCCAGTTTTAAGTGTCTCCATTCCTCGCTCATTAAGAGGTCACTCCGTTCTTTGTCTTTATGACACATAAATACAAAAGCATTATAACTTAATCAACCGTTCGCTTGCAAGTTTAAACCTCGGCTCTTGATCGAATATATCAGATGTTTCACGCCCCCCTTGTTCATCATCTTTGTCATCGCCGAAAACTCCCGGGCGTGTTTTTGCGTCGCGGCGCCGATTTGTTCAAATTCCCCTTAAAAAGTATGTGCTACTTAACATTTAGACGCGACTAAAGATATTGAAGGAAAATTATTGAGTCTATTACTATTGCGTTATCCTATTTTATTGCTTAGTATACATTAATGTAGTAAAAATTTATAATCGTCGGGTGTATTCCAGCTGATAATGAGTCAAAATCTGCCAGAGCGTTTGAGATGAAGAGTTGAACTATACGCGCCTCCATATACGGGGAGCGCGTTTGTGCTGTGGCAGGCGCACCTGTATTCAGATAAGGAGGATTGACAATGGGAGAAAAAATTGCGGAAAAAGACATGGTCAGGCTCGATGAGCTTCTGGCCGATCTTGGAAGTCAAAGGGGGACTCTCATCCCCATTCTGCAAAAATCGCAGGAGATATTCGGTTATCTGCCGAGAGAGGTTCTTGTCCGCATAAGCGAAAAAACCGGCTCTCCGCTGAGTCGGATTTATGGGGTGGTCACGTTCTACTCTCAGTTTCATCTAAAGCCGCGCGGGCGCAATATAGTTCGCTCGTGCCAGGGCACCGCGTGTCACGTGAGGGGAGCTAAGGGCATACTTTCAGAACTGAAAAAAGAGCTCGGACTCGAAGGCGAAGAGGCTACGACGAAAGACCTGGGTTTCACGCTGGAAACGGTCGCCTGCATAGGCTGCTGCGGCCTCGCTCCTGTCATCATGGTAAACGATGAAACTCATGGACGCCTTGTGCCGGATTCGGTGAAGGGTATTCTGGATCAATACAGATAATCGGCGTGGACGAAAGACGCTGTTTGGGGAGGTGTGTACCAATGGTCATAAAAAATCTCGATGATCTTCGCAAGATCAAGGAAACCGCGAAACAGGCCACGAGCGCGCGGCACGAAAACGGCACTCAGGTCATAGTGGGCATGGGCACGTGCGGCATAGCCGCCGGGGCCAGGACGGTCATGACCGCCATACTCGAAGAAATTTCGCGGCGCGGCATACAGAACGTATCCGTCATGCAGACAGGATGTATAGGCATGTGCCAGAGGGAGCCGCTCGTGGATGTGGTGCGTCCGGGAGAACCCCGCGTCACCTATGGAAACGTCAAGCCCGAGGATGTCCCAAGGATCATTTCGGAACACCTCGTCAACGGACGGATAGTGGGCGACCTGGTCGTAGCCAAAATATAGCGTTTCCATACGCCTATATGATGATAAAGATTAGGGAACGGGAGGAATAAATAATGGAGAAGCTCGCAAGAGCTCATGTCCTTGTCTGCGGCGGAACCGGCTGCTCTTCGTCCGGATCGAAGGAGATAATACCGGAGATGCGCGATAAGCTCAAGGAAAAGGGCATGGATATGGAAGTCAAGGTCGTGGAGACCGGATGCCACGGACTTTGTGAATTGGGTCCGCTCGTCATCGTCTATCCGGAGGGCGTGTTTTACATCAGGGTGAAGCCGGCGGACGTCGACGAGATAATAGAAAATCACCTGATAAAAGGCAGGGTTGTCGAGCGGCTGCTCTACAGGGAGCCCGCGACGCTCGCGACCGTGCCCGACTACGACGATATAGCGTTCTACAAGAAACAGAAGCGCTACGCTCTCGTAAACTGCGGCCACATCAACCCTGAATCCCTCGAGGAATACATCGGGGCGGACGGCTATGAGGGACTCGCTAAAGCTCTCTCCATGAAACCGGAGGAAGTTATAGGCGAGGTGAAGAAATCGGGGCTGCGCGGCAGAGGCGGCGGCGGATTCCCCACCGGCAATAAATGGCAGTTCACCAGGGCCGCCGCCGGAGACAAAAAGTACGTCATCTGCAATGCCGACGAGGGTGACCCGGGCGCTTTCATGGATAGATCCGTTCTCGAGGGCGACCCGCACAGAATTCTCGAGGGCATGATAATCTGCGGCTATTCCGTGGGCGCGGACGAGGGTTATATCTACTGCCGCGCGGAATATCCGCTGGCCATCAAACGCCTCCAGGGCGCCATCAAGCAGGCGATGGATACGGGTCTTCTCGGCGAGAATATCCTTGGCAGCGGGTTTAATTTCACGATCCACATCAAGGAAGGCGCCGGAGCGTTCGTCTGCGGCGAGGAAACCGCTCTCATCGCTTCCATCGAAGGCCGCCGCGGCATGCCGCGTCCGCGCCCTCCGTTCCCGGCAAACTCCGGGCTCTGGGGCAAGCCGAGCAATATAAATAACGTCGAGACGTTCGCCAATATCCCGTCAATCCTGCGAGACGGAGGAGACTATTTCGCGTCCCAGGGTACGGAAACCAGCAAGGGCACGAAGGTATTCGCGCTCACCGGAAAGATAAACAACACGGGTCTCGCGGAGGTGCCGATGGGGATCACCATGCGCGAGATAATATACGACATCGGCGGCGGCATCCCGGACGGCAAGAAGTTCAAGGCGGTTCAGATAGGCGGCCCGTCGGGAGGATGTCTTCCGGAGCAGCTCTTAGACCTCGCCATAGATTACGAATCGCTGACGAAAGCGGGCGCGATGATGGGTTCGGGCGGACTCGTCGTCATGGACGAGACGACCTGCATGGTCGATGTGGCCCGCTACTTCCTGAACTTCACTCAGGACGAGTCCTGCGGCAAATGCACACCCTGCCGCGAGGGAACGAAGAGGATGCTCGAAATATTAAACCGTATCTGCGACGGCCATGGAACGGATGACGACATCCCGCTTCTCGAGTCTCTCGCGAGCTCCATAAAGGCCGGTTCGCTCTGCGCTCTGGGCCAAACCGCTCCCAACCCGGTTCTCTCGACGCTCAATTTCTTCCGCAACGACTATGAGGCCCATATAAAGGATCATAAGTGCCCGGCCGGCGTGTGCGCCGCTTTCGTGGGTTACACGATAACGGACAACTGCCGCGGGTGCGGACTGTGCAAAAAAGTATGCCCCGTCGACGCCATTACCGGCGAGATCAAGGGTAAACACCTCATCGATCCGAACAAGTGCATCAAATGCGGCGCTTGTCAGGCCAAGTGTCCGTTCAAGGCGATCGATAAAGGTTGATCCGGGAAGGAGGGGAGAACGATATGTCCAGCGTAAATGAAACAACTGTGAAAGTGACGATAGACGGGCAGGAAATAAGCGTGCCCAGGAGCTATACCATATTGCAGGCGGCCCGCCTGGTCGGACTAAATATACCGCATCTCTGCTATCACCCGGAGCTCGCCCGCGAGGGCAACTGCCGCGTCTGCCTCGTGGAGGTGGAGGGGGGGCGCTCGCTCGTGGCCAGCTGCGTCTATCCGGTAAACGAGGGCATGAAGGTTCACACCAACTCCCCGATAGTCAGGGAGACGCGCAAGACTGTGGTCGAGCTCATGCTGGCAAATCATCCGGAGGATTGCCTCTTCTGCGTAAAAAACCAGCACTGCGAACTGCAGGAGATAGCGGCCGATCTCGGCATCAGGCGCGTTCGCTTTCACGGCGAGAAGCGCGTGGCCGAAAAAGACGAAAATAACCCGTCCATAGTGCGCGACCCACAAAAGTGCATACTCTGCACGAGGTGCGTCCGCGCCTGCTCGGAGCGTCAGGGGCTCGATATTTTCAGCTCCGTCAACCGCGGCTTCAACAGCATCGTCGAGCCAGCCTTCGGCCTCGGCCTCGATGAAGTCGCGTGCTCCTACTGCGGCCAGTGCACTACCGTCTGCCCGACGGCGGCCCTCACGGAGAAAGACGATACGCAGATTCTGTGGGACGCCCTGGCCGATCCCGATAAGTTCGTAGTCGTTCAGACGGCCCCGTCAGTTCGTATAGGCCTCGGCGAGGAATTCGGAATGAAGTCCGGCGGCATAGTCACCGGAAAGATGGTCGCGGCCCTGCGCAGACTCGGTTTCGACAGGGTATTCGACACGGACTTCGCCGCCGACCTCACGATAATGGAGGAGGGTCACGAACTGCTGCATCGCATCAAGACCGGCGGGGTAATGCCGATGATGACCTCCTGCTCGCCCGGGTGGATCAACTTTGTCGAGACGGTGCATCCGGATATGATACCTCACCTGTCGACGGCCAAGTCGCCGCAGGGAATGTTCGGCGCCACGGTGAAGACATACTTTGCGGAGAAGGCCGGAATCGACCCGGCAAAGATAGTATCCGTCTCCGTCATGCCCTGCACGGCGAAGAAATGGGAGGCTAAGCGCCCTCAGCTCTGCGACAGCGGTTATCGCGACGTCGATATAGTGATCACGACCCGCGAGTTCGCGAGGATGATAAAGCAGACCGGCGCCGACTTCATGAACCTGTCCGAGGAGGATTTCGACAATCCGATGGGCGTCTCGTCCGGCGCGGGCCAGATATTCGGCGCGACGGGCGGCGTCATGGAAGCCGCTCTGCGTACGGCATACGAAGCCTACACTGGCAAAACTCTCGAAAACCTCGACTTCATTGGAGTCCGCGGTCTCGCCGGAATCAAAGAGGCGTCAGTGGACATGGGCGACGGGGTTGTCCTGAAAGTCGCAGTAGCTCATACGCTCCGCAATGCCGAAAAGCTGATAGAGAAAATTAAGGCGGGCACGGCCGATTATCACTTCATCGAAATCATGGCCTGCCCCGGCGGATGTCTCGGCGGCGGCGGCCAGCCCTATCCGACGGATACCGAAATCCGTCAGGCGAGGATGGACGCCATTTACAACGCCGACGCGCACATGAAATATCGCAAATCGCACGAGAACCCAGCCATAATCGAGCTATACGACACATGGATGGGCAAACCCCTCGGCGAGCGCGCTCATCATCTGCTGCACACCCACTTCAAAGCGTGGGAAGGCCGTTTGAAGTAAGCGACGTTTGGGCAACCGGATAACATACATGAACCGGGACCGCGAATTTCGCGATCCCGGTTCATGTATGCCGGCATGAAGCTGAACGATCCGGCGTTATGCCGCCGCCCCCGCGAGTCTCCGGAGAGTATCGCGAGCTGTTCCGATTCCATAGCTATTATATGTTGCGTGGATGTTTTGCGATGTTTTCGTCAGATTGTTTGGTCGAGTTCGATAATTAGGTATTTTTTTGATGTCATATTGACGATAGCTAATGTACTATTCAATCAGATGGAGGTGGCCCAATGAAAAAAACTGCCGAACTTGTGATAAAAAACGCTCTTGAACTGCTGACATGCGCCGAGGACGCGTCCGACCTCATCGGCGTTGTGAATAACGGTTGGCTTGCCGTGAGCGAAGGCAAAATAGCCGCGCTAGGCGACGAGAAAGAGATAGCGCCGATGATTTCGGGATCCACCGAGGTTATCGACGCGTCAGGCAAAGTGGTCGCCCCGGGCTTCGTGGACAGCCATACGCATGTCGTGTTCGGAGGAACCAGGGTGGGGGAGTATTTCGCCAAAATCGAAAATCTGTCGGACGACGAGATAAAACGGCGCGGCATAAAGACAGGTATTTTGACGACGCTCAAACCCACCAAAGAACATTCTCTGGAGGAACTGTATGAAGAGACCGCGCTTCGAGTCCGCGACATGATAGTCTCAGGCACTACGACCGTCGAGAGCAAGAGCGGCTACGGGCTCGACCGGGATACGGAGATAAAACAGCTCACTGTGAACCGTCTCCTGGAACGCCGCCTGCCGATAAGCGTCGCGTCCACGTTCCTCGGCGCTCATGGATGGCCGCGCGACATGGAAAAAGGAAAATACATGGATTTTCTGATAAACGAGATGATACCGTTCGTGGGTTCACAGGGTCTGGCCGAGTTTTGCGACGCGTGGTGCGACGAGGGGCATTACACTGCCCGCGAATGTGGCGTCATACTGGAAGCGGGCCTTAAAGCCGGTATGAAGCCCAAACTCCACGAGGGCGGTTATTCGTACATAGGCGGCGCCGAGGTCGCCGCGGATCTGGGGGCAGTGTCGGCGGATCATCTCAACTACGACCCGAGGCCGTCGCTGCGCCGTCTCGCCAAAGCAGGCACGGTCGGCACTCCGCTGCCCGGCATAGATTTCGCCGTCGGGCATATTCTGCCGTTCGACCCGGCCCCAATGATCGAAGAGGGCCTGGAGCTCGCGATAGCTACGAACTGCTGCCCGGGCTGCTGGTGCACATCTATGCCTTTCATCCTGATACTCGCGTGCAGGGAGCACGGCATGTCGTCGGAACGCGCTATCCGCGCCGCGACGATCACCGGCGCTAAAGCCCTTTCGAGGCAGGAGACGATAGGGTCGCTCGAAATTGGCAAAAACGCGGACATACAGATATGGAATCTCGAACGTCATGAGGATATAGCGTATCACTACATGACGAACCCTGTCGAAACCGTGATCAAGAACGGCCGCGTCGTGGCGCGTAACTCGATGCTCGTCTAGTATTTTACTGATATACATAAAATAATTCTCCGGAGGGATGTATATGAAAAAGATAATGCTTTGCGAACTCAACGTCAGCGAAGGGACCGACTCGGTCAAGATCGAGGCGGTCACGGACGCTCTGTCGTCGACCCATGACATAACCGTTATAGAGGTCAACTCCGACCATGACCATAACCGAAGCGTTTTTTCGTTTATCGGGGCGCCTGAGGTAGTCCTCGCTGGCGCCAAGAACGCGGCGGGACGCGCCGTCGAGCTCATAGATATGAGCGTCCACAAGGGGAGCCACCCTCGCATGGGAACGATAGACGTCGCTCCGTTCGTGCCTATACGCGGGGTTACGATAGACGAAGCGCTCTCGGTCGCGCGAGAGTTCGGCAAATTTCTCGGATCGCTCGGCGTGCCTGTCTATTATTATGAGGACGCGGCCACGAGGCCGGAGCGCCAGAACCTGGTCGACATACGCAAAGGGCAGTATGAGGCGCTGGCTGAAAAAATGAAGGATGAGGCCTGGAGGCCGGACGAAGGTCCGTTCGCGTTCGTTCCCAAGTCGGGCGCCACTGTAACCGGCGTTCGCTTTCCTCTTGTGGCGTTCAACGTCAATCTCCGCACTACCGACCTCTCGGTGGGAAAGGAAATAGCGAAGAGGATGCGTTTTTCGAGCGGCGGCCTCAGATTTTGCCGCGCGATAGCGCTGGAACTCACCGATAAGAATATGATACAGGTATCCATGAACCTGACGAACTTCGAGAAGACGCCAATACCCGTGGTGTTCGACATGGTGAAGTCCCTGGCCGACAGCTTCGGAGTCGGCATAGCGGAGAGCGAACTCGTCGGCCCGCTGCCACTCGCCGCGATAGAGGATGTTATGCGGCATTGTCTGCGCGTGCGAGCCTTCACGGTCGAGCAGATCGTCGAGAGCCATCTCCTCGGCTGATCGGGCCGACGTCATATTGCACAGCGCCCAACAAGAAGCTCCCCCGCGCGGGGGAGCTTCTTGTTGGGCTGGATTGCCCGCTAATAAGGAGGATTTATGCCAGAGGGCCGGTCGCCCGCTCGACCGCTTCGAGCAGCTCCCCGCTGCCGACGAGCTCGGCGGAGGCATTCTGGTCGCCCGCGAATATACGGTCGTTCTCCATCATCTCCACCTTCGAGCGGATGGCCTTGTACGCCGCCTCGGTGCCGCGTCCCATCCCGCGCTTTTCCTGAAGATCGATGGCCTGTGCCGCGCACATCAGTTCTATACCCAGGATCATTTTGACGTGCTCGACGATTGTGGCCGCCTTGCGGGCCGCTATCGTCCCCATGCTGACGTGGTCCTCCTGACCGGCCGACGTCGGTATCGAATCCACGCTTGCCGGATGAGCGAGCACTTTATTCTCCGATACCAGGGCCGCTGCCACATACTGGGGAATCATGAATCCACAGTTGATGCCGCCCTGCTTCACGAGGAATGCCGGCAATCCGTGGTTCATCGCCGGGTCGACGAGTTTGGCTATGCGGCGCTCTGAAACGTTGCCCATCTCGGCAATCGCTATGGCCAGGGTGTCGGAGGCTATGGCCATCGGCTGCCCGTGAAAGTTGCCGCCGGAGAATACGTCGCCGCTGTCCGTGAATACGAGGGGATTGTCCGTGACGGCGTTCATCTCCGTCCCGAAGACGCCCGCAACGTAGTCGAGCGCGAGCCTGCTGGCGCCGTGTATCTGCGGTGTGCAGCGGATGGAGTAGGCGTCCTGTACTCTCAGTTCGCCCTGTCGCGTCGTGTACTCGCTGCCTTCGAGCATCTTGCGGACATTGGCGGCGCTGTCCATCTGTCCCTTGTGCTTTCTTATGGAGTGGATTCTGGGGTCGAACGCGTTTATTATCCCGCGAAGAGATTCCACGGTGAGCGCGCCGATAGCGTCGGCGGATTTGACGAGTATGGAGGAGTCGTAATAAGCGTGCGCCGCGACGGAGGTCATGCACTGCGTGCCGTTGATGAGGGCGAGCCCCTCCTTTGCGCGAAGTGAGATGACCGGGATGCCCGCTTTTTCCATGGCGTCACTCCCGCTTATTACCTGGCCCCTGTATTCGGCCTCTCCAAGCCCCAGCATCGGCAAGACCATGTGGGAGAGAGGGCAGAGGTCGCCGCTCGAACCGACGGAGCCTTTTTCGGGGATGACGGGGTGCACGCCTTTGTTGATCATTTCAAGAAGAGTGTCGATCAATATGGGCCTTACGCCGGAAAAACCGTTCGCGAGAGAGTTCGCCCTGAGAAGGAGCATACCGCGCACGACATCCCTCGGAAGCGGGTTGCCGACCCCGCAGACGTCCGACAATATGAGATTTATCTGGAGAAGGTTTACCTCGTCCTCCGGTATCGCTACGTCGGCGAAACGCCCGAACCCGGTGTTTATGCCATACATAGCCCGTCCCTCGGCGACGAGCGAGTCGACTGCCTTGCGTGAATCGTTCACTCGCGTTATTGCCTCGTCCGCTATGCCGACGCTCGCGTTTTTGCGCGTCACGGATATGAAATCCTCGAATGTCAGATTTCCGCCGTTCAATGAAATATGATGTGCCATCTCGGATCCTCCCAGTACTAAAGTGTGTTTCGATGGTTAAATATTGAACATATTTTGATTATATTAGAGATTTCATCAAGCGCCTCATTGATTTCATCATATAAATAAATTATCGCGAAAGCGTGTCAAAAATATGTAAAATATATGGGATATAATCATGATGGCTTACGCCGTAAGGCGGGGCCTTTTTTAGCGCGGTTTTATTGATATGAAATTGACGATATCCCGATATAATGGTTTTGAAGATCCAATAAAATCCGGGAGGGCTGTCGATGACATATAAAACTGATATAGAAATAGCTCAGGAGACCGTTATGGAGCCTATATCGAAAGTCGCCGCGTATCTGGGCATTGCGGACGATGAGCTGGAACATTACGGTAAATACAAGGCGAAGGTAACGCATGAACTCTGGGACAGGATAAAGGACGGGCCGGACGGGCATCTCATCCTTGTCACGGCCGTGACCCCCACGCCGGCAGGCGAGGGAAAGACGACGACGTCCGTAGGCCTCGCTCAGGCTCTCGCCCATATCGGCAAAAAAGTGACGCTCGCCCTTCGCGAGCCCTCGCTCGGCCCGGTTTTCGGCATAAAGGGCGGCGCCGCCGGCGGCGGATACAGCCAGGTCGTGCCCATGGAGGATATAAATATCCACTTCACCGGCGACTTTCACGCAATAACGTCTGCCCACAACCTGCTCGCCGCTATGCTCGACAACTCGATCCAACAGGGCAACCCCCTCGGCGTCGACTCTCGCAGAATCGTCCTTCGCAGGGCGCTCGACATGAACGACAGGTCGCTCCGCAAGATAGTGATAGGGCTCGGCGGCAAGACGGAGGGCATTCCCCGCGAGGACGGTTTTGACATAACGGTCGCGTCGGAGGTCATGGCGATACTCTGTCTCTCCCGCGATCTGGACGACCTCAAGGGCCGCCTCGCTGAGATAATCGTCGCTTACACATACGATGGCAAACCTGTCCGCGCGCGAGACCTGGAAGCCCATGGCGCCATGGCTATGCTTCTGAAGGACGCCATAAAGCCGAATCTGGTTCAGACGATCGAACACGTTCCGGCGTTTGTCCACGGCGGGCCATTCGCCAATATAGCCCACGGCTGCAACAGCATCATGGCGACGAAATACGGGCTCAAGCTCGCCGACTATTTCATCACTGAGGCTGGTTTCGCCGCCGATCTGGGGGCAGAGAAGTTTCTGGACATAAAATGCCGCCTCGCCGGGCTCAAGCCGAGCGCTGTAGTTATAGTGGCGACGATACGAGCGCTCAAGATGCACGGGGGGCTCCACAAAAATGACCTTGCGACGCAAAATCTGAAAGCGCTCGAGGCCGGCATACCGAACCTCGAAAAGCATGTGGAGAATATCCTCTCGTACGGACTTCCGGTTGTTGTGGCGCTCAACGCCTTCCCGACCGACACCGACGAGGAGCTGGGTTTCATCGTGGAAAAATGCGCGAAGCTTGGCGTCTCCGTCGTCCGTTCGGATATATGGGCAAAGGGCGGAGTGGGCGGTATAGAGCTTGCCGAGGCGGTCATCGCGGCATGCGACGCGCCCAACACGTTTCACTATCTCTACGAAGAAGACGCCTCTCCCGCGGATAAGATAACTACGATAGCTACGAAGATATATGGGGCGCAGGATGTCAATTTCACGCCCAAGGCCATGTCGGACCTGAAGCTCATTCACGAACTTGGCTACGACGATCTGCTCATATGCATGGCAAAGACTCAGTCGTCCCTCTCGGACGACCCGAACGCGAAGGGGCGTCCCGAGGGATTCACCCTGACGGTTCGCGAGGTGAGGCTTTCCGCCGGAGCTGGTTTCATAATTCCCATAACGGGCGCGATAATGACGATGCCCGGCCTTCCGAAACGCCCAGCCGCCTGCGACATAGACGTGGACGGCAACGGGCGAGTATCGGGACTGTTTTAAGGAAAAGGGGTGCGGTGTTATGTTTGACGCTGCTGGAAAAACTCTGGAGATACGGCTGGATTTTCCAAACGGGCTGCCCGCTAAAACCGAGTTTGAACCCGGCATAAGAAGGGCCCCGAACAGAGGTCAGATATTGAACGAGTCCGAGATGGTTCTGGCGCTCAAAAACGCCCTGCGCTACATACCGGAAGAGCGCCACAGGGAAATAGCGCCCGAGTTTCTGGCGGAGTACCGCGAACACGGCCGCGTTTACGGCTATCGTTTCCGCCCCGCCGGACGCCTCACGGGCAAGCCGATAGACGAATACAAAGGCAAATGCGCAGAGGGCCGCGCGTTTCAGGTGATGGTGGACAACAACCTCGACTTCGACGTCGCGCTCTATCCCTATGAGCTGGTGACGTACGGCGAGACCGGCCAGGTCTGTCAGAACTGGATGCAGTACCTGCTGATCAAAAAATATCTCGAAATATTGACCCAGGATCACACTCTCGTGATAGAGTCCGGTCATCCTCTTGGGATTTTTAAATCGAAGCCCGATGCCCCGAGGGTCATACTGACGAACGGCCTCATGATAGGCATGTTCGACAACACCGAGGGCTTCACGCGCGCCGCCGCGCTGGGCGTCGCCAATTATGGGCAGATGACAGCCGGCGGCTGGATGTACATAGGCCCGCAGGGCATCGTCCACGGAACTTACAACACGCTGCTCAACGCCGGCAGAAAGAAGTTCAGACTCCCCGAGGGCAAGGGGCTCGCCGGGCATCTTTTCGTCTCGTCCGGACTGGGCGGCATGAGCGGAGCGCAGCCTAAAGCCGCCGAGATAGCCGGCGCCGCCTCCATAATCGCCGAGGTCGACCCTTCGCGCGTCGACACCCGCATCACGCAGGGCTGGGTGAGCAAGAGGACTCGCGACCTGTCCGAAGCCTTCAAATGGGCGAACGAGGCTATGGCCGAGGGCAAAGCCCTGTCGATAGCGTATGAGGGCAACATAGTGGATGTGCTTCAGTACGCGCTTGATAACGATAAAAAGGTCGAGCTGCTCTCGGATCAGACATCATGCCACGCGGCCTACGAGGGCGGATACTGCCCTCAGGAGACGACGTTCGAGGAACGCACGCGCCTGCTGCAAAGCGACCCATACGAATTCCGCCGCTGCGTCGACAGAAGTCTTCGCAGGCACTTCGAGCTGATAAAGGCGCTCGTGGATAAGGGCACATATTTCTTCGACTATGGCAACTCGTTCATGAGGGCCATCTTCGACTCAGGAGTGAAAGAAATAGCCAAAAACGGGGTCGACACCTACGATGGCTTCATATTCCCGTCCTACGTGGAGGACATAATGGGGCCGCTGCTCTTCGATTATGGCTATGGCCCCTTTCGCTGGGTCTGCCTGAGCGGGAAGCCCGAGGATCTGCGCGCGACGGACAATGCCGCGATGGATTGTATCGATCCGGCAAGACGTTTTCAGGATCACGACAACTGGGCATGGATACGCGACGCGGAGAAAAACAAGCTCGTAGTAGGCACGCAGGCCCGTATCCTCTATCAGGATGAAGAGGGCCGCATGCGCATAGCGCTCAAGTTCAACGAGATGGTCCGCCGCGGTGAGATAGGCCCGGTTATGATAGGCCGCGACCACCACGATGTCTCCGGAACCGATTCGCCGTTCCGCGAGACCTCCAATATAAAGGACGGCAGCAACATCATGGGCGAGATGGCTATACAGTGTTTCGCTGGCAACTGCGCGCGCGGCATGAGCCTGGCTGCCCTTCATAACGGCGGCGGAGTCGGCACAGGCAAGTCGATCAACGGAGGGTTCGGCCTCGTTCTGGACGGCAGCGGAAGGATAGACGAGATAATCCGCAGCTCGATAAGCTGGGACGTGATGAGCGGCGTTGCTCGCCGCGCCTGGGCCCGCAACGAGCACGCCATGGAGACCATAGCGGAGTTCAACGGCAAACGCGGCGACGGCCATATAACCCTGCCATATGTGGCGGACGAAACGTACCTGGAGTCGCTAGTCAAAGGTTAGTAAATATAAAGGAGGCGTAAGAATGGCTTTTGAGGCGGATACGATAAAAGTTTTTCTGGACGAATTGGCGAGCGATTCCCCCGCGCCTGGCGGCGGCAGCGTCGCGGCTTTGGGGGGCGCGCTTGGCGCGGCCCTGGTATCCATGGTGTCGAACCTCACCATCGGCAAGGAGAAGTATCGCGAAAATTGGGCGGCGATGGAGGAGATAGCGCAAGAGAGCGAGCGGCTTCGCGGGGAGTTCGTGAGGCTCATGAACGAGGACACTGAATCGTTCAACGTTTTCATGTCGGCCATGAAGATGCCCAGGGACACGGACGAGCAGAAAGCCGCCCGCGGGAGCGCCCTTGCGGACGCGGCTAAGGGCGCGACGGAGGTTCCTCTCTCTACGCTCGAAAAATGCGCCGAGATGGCTTGTCTGGCGTCGCGCGCCGTTTCGCTGGGCAACCCGAACACGGCGAGCGACGCGGGAAGCGCGGTTTTGCTCGCCGAAGCGGCGGGGAAGGGCGCGGCTTATAACGTGCGAATCAACCTGCCCGGCATAAAGGACGAGATTTACGCGGCGGAGGCCCGTCGCAGGATGGCGTCCGCTCTCGACAGGATCGCGAAGAGCTCGGGTGAAGCCGAACGGAGCATGGATAAAATTTTAGGATAACCTCGAGTTTAGGCATAGAGTTTGCGAAAATAGCCCTGCGCTGGGGGATTCCCAAGCGCAGGGCTATTTTTGATTTTTGATGAGCGATTCGCTATATTCGATTTCTTTTCATTGTGGGTTTTAATTTTAGGAGCATTATCGCAGCCATCGCCATGAAAAGCGAAGCGTACGCGGTCAGTGTTGTGTCGTAACCGATGAAGGCGGAGGCGGCCGAGAGCGCGGGAGGGCCGAAGAACATGCCGATTCCCCAGAACAGATAATAAGCCCCCGATATTGTGCCTTTCAGGGTTTCGTCCACCGTTTCGTTCAGGAATATCATCGACGCTATATAAAAAACGCCGAGCCCGAGACTGGCGGCGGCGAGCGCCGCAAACAGCCCGGACGAGTTTGCCATCCTGACGGCATATAGCCCAATTGACGCGGCGGCTAGTCCGCAGACCATGAAAACCGCGCTTCCGAATTTTCCGCACAATCGCCCTGTGATGATCTGCGAAATACTGATGGCGACGTAAAATAACGAGAAAAATATTCCTATATGATCCGCGTTGAACGCTTTTTCCCGCAACAGCCAGGCGGGGAGGGTGGTTAGGAATATGCCGTAGCCGCTTCCGTAGAGCGTGATCCCGAGCAGGGCAAGTTTGACCTTGCCGTTTCGGGCGACTTTAACGATAGCGGATATGTCGAAAGATCCCGCGAGTTTGTCGTCGGGGCGCACGTTTTCGACGCAGCAAAATGAGGAATTTCTTGAAGCCATACTTGTCCGCCAGAGCTCCGATGGGGATCTGAAGCACGATATAGGATATCGCGAACATGGAGGCGAGATAACCGACGTTGCGCCCATGTCCGTCCAGCGCGATGATTTTTTGCGGTAAGAGGGCCACTATCATTCCAACGCCGATCATCATCAAAAATACGGATATATTGAGCCCCAGAAGCGTTTTGTCGTACTTCACGGCGAAGCCTCCCCGGTTCATCGATTCATTTTCAATAACGGCAATATTTCTACAACTCCGGAAGGTGACTATTTAGAAGCATAACACAAAAAGCATGGATCGACCGAATAAACAGGCCGATCCATGCTTTTTGCGGTGTTATTTTTTTAGTTGCCAGTCATCTGGATGCTGAGATATTTCTCGGGAACCGGGACGTCGGCCACTCCGAGATATCCGCTGCCGAGGATGTAGGTGTCCTGATAGACGAGGAAGAAGTTCCTCATCGGCTTTTTTGTAGCCGCGTCTACGTAGAAGTTGCCGTTCCATTTGGCGCCGGGCGAAAATTTGCCGTAGCTTTCGAGAAGAACATTCGTGTCGGTTATCTTCGCTTTGCCCTCTGCGACGAGTTTGCCGAATTCAGCAAGTCCGGCGGTGTGGGAGAAACCGACCGAATAGGCCCATGTTCCCATGCGGCCGCTCGCGCCCTTCGCCACTATCGCGTCCTCCACCTTCTTGAGGATTGCCGGCCAGTCTCCGGATATTCCCTGGAGGTCTATGCCGAAAGCTCCGGGAAAACCCATCAAAGGAGAGGGGAGATCCGCTTCTACAAAGTAGCCGCCGTATTCGCCCAGCTGGCGGAGCAGAGGCTCTGTGTGTGCGTCGTTTGTGCAGAAAAACGCCGTGTCTTTTCCATACTGCTCGATCCAGGCGGGAGTCCTCTCCAGTATGAACTGCTGAGCTCCGGCCACGCCCACGTCGCTTGTCGGATCGGGGGCCGTCTCGAACACGAATTTGATGCCGAGATCCTTGCACGCCTCTTCCATGATCGCCCGGCGGCGTCCGAGCGTCTCATAGCTCATGTGACGCGGGAAGGAGATGTGGACGAACGTCTTCGCGCCGAGTTGCTTCGCCGAGTGGGGGATGAGATACCCGCGCGAAATGAAGTCCGCGTTTGTCGTGAGATCGGCCACGGAGGCTATTACGTTCGGATCCTCGTGCGCTTCGCCCGCGAGGCAGATTATGTCGGGGCGCTTCTCTTTGATCTTGCGGAAGCCCTCGGTCGTCCCGGGGATCGCCTGGTTGACTACGACTACCTTCATGAGCGGGTCGTCCGCCAAGCCCGCTATCTGAGCTATTGTCGTCTCCATCTCGGACATGAAGTTGTCGGGATAGGTGAGGTGCTTGATCATTCCGCCGTTCGAGACGTCTCCGTAAAGACGGATCATCTCCTCGGCGCCCCTCAGGTCATCCTCGCTCTGCGACACCGTTCCTGTCACGATACCGATGTGAAACGGCGAGTCGGCCGCCATGGCGGTTACGGAAAACAACGCTGTGATTACAAACGCCAGCGCCGCCAATATCGTTACTTTCTTCTTCATTACGCTGCTCCTCCTCATAAAATATTTGAACTTCTTTATATTTCTGAATTATCCGCGAATGACCGCGGGAAGTTCCGTTTTAGAGCCTATTTGATGTCCAGATATTTCTGCGGAACCTCGAGGTTCGTAACTCCCATATATCCCCTGCCGAAAATGTACGTGTCCTGATAGACGAGCACGACGTTGCGCAGCGTCGCTCCGGTATTCGTATCCTTATACGCGCTGCCGTTCCAGCTTGCGCCCGGCGTAAATTTGTCGTATGCCGCCCACAGGTCTTTTGTGTCGCCGAGTTTCGCGTTGCCCTCGACTATGTTTTTGCCGTACTCGGCCAACGCGCACGTCGTGCTCCATCCGTAAGAGTAGGCCCAAGTTCCCATGCGCCCCGAGCCGCCCGCTGTCGCAACGGCTTCCTCGACTTTTTTCAGTATCGCGGGGAAATTTCCCGACTCATTCTTGAGGTCGATGCCGAACGCTCCTGGATAGCCCATGAGCGGCGAGGGGAGGTCGGGCTCGACAAAGAGCGCGCCGTACTTGGCCACCTGGACGAGCAGCGGCTCGGTCTGCGCGTCGTTTGTAGCGAAGAAAGCCGTCTCTTTTCCGTATTTATCTATCCAGTTCGGAACCTGCTCCAGTATGAACTGCTGGGCGCCGGGGATGCCGACGTCGCTGGTGGGGTCGGGAGCGGTCTCGAAGATGAACTCCATGCCGAGGTCTTTGCAGGTCTGCTCCATGATTGCGCGCCTGCGGGCCAGCAGCTCGTAGCCCATGTGGCGCGGGAACGAGATGTGAACGAATTTTTGGGCGCCGAGTTCCTTGGCTGTGTGGATGATGAGGTATCCTCTCGCCACGTTGTCGGCGAATATTGCCAAATCGGCGACAGCCCCAATGACGCCCGGATCCTCCTGCGGCTCGCCCGCGAGACAGATGATGTCGGGGCGCTTTTCCTTGACGCGGCGAAAAGCCTCAGTAGTTCCGGGGATGGCGTCGTCGACTACGATGACCTTGACCTTGGGATCGTCGGACAGGCCGACTATCTGGGTGATGGTAGTTTCCATCTCCGACATGAAGCTGTCTGGCATCGTGACGTGCCTTATCATTCCGCCCTCGGAAGCGTTTCCGTAGAGGCTTATGAGATGTTCGGCCGCCCTGTATGTATCCTCAGCCTGTGATACCGTCAGGGTCGCCACTCCGATGTGGAAATCCGGCGCCGCCGCGAAAGCCATGCTTCCCGTCATAGCGAGAATGAACGCTGCCAATAGAGCATAGAAAAATAAGCGCTTTTTTGATGTGAATATACACATTGAGGATCCCTCCCAGAAAATATGTTGCGTTACGAGAAAAAGGGGCGTTGCAATTGTATATTTGTGTTTCTCAAACGATGATGAAATTATCCATACCAAAATAAGCATTGTCAAGTAATAAGGGAACAGCAAAACACTATATTCAGGATATATTCCGAAAAAATATGTAAATATCATGAATTTTCAGCGAATTGTATAATAAAAACCGCGTTGTTTACAATTCATCCGTTGGATGATGAATATATTTAACGTATAATTAATCTGTGGTTCCCTCCGGAGCAACTGCCGCGTCATATATCTTCCGCGCGCGCTCCTTTGCCCTGCGGGCCGTCGCGCCTGATACGCTCTTTCCCTTGAAAAAACCCTTTCCGTCGAGGTCGTCCAGGCGGCTTTGTGCAGCGGGGTCGCCGTTTAACGACGCGAGATAATACCACATATAGGCGTCCTCGAGGTTCCTCTCCAATCCCAGGCCGTCTTTATACATGTCGCCCAGCCTCATTTGGGCGTCCGCGATTCCCTGATCCGCCGCCGCCCGGAAGTATCCGGACGCTTTGGCGTCGTCCTTCACCGTCATATCGGCGTAAAATATTTCGCCCAGCGCCGCCTGCGCATAGGCGGCGCCGCTCTCCGCCGGAGCGGTGAAGAGCTTCACAGCCTCTGCAATGTCTTTGGAGACGCCGAGCCCCCTGTAGTACATATCTCCCAGGAAAATTCGCGCCGGTTGGCTTTCGGTGGCCGCATATCTCTCGACTATGGGCAGAAGCGCGCCGTATGTTATTTGAGGAGTCGCGGAAGCGAGCGCGTCGCGTTCGCTCTTGAGGCGAGCCGCGTTCGGTATGGACGGTATGAGGGACTTCACGTCCCGCGCCGTCTGTGAGATGGCAAGCAGCGCGTGATACGGCACCGGATCCGCCGCGCCTCCCATGCCGGCCGAGAGCAGTTGGGCCGCCAGCGGTTTGTCGTCCTTAAACCACGCGATGAGGCCGCGTTCGACGGAGGTTGTGACGCCGCCCGCTCTTCCCAGGCCCCTCTCATACGCTATTATCGTCGACTGCACGTCGTCGGCGAACAGCTCGGGGTCGAGAGCGCCGGACTCCATATCGCGGAGCACGGTCGCGCTGATATCGCGCTCGACGTCGAAGTCGATGTTGACCGATACGCGGTCGATTCCCTTCTCGCGTTCTCCTATCGAGTAGTACATGACCCCGGCGTACAGATTGTTCATCCAGTTTTCCCTTGGCGTGTTCTCCGTTATTATCGCGAGCTGAGTCGCTATATCCTCGGAGGAGGCGCCCTTGCCCGACAGCATGCCTGCCCTGTATTTCGCCGCTTCGGCCCTGTAGGGATCCTGCCTGAGAACCGGTCTCCACATACGCTCGAACTCGGCGAAGCATCTCTCGGCGGTCTTGGCGTCGCCGGATTTTTGGGCCGCGGTTCCGTAGTAGTACCAGAACGGCGCGTAAACTTTGAAGTGTGGTTCGAGGGCGCGGAACATGCGCAGGCTCTTTACTCCGTCGGGCTCGCGTATCGCCTTGTCGAAGTCGTCGAGGTCGCTTTGGGCGAGGCGGTAGTCGTCGGAGAGGGCATATCGCCGAAGCAGCGTCCATGAGGAGTCGAGCAGGCGTTTTTGGAGCGCGGCGCACTCCTCTATATTCTCTCGTTCGAGCTTCCACAGTTCGTCGTCCAGTTCCGCGCGCACGTCGTTTGTCGGGTCGGACGCGCCGAAATATGCCGTCACCTCGCCGGCGAGCAGCGCGCCTATAAAACTCCACGGATTGGCCGCCGGTCCCCGCACGGACGAGAGCAAATTCACAAACCTGTTTTTCTCCCTCGCGTCGTATTTGCTGTTGAAACGCTCCGCTTCCTCGCGGCGAAGGGTTTTGCCGCCGATTACGCCCATGAGATCCTTGTAGAGTTCCCTTATCTCGGGGTCGTCCTCGATGTTGCCTAATTTGAGGTTGTTGATGATGTTCCTGTACTCGTAATCGAGAATCACCCTGTCCTCTGTGGTCGTTATCCTGTGGACGGACACGATAGCCATGTTGAGCGCCGACAGGGTGTTGACCGGATCGTAACCGGAGCTTTGAGCGGCGAATGAGGACGATGTCCAGAAACACGTGGCCGCCAGCGATAGAACTGCCGATATTATCTTTTGACGCATGAATTTTTCCTCCATAAGATACGCTCTAGTTGTGACTTTCGTGATAATATTATAAACTAATCCACATTTAACATCGCAGGCATTGAGAGGGGATTTTGCAATGGCAAAGAATATAACTCCAAAAGAAAAAAATTATTCAGAATGGTATCTCGACGTTATACGCGCGGCCGAACTCGCGGATTACGCCCCGGTGCGCGGATGCATGGTCGTTCGTCCGAACGGCTACGGTATATGGGAGAACATTCAGGCAGTATTCGATAAAGCTTTCAAGGAGACCGGACATGTCAACGCCTATTTCCCTCTTCTCATACCGAATTCGTTCATGGAGCGCGAGGCGAAGCACGTCGAGGGTTTCGCCCCCGAATGTGCCGTCGTAACTCACGCTGGAGGCGCGGAGCTGGAGGAGCCGTTCGTCATCCGCCCGACATCGGAAACCGTCATAGGGCACATGTACAGCCAGTGGGTTCAGTCGTGGCGCGATCTTCCGATTCTGATAAATCAATGGTGCAACGTAATGAGATGGGAAAAGCGCCCCAGATTGTTCCTCCGCACGTCCGAATTTCTCTGGCAGGAGGGGCATACGGCCCACGCGACGCGCGAGGAGGCTATGTCGGAGACGTTCACGATGCTCGACGTCTATCAGAGGTTAATGAACGATGAGCTGGCTCTCCCGGTGCTCTACGGCGAAAAATCCGAGAACGAGCGCTTCCCCGGCGCGGACAACACATACTCGTGCGAGGCCATGATGACGGATAAAAAAGCTCTTCAGGCCGGCACAAGCCACTTCCTGGGCCAGAACTTCGCGCGCGCTTTCGAGATATCCTTCCAGGACAAAAACGGCGAGCGGGCTTTTGCCTGGACGACGAGCTGGGGCGTCTCGACCCGCCTCATAGGCGCCATAATAATGACTCATTCCGACAACGACGGGCTCGTGCTGCCGCCCCGCGTCGCGCCTGTAAAAGCCGTGATTATGCCCATTTCGAGCAATGAAGCGACGCTGCGCGACAAGCTGGAGCCGGAGGCCGTGTCGCTCGAGCGCGAGATAAATTCCGCGCTGGGCGGGCTGTATGCCAAGGTGGACAAACAGTATCACAATCGCCCCGGCGACAGGTTCTTTCATCATCTCCAGCGCGGAGTGCCGATTCGTGTCGAGATCGGCGAACGCGAGTTCGAGGCCGATTCCGTTGTTCTGGTGCGCCGCGACACTGCCCAAAAAGAGCGGGTTGCGAGGGCCGAAGCGCCGAATCGCGTGAAAGAGCTTCTGGCCGAGATACAGAAAAATCTCTACGACAAGGCGAAAGCGTTCCGCGAGGCAAACACCCACGACGTAACTAACATGGACGACCTCAAGAAATTCTTCACCGACGAGGGCGCGGGAGGTTTCGCTCGCGTGTACTTCGGCGGGACGCCTGATGACGAGGGCGAGATAAAATACGTCACGGGCGGCGCCACGATTCGCTGCATGCCCCTGGACGACGACTCGACCGGAAATTGCGTCTACACCGGCAAACCCGGCGCGCGCAGGGTGATACTGGCCAAAGCCTACTGATTAGCATATCCTTATTGAAGGGCTAAAAATAACAAATTGGCTGTAAGTTTGGGGCTGTGTAGAAACTTTGTTTCCGCACGGCCCTTGCCGTTTGCGCGAACTCTTTTTTTATCTGCGTTTTTGTATCGTGTGCGGCTGGGTGTCCGCCAGCGATAGTATCTGAGCCGCCAGCGAGGAGATGCCTTCCCTCAGTTTGAATATGCAGTCCGTTATATCGCCCTGTTCCCTCACTATGTCCTCCGCCATTGCCTTGCACGAAGGGCGTCCGCAGGCGCCGCAGTCTATGTGGGGCATCTCCGCGAATATGGCATTCATCTGTTTGAGCCTGCTCATGGCTTCCGAAAGATCGTTCGACAGGGGCAGGCGCTGTTTCGATGGGATCGGTTCCCTCGTGTGCCAGATTTTCGGCGTCTCGTATAAAGCGTCGAGCTCGCTTCTCCTCTGCGGAGATACTTCCCAGTCGGTCTCTATATGCCGGTTTCTCAGGTGAGCCAGGAAACGCGACTCAGGAACGGCCACTCCGCCGAAACACCCCAAGTCGCACGTTCTGCACTCCACGAAGTCGACCCCGCGCAGACGACCGAGTTCGAGCTGCTGAAGCAGGTCTTTCGTGTTGCGCAGGCCGGAGACGGCTATCACTGTCAGTTCCCGCCCGGCCAGTTTCGAGATGTGTCTCGTCTCTCCGCCCCTGGTCGCCCATGTGGGGAATCTCCATTTCGACTTGGCGGACTTTTCATACGACGACACCTTGACTCCCGCCGCCATCAGGAAGTGAACGACTTTCCTTATCGAAACTATGTGCTGTATCGACGACGGTTCCTTTGTGACGGGGTCGCGCACGAGCGTTATTTTGGCGGGGCATGGGGCGAAAAGCGTCATGGGCGCGAAAGATTTTGTCCCGCGCCGCCATAACTCCGCCGCTATCTCAAGAGGGTTCTTGATCGGTATCACGCGGCTCAGGAGTTCGGGGAACTGAAGCTGTATGAGTCCTATAACGGACGGACAGTACGCCGATATGAGAGGCCTCTGGTCGGGCGACATTTCTTCTATTATCCTGGATGTCGCGTAAGCGGAAAGGTCGAACGCCTGTTCCGCCTCATCTATCAATAAGTTCACTCCGCTTTTGGCGAGAGTCGGCTGAGCGTCCTCGGGGAACCAGAACGAACCGAACTGGGCGAAAAATGTAGGGTCGGGAAGAGCCTCAACAGAGCCGTGGGCATGAATGAGCTCCCAATCGTCGTCATCCAGCCCGAGGGCTTTACGGGCGCACGCCCGAAGGCACTCGCCGCAATCCACGCATAGATCCTTGATGATCGCGATAGAGCCGTTTATGACCCTTATGGCTTCAGTGGGACAGGACTTGATACAGTTTACGCAGCCATGACAGGCCGAATAAGATATCCTGATGCTGTGGGCCATGAGTTTAAACTCCTTGTATTAATATTTTTTACCGCGCGGATGCCGGGGAACCGCTGATTCAATAACATACGCCATTTCGCGCGAAGAACTTTAAATCGGCGATTCCTTGAGGTTTATCACTGTCCTCAGCGTGGTTCCGACCCCTACCTTTGTGTCTATCTCGAATACGTCGGCGTTTCTTTTTATATTGGGCAGGCCCATCCCCGCTCCGAAACCCATTTCACGGGCATGGTCGCCTGCCGTGGTATAGCCTTCCTGTATCGCGAGTCCAATGTCCGGAATACCGGGACCCTGGTCTATGGTCTTTATTTCCACCTTGTTCTCGTCGATGTTGGCAACGATGCGTCCGCCGCCGGCATGGATGACGAGATTCATCTCGGCTTCGTAAGCTATAATGGCCGCCCTTCTGCAGATCGAAGAGTTGACGCCGAGTATTTTCAGAGTTTCCTTGAGGTTGTTCGAAGCCTCTCCGGCAGTCTGATAATCGTCAGCCACGACATCGTACTCGAGATCGATCGGTTCAGGCACGGCTCACTCTCCGCCGTTGGACAGTATGCACGGCTTTATCCCCTCGGCGTAGAGAATGCCGCATACCTGAAACATGCTCATATTGCTGATGATGAGAGAAATACCCGACTCGGCGGCGAGCGATATCGTATCCCGCATGGGGGTTTTGCCCCTCACGAAGAGAACGCCGGGAATATCGAGCATCTGCGCCGTCCTGACTATCTGGATATTCGTCAGTCCTGTGATCAAAAGAGCGGCAGGCGAGCACAGAGCGAGGACGTCGCTCATGAGGTCGCACGCGTAAGCTCTTGGAGCGTCAATCTCCGTGAGTTTTTCTTCCCCGCAGAGAACTTTTGCGCCAATTAAGCGCGCAATTTTATCAAGGGTCAATTATTCTCGCCTCCCAGTGTTTTTGTAACCCTTCGGCCAACTATGTATCTCATAATGATGAAGGCGTCTATTCTATCGTTTCGCGTGAGAAAACTTCGACGCTGCCATGGGATTCGTAGGTTCTGTTTTGCACCCTGAGCACCCCGTATTTCCTCGATTTCGGCCTGTGTGTGGCGGGATCGATGGAGAGGATTTCATCCATCAGCGGTATCTCGCCGATCCTCCCCAGCGCGAGGGCTATATTCGGAGTTTCCCCGACTCCCGTAACCTGATAAGCGCCGACAACCCATTTTGCCATCGCGTACGCTTTGGCTGCCGTTACAGGATCCTCGACAATTACGTTAAAAGCGTCCCGAATCTTGTTTATTATAACATGCCTTCCATCTTCGTTACGGTCGAGCAGCACGTCCCTGTCCACTATGACGAGCCCGTCCGCGTCGGTGAGTATCTGTTGGGGGCCGCCGGAGTAGTAAACCACGATCCCATCCTGCCGGCGCTGCGAGTTCTGCCATATGGACAGAGTTGCCATAGCGTCGAGCCAGCAGATGAAAAGCTTTGTGCCGCCGGACGCCGCTTCCCTCACCTGGGGCAAAAATTCGTCCTGTCTGTATGCCGCCACTGACAGATTCAGAGTGTCGAGACCCCTTGCCCGGAGAAACCGTATGTTCTGTTCCGCGCCCGCGGCCAGTTTCCGCGAGAGAATATCCGTAACGACCGCCGCCTGTTCGTGCCGCGCGAGATACGCGGCCTCGGCCAGAGCGTTGGCCCGCGCGTAATATGGAAGGTCGAGCGCGAACAGATAAGGCCACGGACGCCCGGTATTGGGGGAATTGAGAATCATATCGTCGCCCCCGGCGAAAAGAAGAGATGGTCCCCGTTCCCTGCACAGTTCAGCCAGAATCTCATTGAAGCCCGAATCGGCGAAACTGACGATGGCCGACACATTCATGGCGCGCCATGTTTCAAGTCGCGACGGCAGTTCACCTCTATCCGCTATGTCGGAGAACATGAACGTTATTTCCCTGCCGCGTATAGCCTCGCGTTGCGTGGATATTTCGCGTTCCGCCGTTCTCATGGCGTGCTTGATCGCGTCCCCCTCGGGGCTTTCCCATCCGTTTTCGGGTTTAATGACGACGACGGGCCAAGCCCAACCCTCCTTCACGCCGAGAAGAGGATCCTCATCCTCCACGGCGGCAGCGGCGCCGCCGCATCGGAGAATGATCGCCGAGATCAGAGCGAAAAATAATAAAAGTTTTTTAGATAGCCGGATCATGATATTTCCACTCACAAAACACCCCGAAGTTATACCGCCGACGCTAGTCCGTTCAGCGTACGGCCAACAATATTTTTTCCACCGATAATTCCCCAATGATGGCCGAGGGATAATCGTGTTTGCCGTCCTTGTCCCTGTATGAGAGGAGCTTTATCCCCTCTTGCGGCTTTGAGGGAAGGCTCGCTGTCTCGATGCGTCCCATCTCCCGCACGCAGGCCGCTTTGTATTTTCCTCCGCAAGCGCATGGGGTCCCCTCCGTGAGCTGGGCAATATCCGCTATCGGCGGGTCGAAATCTCTCGGGTGGCAGCAGCCTGTTTTATGATAGCCGGGACGGTTTGCGCCCACTACCGTATTTTTCGCGCCGATCACGCTGTCGTCGCAGACGATCACAACATCGGAGGGCATACCGACAGGTCCGCAGTAACCGGCCACCTCTCCGATCAACTCATATAACTCTTTTTTATCGGCGGAGCGAAGCCCTGTGAGGCCGCGTTCACCTCGGAGCCACCTGTCGAGTTTGTTCATGCTCAGATTGTAGTCGCCCCGGACGAAAGACGCTACCGCGCGGCGGTTTGAATCCGCGTCATAAGCGATATAAAGCATGGCCTTTATCGTGCGCGTCACATCGACGCCCAGTTGATCGCATAATTCCGTTATGGTGTTGGCCCCCGGAGTTTCCACGTCCGCCGCCCTGGATTCCGGCTCCCCGGCGCCCGGCTGGGCCGGCGTGTAGCCAAGAGGGGAGTCCGGCAGCTTCACGTTTCCGCACGAGGGACATATGAAACCCGGCCTCGAGCCTATCGCTCCCTGTCCGCACCCCTTGGCCAGTATAAAGAGGCGGGAGTTGCCCTCGCGTATTTCCTCCACGAAGGACGGCGTCAAACCGTCGCCCCCGGTTTTACCCCGCAAAGCCGCCGTCACCGCTTCCATGAGGGCGCGGGCTTTCGCGTCGCGGCTTGCCTCGTCGGTATCCCAGGCGAGAAGCCTGATATTTCTGCCCCGTTCCTCACAGAACGATGTCGCCGCGTCCTGCCATTCGCGAACGAACCTCTCCGCGAGCGAGAATATGGCGTCGTCATTTCCGCAGTTTACTGTCTGATAGCCGCATCCCTCGCTGAGGGCGGCGAGTATGTCGCCGGATAACCTTCGCCTTTTGGCCTCTCCCTCCGGCAGAAGCAGCAGTTCGCCGCTTTTGGCGTTGTACGCGGCTTCTCCCGAGACGACCATATTTATCACGCCCTGATCCTTTACGTGCGCCGGAGCGTTTCCCGTTTTAGGTAACAGCGTTTTGAATTCGGACAACCTTACCCCTCCCGTATGAGTTGACGATTTCAGCCTGTTAATCCGGTAAAATCCCGGCGGCGTCTGATATGAGACAATCCGGCGAGATAACGCCGCTTTAATTTCTCACAAGCGCGAGTCTGTCGGCGCGCGCGCGGGACAAAATAGCATCCTTGTCGAGCGTGAGATACTCGCCGTCCCTGTAGAGCGGTTTGCCGGCTACGAACGCGGCCCTGACGTCGCGCGAGGAGCCCGCGTACACGGCGAACTCCGGCGCGTTCGTTTCGTCGCAGCCGACATATCTGGGGTTGTCCATATCTATCACTATCACGTCGGCCATGTAGTCGGGCTGGATGAGTCCGACGTCCTTGAAACCGAGTCCGCGCGCCCCGTTCACCGTCGCCATTTTCAGCACCTCGCGAGCGCCTGCGACTGTGGGGTCGAGGTTGTAGCCTTTGTGCATCAGAGCGGCGGTTCTCATCTCGTCCCAAATGTCGAGCCTGTTGTTGCTTGCGGCGCCGTCCGTGCCCAGCGCCACGCGAACACCCGATTCGAGGAATTCTTTAATAGGGGCGTACCCGCTGCCGAGTTTCAGGTTGCTCTTTGGGTTGTGGACGAGAGTTACGTTGTCGCGGGCAACGCGAGCCAGCTGCTCCGTCGGGAACCAGACGGAATGAGCTAGAATCAGCTCGCGTACCTCAAGAAGGCCCGCGGATTCAAGATAATCCGCCGGCTCTATTTTGTATTCGTTCCTGAATGTGTCGAGCTCCCCCTTCGTCTCGAGCCAGTGGAAGTGAACGCCAAGGTTGCGCTCTTTCGCCAACGCCGCGATTTTGCGAACCGCCTCGCGAGGCACTGTGTAGGGCGCGTGAGGGCCTAACTGAACGGTGACGCGTCCGTCGCGTCCGTTGTATTCCTCCGCGAGCGCGAGGTTTTCATATATTCTCTTCTCGTCCTCTCCCATGAGCCCCCTGCACAGTGCGCCTCGTACGCCGGCATCCAGGAGCGAATCGGCCACTTCGTTCATGAAGTAGTACATATCGCAAAAACAGGTGACGCCGCCCGAGATCATTTCGAGCATCGCGAGATCCGCGCCCGTTCGTATGTTGGCCGGAGTGAGCTTGTCCTCCGCGGGGAATATTCTCTGATGAAGCCACTCCATGAGCGGAAGCTCCTCAGCCAATCCGCGAAGGAGCGTCATTGACACGTGAGTGTGCGCGTTTACAAGGCCCGGCAGCGCCATACACCTGCCCGCCCCGTCGAACAGCACGTCGCCTCGTCCGGCGCCAGGGGGCGTTATGGCGTTTATCCTGCCCGATTCGCCCGTGACTATGTCGCCATACTGGGCGTCGCGCCTGCCGGCGTCCCATATGAGGACATTTTTTATGACCGGCACGTCATTCCCTCCAGTCCTTCAGATATTTTTCCTGTTCCGGCGTGAGGCGCTCGAGCTTTATGCCCAAAGATTCCACCTTGTAGTTGGCCACCGTTTCGTCGATGAAATCCGGCACTTTATGGAGTCCGCGTTTCAGGCTCGCCCCGCCCGCGATATAAAGGGCCGAAAGAAGCTGTGTCGCGAAGCTCGTGTCCATTATCTCTATGGGATGCCCGTCGCCGGAGGCGAGGTTGACCAGTCTGCCCTCGGCCAGAAGGTGGAGCTTTCTTCCGTCGGTCAACTCGTATGTGCGCACGTTATTGCGCGAGAAATACGTCTTCACGGCCAGTTCCTGAAGATGAGGCACGTAGACCTCGACGTCGAAATGACCGGCGTTTGCGAGAAGAACGCCGTCGCGCATCTTCTCAAAATGTTCGCCGCGTATGACCTGGGTGTTGCCTGTGACAGTAATGAAGATATCGCCGACCTCGGCCGCCTGACGCATGTCCATCACCTGATAGCCGTCCATGTGGGCTTCAAGGGCGCGATGTGGGTTGATCTCGACGACTATGACGTGCGCTCCCTGACCGGACGCCCGCGACGAAACCCCCTTGCCGCACCATCCGTAACCGGCCACTACGACGTTCTTTCCGGCCACGACGCAGTTCGTCGTTCGGACTATACCGTCCCAGACGGACTGTCCGGTGCCGTAACGGTTGTCGAAGAGATATTTGCTCAGCGCGTCGTTCACCGCGAGCATCGGGAACTTGAGCATTCCCTCCCCGTCCATGGCGCGGAGACGTTTGATGCCAGTGGTGGTCTCCTCGCATCCGCCGAGGATGCTCGGCGCCAGTTCGGGATAGCTTTCGTGTATCATCGCCACGGTATCGCAGCCGTCGTCGATGATGATGTCCGGTTCCCACGCGAGCATCTTGTGCAGGTTCTCCTCGTATTCGATCGAGCTCATTCCATGTTTGCTGAATATATGCACGCCTTCGTCAGCGAGCGCGGCGCATATGGGATCCTGCGTCGAGAGCGGGTTGCTGCCAGAGGCCGCGACCACCGCGCCGAGGTCTTTGAAAACTTTCAGGAGGCAGGCCGTCTTTGCTTCGAGGTGCAGGCACGCGGCGATCGTATGCCCGTCGAGAGGCTTTTTCCCACCAGCGCCTTCCTTTTCGCATATAAGCCTCATAACCGGCATGAACTGCCACGCCCAGTCTATCCTCTCTCTGCCTTCCCGCGCCAGTTTTATGTCAGCGACGGAGTAGTCTTCTTTTCCGATCAATTTAAAAACCTCCCGGTCTCGGTAGTATGAAAAATATTTTCCTGGTTACTTGCTCTATATATTATCATGTATGCGGCATCTGATATAATTCATAAACGTATTTTTTATTCGGGAGGAAATTTTTAATGGCTGGTACTGATAAAATGGAGCGCAGAAGCGCGCGCCTGCTCCGCGAAATGTTTCTGTCATATTTCGAGGAGCACGGATGTCGAAGATATATGAGTTTTCCGCTCGTGCCGGACGATCCCACACTGATGTTCACCGTCGCCGGGATGGTGCCGTTCAAACCATATTTTCTGGGGCTTCGCGCGCCGGAGGTGACGAGAGCCACAACCGCTCAAAAGTGCATAAGAACCAACGACATAGAAAACGTCGGCCGCACCGCGCGCCATCATACATTTTTCGAAATGCTCGGAAACTTCAGCTTCGGCGACTATTTCAAAAAAGAGATCATACCTTGGGCATGGACATTTCTCACCGAGCGCGTGGGGCTCGATCCGGATCGTCTGTACGCCACGATATATCTCGACGACGACGAGGCCCATGATATGTGGCGCTCCCTCGTCGGGCTGCCCGAGGAGCGCGTATACCGCCTCGGGGAGGACGACAATTTCTGGGCGGCTGGGCCGACGGGGCCGTGCGGTCCCTGTTCCGAGATAATATACGACCAGGGGCCGGAATTTTCGTGCGGCAGCCCTGACTGCGGCGTAGGCTGTTCATGCGACAGATATCTCGAGATATGGAACCTCGTTTTCATGCAGTTTTCGCGGGACGAAGAGGGCAAACTCACGCCGCTTCCGAAAAAAAATATCGACACGGGCATGGGACTCGAGCGCCTTTCGTCAGTCGTTCAGCGAGTGAAAGGCGATTTTGAGACGGATTTATTCAAGCCCCTCATAGACCGCGCGTGCCGGATGGCCGATATTCGTTACGGCGATTCCAAGAAGGGGGATCTCTCGGTTCGCGTCATATCCGACCACCTGCGGGCGTCGGCTTTCATGATAGCGGACGGCGTGCTTCCCTCCAACGACGGGCCGGGCTATGTGCTTCGCAGGCTGATTCGGCGCAGCGTGAGATACGGCAGGCTGATAGGCGTCGACCGGGCGTTCCTGACGGAGCTTCTGCCGGTTGTGAGCGAAATAATGAGCGACCCTTACAACGAATTGATCGAGCATCGCTCCGCCATAGAACAGATTATCGCGCTCGAAGAGGAGCGTTTTGGCCGCACGCTCGAACAGGGCATGGCGATACTGGACGACGAACTTGTAAAAGTCAGGCATGCTTCGGGGGCGAATTTGTCCGGCGAGGTGGCGTTCCTGCTCTACGACACGTTCGGTTTTCCGCTCGAACTCACGGAGGAGATAGCGTCCGAATCGGGCCTTCAAGTCACGCGTGACGAGTTCGACCGCGAGATGGACCGCCAAAAGGAGCGCGCCCGCGCTTCGAGCAAACAGGCGGGCGCGGTCATGTCCAAAAACGTCTACACGGAGCTGGCCGACACGTTGGGCGCGACGCGGTTCGACGCTTACGAAACGGTTGCGGAAAGCGCGGAAGTGCTCGCTATAATAAAGGAAGATTCTCCTGTGGACGTCCTCTCGGAAGGTGAGGAAGCTCTTGTGGCGCTCTCGCGGACGCCGTTTTACGCCGAACGCGGAGGTCAGGTTGGCGATACCGGAACACTGTCGGGCAGGGGCGTGCGGTTCGACGTTATTGACACATTGTATCCGAGCGGCGGTCTCATAGTTCATAAAGGCAGGCTGGCGGAGGGTTCGCTTAAAGTCGGAATGACTGTGGAAGCGGTCATAGATGTGGCCAGGCGCGATGCCATAAGAAGGCATCACACCGCCACCCACCTCCTGCACGAAGCTCTCTGCCGCATCCTCGGGCCGCACGTTCGTCAGGCAGGCTCTCTTGTCACCCCTGAATTTCTGAGGTTCGACTACAATCATTTCACTGCGCTCGCTCCCGAACAGATAGCGGAGGTCGAGCGTCTCGTCTACGCTCAGGTTTTAGCCGACATGCCGGTCACAACGAGCGTCATGAGCTATGTGGAAGCGAGGAAGCTCGGGGTCAAGGCCCTGTTCGAGGAGAAGTATGGGGATGTCGTGCGCGTTCTCGACATACCCGGTTTTTCGACCGAGCTGTGCGGGGGCACGCATGTCTTGGCCACGGGGCAGATAGGCCTTGTGAAGATAACGAAAGAAGAGGGGATAGGCTCAGGGGTGAGAAGAATATTCGCGTCCTGCGGAGAGTCCGCGCTTGCCGCGTTCCAGGAGAGCTCGTTTATCCTGCGCGCGCTCTGCGAGACTATGGAGGTCGACGCCGAATCCCTCGTCCCGAGGGCCGGCGCTCTGATCGAGGGAAACAGGGAGCTCGAACGAAAAAATCAGGAGCTCGTTCTGGCCGGCATGATAGAGTCGGCCCGGGAAACCGTAAACAAAGCGATCCGCGTCGACGGCCTGCTCCTGGTGGCCGAAAAATTCAAAGGAGCTTCCCGCGACATACTGCGAAAGATCGGCGACAGAATAAAACAGATAGAGCCGGATTCCATAGTGTTGTTGGCGGGAATCGAGGACGACGGCGTATCGCTCATAGGCATGGCTTCGGAAGAGGCCGTTCGCCGCGGGGTTCACGCCGGCAATCTCGTGAGGGAAATATCCGCGATGATGGGCGGCAGCGGCGGCGGTAAACCCGCTATGGGACAGGGCGGCAGCAAGGATTCGTCGCGTATGGCCGAGATATTGGCTTCCGCCGGCGACATAGTGAACGCTCAGCTTAAAAAATAACGACGTGAGGCGGATAATCGCGCTCGATATCGGGACAGTGCGGATAGGAGTGGCTGTGAGCGACCCGAGGGGTTTTTTCGCTCAGGGCGTAACCGTCATTAAGGCCGGTGAGGGCTGGATGGAAGAACTGTCCGGGATAATATCGGAATACGACGCTGGCGCGCTGCTGGTGGGCATGCCCCGCCGCACGGACGGGGCGGAAGGCCCGGAAGCGGCAGGAATGAGAGGTACTATCGATCGGATAGCGGCGCGCTTCCCGGGGTTGGAGGTATTGCCCTGGGATGAACGATTTACGACGGTCATCGCCAATCAGGCGCTGCTTGAAGCCGACGTTTCCAGGTCAGGCAGGAGGGAACGGGTCGACAAAGTGGCGGCTTCCGTGCTGCTTCAGAGTTATCTCGACTCCCTGCGAACCGGGACGGAAGCGACGGACGCCCCGCCGATTCCGATGGAGATACCGATTCATGACGACGGCAGAAATAACAGAAATAAAAGGAAACGCGACAAATATAACTGATATTGGGAGAGTGTTGAGATATGAGCGATGTTTCACATCAATTGAGTTACTACGAGCCTTCCGGACAATCGCCGCTCGCGGGGTTTATCATGACTCTGATATTTGGGTCGGTCGTGGGCGGGATAACCGGAGCTGTCTACGGTTTCGCGAATCATCATGATCCGCTCGTTTATATAAACGTACTCATTGCCATATTTTTCGGATTCACGATCGGACACACGGTCAAATTCGGGGTGAAAAAATTTCATATCCGCAGCGCGATGACCGCCTCCGCGCTCGGTCTGCTGGTCTTCATCGTCGCGTACGCGTCCCACTGGTTTTTTTATCTCGCCTCCGTATATTCCGACAGGGTGATGGGGATGTCATGGGACGTTCCCCAGATAATAAAGATCGCGTATCTCATGGCCAAAGACCCTGGCGGTGAGGCACTGGATTTTCTGAAAAAAATATATGAAATCGGGGCCTGGTCGCTCACGGGCCGTTCCGGAAAGAACGGCATAGAGATAAAGGGGATAATATTGGCGTTGTTCTGGCTCGCCGAAGCGGCGGCAATAGGGTATTCATCTATTTCCATACCCTGCGAACAGGCAGGACGCCCTTATTCCGAACGCCGCGGCGAATGGATGGATTCCGTAAAGTTTCCCGGACATGCCGCGTTTATCGAGGACATAGAGGCTTTCAAGGCGTCCGTCGCCAAAGGAGACTTTACCGCTCTCACGGAGCGGATCGCGGACGCCCCCGCCGAAGGCGTGGACGTTTATAAATACGCCGCTGCGGAGCTGTATAAGGATCCGGGCGAACCGTTCATAAGCGTGGAAAATGTGACTGTGACGCTGAAGAAAAAGAAGCATGACACGAGCGCTAAAAACGTCGTTAAATATCTGAAAATACCCGTGTCGGCCTCTTCCTCCATTTCGGCCGCTCTGGGTGGAGCGGAGGCGGCGCAATAAAAAAACTTATAAAAATTAAAGGTAATTCGATGGGGAATCTGTTTTGAAATTGCCCGAGGGCGTAAAGATGACTCCGATGCTGAAGCAGTACGGAGAATGGAAGGATCTGTATCCCGACTGCCTGCTGATGTTTCGCATGGGGGATTTTTTCGAGCTGTTTTTCGACGACGCCGTAACGGCGTCGGAAGCCCTGGATATAACCCTCACAGCCCGTGATCCGGATAAGGCGATACCGATGGCGGGCGTCCCCCATCACGCACTCGACGCTTACATGGGCCGGCTCATCGCCGCCGGCTATCGCGTGGCGATTTGCGACCAGATAACGGAGCCCGACGGCAAAACGCTCGTCGAGCGCAGCGTCGTCCGCGTCGTGACGCCCGGCACGTATGTCCCTCAGGACGCCGAGGGGGAGGGCAGGCTCGCCGCTGTATACTCGTCGGGGGATTCCGTTTCGATAGCTTTGCTCACGTCCGGAACCGGGAAATTTGAGGCCGGTACTTTCCCGAGGGACGAGGCTGTGTCCCTCATTTTGGCTTTCGGGCCGGAGGAGATTCTCATGCCTAAAGGGCAGGAGGGCGACTTTATACCTATGCTATCCGGCGAAGCCGGACCTCGCGGCAAGTTCGCGCCGGTTTCGCGCGAGCGCGGCGAGTTTTCCCCATCCTATGGGGCCGACTGGCTGGCGAAACGATGGAATATATCGACGCTTCGCGCCATGGGCCTGGAGGACGCAGATCCGGCCGCCGGGGCCGCGGCAGCGGCGCTCAGGTATCTGGAAGAAACGCAGTTCGGCGGAGGCGGTCATGTCCACGAGATAAGGCCGATCCAGCCGGAGGGTATATTGATACTCGATCACGCGACCCAGGCGAATCTCGAACTCGTGGAAGCCGTCGGCCCGTCGCTTTACTCCGTTCTCAACAGGTGTCGGACCCCCATGGGCAGAAGGCTTCTGAAGGATTGGATAACTCATCCCTCAAAGAGCAGGGATATGATCGAATTCCGTCAGGACTGCATAGAGTATCTCGTATCCGACAACTTTCCGCGAAAGAAGTTGTCCGCCGCGCTTTCGTCGTGCGGCGATATGGAGCGCGCCGTATCGCGCCTTGCCATGAAAGTGGGCAATCCGAGGGATCTCGGCGTCGTGCGCGACACGCTTTTGTCGCTGCCAGGAGTTATCGAGGCGACGAGTTCATCCGAATCCGAACCACTGCGCTCCATATTCGCGGATGTGCCGGATTTATCGGAGCTGCGCGAACTTCTCGGCATGGCGCTTTCTGACGAACTTCCGCGCCTGCTGTCCGCTGGCGGCGTCATAAGGGAGGGTTTCGACCCCGAGCTCGACGCGTCGCGCGACGCGATAACGCACGCGGAGGAGAATTTGAAGTCGTTCGAGGCTTCCGAGCGCGAACGCACAGGCATAAAGGTCAAAGTCGGCATAAACAGGGTGTTCGGCTATTACATCGAGGTGGGCAAGAGTTTCGCCGATAAAGTTCCCGACGATTATATAAGGCGGCAGACCGTCGCTAACGGGGAGCGTTTCGTCAACGAGCGCCTGAAGGATATAGAACGCAGGGTCTATAGGGCCGAACATGAGATCAGCCGTCGCGAGGAAACGCTCTACAAAGAGATATTCTCGTCCGTCATGGCGAGCGTCGCCGCGTGTCAGACGGCATCTCGGGCCATAGCGACGGCGGACGTCCTGTCGTCCCTGGCCGAGGTCGCGTACGACAATTCCTACGTCAGGCCTATGATCGACGACAGCCGGATATTCAGCGTAATGGGCGCGCGGCACCCCGTGATAGAGCGAACCCACACCACAACTCCCTTTACGCCAAACGACATATCGCTGGATCCGGACAACGCCAATTCGGGGTGCATAGCCGTGATAACTGGCCCCAACATGGCAGGCAAATCCACGTATCTCAGAACCTCCGCGCTGGTGGCGATAATGGCCCACATGGGCTCTTTCGTCCCGGCCGAAGAGGCGAGGATCGGCGTGATCGACAGGATATTCACCCGCATCGGGGCGAGGGACGAGCTCTCGTTGGGCAGAAGCACGTTCATGGTCGAAATGGTCGAGACGGCCGATATACTGCGCCACGTGACGGCGCGAAGCCTCGTCATCCTCGACGAGGTGGGCAGAGGGACGTCGACGTATGACGGCATGAGCATCGCGTGGGCTGTGCTCGAGTTTCTCGATCTTCACGTGGAGGGGCGCACGAAGGCGCTCTTTGCCACACACTATCACGAATTGACCGACCTGTCCCTGCCTCAGCTGGTGAACCTGAGTATGGCCGTCGACGAATCGGTGGACGGCATCAGGTTCCTGCACAAAGTGGTCGAGGGCCCCGCCGACAGATCGTACGGCGTCGAGGTCGCCAGACTTGCCGGGGTTCCCAATATCGTAGTGAGGCGTTCGCAGGAGATACTGGACGAGCTCGAGCGGGAATCCCTCTCGTCCGATAGGAATCTTGGGGCCATGTCCAAAAAGTACGCGCAGAAGGAGATATTTTTCGACGTCGAGCGCGAAGGCGTCATCGAGGAGCTCTCCCAATGCGATCCAAATCAGATGACTCCGATGGAGGCGCTCGATATGGTGTTTCGTTTGAGACAGAAGAGCAGGGGGATACTGGGACTCAAATGAGCGAAAAAGACGGAGCGATAAAAAAACTTGACGCGAGCGTGGCAAGCCGCATAGCGGCCGGAGAGGTAATAGAGCGTCCTGTGTCCGCGGCCAAGGAACTGCTGGAAAATTCCATAGACGCGAAGTCGGGCGACATCCGGATAACTCTCCTGCAGGGGGGCAAGGCGTCGCTCGTTGTGGAGGACGACGGGACTGGCATTGCTTACTCCGAACTGCCTCTGGCTGCCGAGCGTTACGCGACGAGCAAAATATCAGACCTGGCCGACCTCGAACGTGTGCGCACGCTCGGTTATAGAGGAGAAGCCCTATCGAGCATAGCTGCGGTGAGCAGGATGGAGCTTCGGAGCAGACGCGACGGAGAAAGTTCGGGGGGCGTTTTGACGCTCGAGGGCGGGCGCGTCGCGTCATGCGCGGAAGTGCCATGTCCGAGGGGCACGAGGGTCCAGGTGGACGATCTGTTCTTCAATTTGCCCGCGAGAAGAAAATTTTTGAAGACCGCGTCGTCCGAGCTCAAGAGGATAATCCAGGTCGTGCAGGATTACGCCGTAGTCAACCCCGGAGTTCGCTTTCGAGTTACCAATGACGGCAAGAAACTGCTCGATATCGGCGACGCTCCCGATACCGACGATGTGCTGCGGTCGCTTTGGGGCGATGAAAATCGGTCCGTGCGAGCCGCGTCTCAGGGCGATGGCGTGTCCGTCGCCCTGTGGTGGAACGGACTGCCCGGCTCTCACAGGGTGAACGTGACGGCGTTCGTAAACGGACGCCGCGTGCAGGACGCGACAGTCAGAGCGGCGCTGAACGCGACAGACGCCTCGATATACGGCGAATGGATAGTGATGATTTCGCTGCCGCCGGAGGATGTGGACGTCAACATTCATCCCGCTAAAGCGGAGGTGCGATTCAGGAAAACGGGCCCGATTTTCGAGGCTGTGCGCAGGGCGGCTCAGCACGCGCTCACAAGCGGGGGAGGTTTCAACGGTTCGTCCGCCGGGCAGCATATGGAACTGCCCGCTCCGCGTCTCGATCCATGGGAGAATTACGTTCCGCCGGCGCCTGATTTTGGCAAAAAAAACAACGGTATTTTCTCGAACGTTCCGCGGGAGACGGCGTCAGTCGTTCAAACGGAGCGGAATCTTTTTCCGGAGTCCGAGCTGGGAAGCGTCCGGAAATATCTCGGACAGGCTCAGGGAGGGTATCTCGTTTTCGATGATCCCAGGGGGCTCTGTCTTCTCGACGCACATGCCGCTCACGAACGAATATTGTACGAGGAGATAGAGGACTCGTTCAGAGGCAGGAACGTTTTGTCGCAGGCCCTGCTCTCGCCGCAGGAACTTCCTCCCGCCGTGGCCGTCTCCGCGCGGCTCTACAGAGAAGAGCTCGCCGGAATGGGCTTTGCGTTCGTTTTCCCGGACGACGAGCGCGCGGAGTCCGGGCTTCCCGAGTTGGTCTCTGTCCCGGTGCTGCGCGGCCTGGGGCGCCTGTCTCCCCTTGAGATGCTTCGAAGCGCGATAAAGGGCATAGAGGAGGAGACGGATCCGTCGAAACGCGACCGGGAAGTTTGGTGGCGCTGGGCGCGCACCGCCTGCCGGGACGCTATAAAGCTGGGAACGACGGTCGAACGCGACGAAGCTCTCGACCTGTTCGAACGCCTCGAAAAATGCCGCGCGCCCTACAGTTGTCCGCACGGACGCCCTACGACGATATTTCTCGCCGGCGAAAAACTTAAAAGCTGGTTCGAGCGATGAATCGCGACGCCCTTTATGCCATAGTCGGCCCCACTGCGGTTGGAAAGACTAAGGCCGCGTTCGAGCTTGCCGGCGCGGTGGGCGGAGAGATCATATCGGTGGACTCCAGGCAGGTTTACAGATATCTCGACGTCGGAACGGACAAAATTTCCGCGCAAGAACGCAGGATAATCGCGCATCATCTCATAGATGTCGCGGATCCGGACGAGGTATTCACAGTCGCTGATTTTGTGAAATACGCGTCAGATTCCGTCCGTCGCATACATAACAGGGGGAAAATACCTATACTTGCCGGCGGAACTCCGCTATATTACAAAGCGCTTGAGGGAAATATGCTCTCGGATATGCTGCCCAAAGATGATAATATCCGCGGAGCCTTGGGGGACGAAGCGGCCCGAAACGGCCTGGACTCTCTTTATGATGAGCTCAAAGCCGCGGATCCGGACAGCGCGGCCCGGATCCACAGAAACGATCAATTTCGCATAACGAGAGCTCTGGAGCTCTATCGAATCACAGGCCGGAGCGCTACGAGCATCTATGCCGAGGGTAAAAAAATTGGCGGGGATACGCAAATATTTTATTTCGGAATAACGTCGCCCAGGGAAAATCTGTACAGGAAAATCGAAAAACGCGTGGAGGAGCAATTCCACTCCGGCTATATCGAGGAGGTCGAATGGCTCATTCGCAACGGTTATTCCCGCGAGCTGCCCGCGTTGAAGGGCTTCGGCTACAGGGAAATAGCTGCTTATCTGATGGGAGAGATGTCGTTTGATGACGCGATGAACGGGGATGTTCGGTCGACAAAAGCTTTTTCCAGAAGACAGATGACGTGGTTTCGCCAATTTTCCCCGATTGTGTGGTATGATTTTACTGAAATTTCTTTATCAGAAGCGGTACGGAATATGGCGGATATAATTTCGCGTTCGACGCCGCGATGAAGTTGGTGGTTGCAAGCCCGACAGGGCTATGTTTCGGAGTCAGAAGGGCTATAGAACAACTTGAGAAAGCGCTTGCGACATATGGTACAGTCTACGCTCTGGGGAGTCCCATACACAATCCGCAAGAAGTGGCTCGTCTCAAATCCCTCGGACTCGAAGTCATAATGAACGTAAACGAAGTGAGCGGCGACGCCGTCGTTTTTGTGCGCGCCCATGGAATTTCAAGGGCGGAGCTGGAAGAACTGAAGATAAAGAGCCGGGTGATGGTCGACGGGACCTGTCCTTTTGTGAGGAACGCTCAGAAGAGGGCGGAATCCCTTGCCTCGGAGGGATATAAAGTCATCATACTGGGCGATTCGGAACATCCGGAGGTGCGCGGGATTCTCGGTTATATAGAGGGAGATTCCTGCGTCATAGGCGGGAAAAAAGATGTTGACAATAGCGCGAGATACGGGAAAATAGGTATTTTAAGCCAGACGACACAGAACGAGGCGTCATTGGCGGACGTTGTCGCGAAGTTCGTATTTCTTACTGATGAGATCAAGGTATATAATACTATCTGCCGCGCTACAATTGAACGTCAGGAGTCGATAAAAAATCTGGCTGGTCAGGTGGACGGCATAATTGTAATAGGCGGCAGAAACAGCGCCAATACACGAAAGCTTGTTGAAATATCCGAGTCTCTTGGCGTGCCGACGATGTGGGTTGAACACGCGGGCGAAGTCGACTGGGGGTGGACGCGCGGCAGGGGAACGATAGGAGTGGCCGCGGGCGGAAGTACGCCCGATTGGCTGATAAATGATTTAACAGGAAAATTAAAGAGGCTGTAGGTCCGAGGAGGCTGTGACGGTAATGGTTGACGAAACCGGAAATGGAGAATTTACAACGGAAGAGACGATGGAGAGCATTATGGAGCAGATGGGCGGCTTCGAGGATATCCATCGCGGCAAAGTGGTCGAAGGGGTCATTGTGGACTCCAGAGACGACGGTTGGCTCGTGGACGTGGGTTTTAAATGCGAAGGTTTTCTCCCGCAAAAGGAGTGGACTCATCCTGTTCTTGTCGAGTCCGCGCAGGAGCCCGCCGTGGGGGACAAAGTTCGCGTTCAGGTGACCAACATCAGCCAGGGCGAAGAAGCTCAGCTGACATTGAGCCGTTGGCGTTGTGAATTCGACGAGAGATGGAACAGGCTCGAAGAAGAGCTCGCCAAAAATGAAATTGTCGAAGTTCGCGGACGGCGAAAGGTAAAGGGCGGGTTGATAGTCGACTGCTTCGGGCTGGAGGGTTTCATTCCCATTTCCCACCTCGCGGAGGAAGGGCGTGGAGTCAACCCCGGCAGGCTGGTGGATCAAATATTCCCTGTCAAAGTCATAGAGCGTGATCGCCGCAAGCGCCGCTTCGTTCTTTCGAGACGTTCGATACTCGAGGAGGAGATGGGCGCCGAGCGTGAGAAGTTTTATGATACCGTCCACGAGGGAGACGTCCTCGAGGGCGAAGTCAGCAGCATCACCAGCTTCGGCGTTTTCGTCAATCTCGGGGTCATAGAGGGCCTGATACATATAACGGAACTTGCCTGGCAGCGCAACGTCAAGGCGAAAGACGTCATCAACAAGGGCGACACGGTCAAGGTCAAGGTAATTGGCATCGACAGCGAGAAGAACCGCATTTCCCTGTCCATGCGCCAGACGCTCCCCGATCCCTGGGAGACTGCGTCCGAGCGCTGGCCGAAGGGAACCGAGGCCGAGGGCACTGTCACGAACATGACCGATTTCGGCGCGTTTGTGGAGATCGAGCCCGGAGTCGAAGGGCTCATACATATCGGAGATCTGAGCTGGAGCCGCATCAAACATCCGAAAGAAGTGTTGAAACGCGGCCAGAAGGTTGACGTGGTCGTGCTCGAAGTGGATAACGAGCGCAAACGCATAAGCCTCGGCTACAAGCAGCTCAACGATCCGTGGCGCGGAATAGAGTCGCGTTTCGTTAAAGAACATGACGTGCCCGTGAAGGTCATCCGCCTCGCGGACTTCGGCGCGTTCGTGGAACTGGAGCCGGGAATAGAGGGGCTCATTCACATATCCCAGCTCAGCCGCGCGAGAGTCGAGAAACCGAGCGACGTCCTGAGCGTCGGGCAGGAGGTAACGGCCCGCATCCTGGAAGTCGATCCCGCAACGCGCAGGATACGTCTCTCCCTGAAGTCGCTTCAGCCTGAAGGCGAAAGACATTCACGCGACGATGGAGGCGCCCCGGCGGAACGCGAGCGCGATCATCGTCCGAGGCGCGACGATGATCGCAGGCAGAACAAAGATCGCGGTCCTCAGATACCCACCGAGGAAATATCCATGACGATAGGGGATTTCCTCAAGGCGCGGGAAGAGGAAAACTCGCCCGGCAGCGACTCATCGGAGTAAATTCGTTCGGCACGATATAAAAATATAAACGGCCGGGTCTGAATTCAGGCCCGGTTTTTTGTGAGCGCCACGCCTGAAACTCCAACCGCAAATTTGACCGCTTGACATAGGGCTATATCGCTTTATAATATACCGCAATGCGTAATACGTGTGAATTGCAGCGCGCCATTTGGGCCTGTATATCGAACGGGAGGGGAATAATGATGTGGACTATCGTAGGGTTGGTGTTTTTTCTTCTGCTTCTTGGAGTATTGGGAGCTGTGCTTGTTACTGTGTGGTGGCTCTGGAGAAGGGCCACCGTTCAGGAGGGCGAGCCCGCGCCGAAATGGGGGGATCTCCGCTCTCTTCGGGCAATACTCGGTCGTCAGTCCATAATCGCCCGAATGGCGGCGGTCGCGATAATCGCGGGGCTCATGACGATACCGCTCGGTTTCATTTACGATTTGACGCTGGAGCGCAATCGCCTCTACGGATCGGTGGTACAGGAAATATCGTCGACATGGGGCGACAGCCAGATTTTGACGGGGCCTGTGCTGTCAGTTCCTTATACGGTGCGCTATCAGGTCGCGGAGGAAGTTCCGCTCACCGCCGCCGAATTCGCCCTCGAACAGTCCAGAGGCGGAGAGCGGACGACAAAACGGGTTGTGAGGGATGTGGAGGAAGAGCACGCGGCGCTCGTTTTGCCCGAGGATCTGTCGGTCGACGGCAAAATATCCACTGAGCTCAGGAGCCGCACCATATACTCGACGAGGGTGTACACGGCCGACATGAAGGTATCCGGCAATTTCAGAAAGTCGGATCTTTTCAAGATAAGGCAGAATGTCGTGGCGGTGCACTGGGACAAAGCCACATTCGTAGTAGGCATAACGAGCACAAAATCCATCCGGAGCATAAGCGACCTCGAGTTCGCCGGACATACATACACCTTCCTGCCGGGAACGGGAGGTCTCAAGGTTCTGCCGACCGGTTTCTCCGTCGAGGGCGATCTGTCGGGCGAGGAAGACGGCGAGATGTTCAGCTTCGATTTCGATGTGTCCGTAAATGGTTCCGGAAGGCTTTACCTGACGCCCATAGGCGTGTCGAGCGTATTGAAACTCAGCTCCGACTGGCCTCACCCTAATTTCACCGGTTCCGGGCTGCCGTCGTCGCGCAGCATAACGCAGGGCGGTTTTTCCGCCGAGTGGGACATTCCTAATCTCGTCCGCAACTATCCCCAGTTCGACGATGTCGAAAAATGGGACATGGTCTCCGAACACGCCGATTCGTCCGAGTTCGGGTTCGAGCGGACACCGGAGACCGGCGGTCACCGCATAAGGGAATATATCGTGGGCGTCGAATTTTTCGAGCCCGTGTTCCATTATTCGCTTCTGATCCGAGCGGTCAAATACGGGATGCTTTTCATCGCCCTGATATTTCTGGGCGTCGTTATATTCGAGCATTACTACGCCAAAAAGACTCACATATGGCTGAATATGGCCCAATATATAGTGATAGGGGCCGGATTGTCCATCTTCTACCTCATCCTTTTGGCCGCGTCGGAACATATCGCTTTCACGCCGGCGTATATTCTGGCGTCCGTGCTCAATGTAGCGATGACGAGCGGATACGTGATGTCAGCGCTCCGCCAGAGCCGCCCGGCGATGCTCACCGCAGTCGTTCAGGGCATGCTCTACGCGCTGCTTTTTTTCATCCTTCGCATGGAGGATTACGCGCTGTTGGGCGGCACGACGCTGCTCGTGGCGGGAACCATCGCGCTGATGTTCGTGACGAGAAATATCAACAGGCCTGATGAAGGCAGGAAGCCGGAATAATCGACACACTGGCTTCGGTCATACTACGGAGTCCGAGTCGCGGGCGCGGTCAGTGTCTGACGCGGCCCGCGATTCGGAGCGGTGCATATTTCAGTTATAGCTTCCCTCATAACGTGCGCGGATATCGCCGTCCAGCTTAACGGATTGTGTTATCAATTTTTATTACCGATGGCTTGGTGAGATTATTCAGGATATCGGGTTCTATCGGGACTTCCCAGTAATCTCCGCGAATTTGGGATGTAATCATGCTGACAATGACTTCTTGTCCTAAATCTTCCCACACAAATGCCGGACGATTCTTTTCCCCTGGGATGTCTGAAAAAGGGAAATTTATCCATACAATTTGACCCTCTTTAAACATGTACGCATTTCACCTTCAGCAGTTCCTTTTCTTTATTGCTCAGCAAGCGTCCGGCGGCCTTGAATTCAGTTATCTCTTTTCCGAGAAGTTCGTTGTCAGTGTCACGATTTGTCTCTTCGTTTAGCGCATCTTAAGCAAGAACTTCCTTCAGCCTGTCCAGCGCCTCTTCAAGCGCGCTAAAGCGTTTATCTGGGTCCAGTTTCGTCAGTTCGGCTACGGATTCGAGTATTGGGGCGGCTTTGAGGAGTTTTTGCATGGGAATTCGCTTCGTGTCGTACTCCAACAGGAGGCCGCATGTTCTGTTGTTGACCTCCGCCGCCCTGACTCCCTCTATGGTGAGAATCACTTCCATGAATCGTCCCGCGAGGGTTTTGTCCGCCAGGAGGGGAGACCTGAGGCGGATTCTGCCTTCTATGAAACTTTCTATCATCGCTTTTCCTCTTCATTTTTCGTATCTAAAATCGGCATCATGCTGAAAACGCTCGAACCTATCGTCGACATGTTGTGGAGCAGAGCCGACATGCCGGGGGAGATCGTTCCGGTGATGCCGAGCGCCAGCAGCAGCGAGTTCAAGGAGACTATATACGCGTAGTTGCGGTAAATCTTGCGCATCAGACCTTCGGCCAGCTTTCGCGATACGACGATGTCGCGCAGCCTGTTTTCCGTCAGCACGACGTCGGCCACCTCCCTCGTTATATCGGCGCCTCCGTGCATGGCGACGCCCACGTCCGCGGACGCCAGCGCCGGGGAGTCGTTGATGCCGTCGCCGACCATGACAACCACCGACCGCTCCTGTTTCATGCGATTGATTATTCCTGCCTTGTCCTCCGGCAGCAATTGAGAATATACCTCGTCCATGCGCATTTTGGCGGCCACGTTCCCGGCTACCCCCGCGTTATCGCCAGTCAGCATGACGACTCGCCTAACTCCCGCGCCGTGAAGGTCGCAAACGACGTCGTGCGCGTCGTCCCTGAGCGGATCCTCTATGCAGATGATCCCGGCGAGATTGTCGCCTATCGCCAGATATAGCACAGAGTGGAACGCGCTCTCGCGGTCGATCGTTTTCTTTTGTTCGGCGGTCGGCACTATTTCTCCGTGCTCGAAGACGAAATGCGCGCTCCCTAAGAGCGCCCTCTTTCCTTCGATATGGGAAACGATGCCGTGGGCCGCCAGATATTCGACGGTAGAATGTTTTTCCTTGTGCGTGAGGTTTTCGATCTCCGCCTGTTTTACCACCGCCCTGGCTATCGAATGTGGGAAATGTTCCTCCAGGCACGCGGCGTTTCGCAACACCTCCTCGCGTTTCCATCCGCTGAATGGGACGACTTTGGAGACCGATGGAACGGCCACGGTGAGAGTCCCCGTCTTGTCGAAAACCACAGTGTCGGCGGCGGCAAGCGACTCGAGGAACCTCCCTCCCTTTACGAGTATTCCCAGTCTGCCCGCCTCCCTCATTGCGGAGAGAAAGGCGAGCGGGGTGGAGAGCTTTATCGCGCACGAGTAATCGACAAGAAGAGCGGACATCGCTTTCGCCGCGTCCCTTGTAAAAAGGTATACGCCTCCGGCCAGAAGTATGCTGTATGGCACAATGGCGTCGGCCAATTTTTCCGCGCGGTTCTGTATGTCGGCTTTTCTTTCCTCGGATTCGTCTATTAACTCGACTATTTTATGGATGCGCGACTCTCTGTCGAAAGCCGTCGCGCGAATGACCAACCCGCCCTCTTCGACGACGCTTCCCGCATAGACGGAGAGACCCGGCTCGCGAAGTATCGCCTCGGATTCTCCCGTCATGGCGGATTGATTGACCATGGCTTCGCCTTCGACAACGACTCCGTCCACAGGGATGACGCTGCCGGCGCGTATGACGACCTCATCTCCGATTTCGAGTTCGCGCATCGGTATCAGAGTCTCTTGTCCGTCTTTTCGTATCCAAAGTTTGTCCACATGAATAGCGAGGCTGTCGGCCAGACTGTCTCTCGATTTTTTGCGCGTCCAGCTTTCAAGCAGATCGCCCAATCCCAAAAGCGTGGTAACCAGGGCCGCGGTGCTGAAATCCCTCCTGTACATGGATGCCCCTATGGCGAAAGCGTCGAGAACCGAAACGTTCAAACGCCCATCGCGGCCCAGGCTCTCGAGCCCGCGGAATAAAAGGGGGAGCGCGCGAAAAAATGTGATCGCGCCGCGTATCGCCGCGGGAAGCAGCGAACGCGCCAAAACGCCAGCGGTCATCTTGAGGAGCGAATCTCCAAGACTCTCCCGGCTCGCGGGGATCATGCCATCGATGTCGATGCCCCTGTAAAATGTCTCGTCGAGCAGACGAATGGCCTCCAGGATGGAGTCGCGCGCGCCGTCTTCATAATGGATCAGGATGCTCCCCGTTATGTGGGAGGCGGCCGCGCTCATGACGCCGCTCTGGGTTTCGAGCAATGCCTCTATTACGCGGGATTCCGGCATATCGAACGTACCTGCCGGACAGTGTACGCGGACGCGCCCCGGAATCTCGTGAACTATTTTATATTCCATTGAACGTTAAAAGGGTGAGCTCAGGCGTCCGTCTTGGATTCCAGCGAATGCTTGGCTTCCGCCGCGATGTCGCTCGCGGTTTCTTTCGTGCGTTCGACCGCTTTCGCGACGCAGTTTTTGAGCTCGAGCCCCTTCGCCGCTATCGCGACGGCCGTCTTCCTTCCCGCCGCGCTTTTCACGAAACATACCGCGCCCGCCCCAGCCGCTACGCCTGCCAGGAAAAATAACGCTTTTTGACTTATCATTATAGAGACGCCCCCTTATATCCTGCTAAAATTTGCGATTCGCATAAAAAGAATAACATGCTTTGTTATCCAGGTCAAACCTGAGAAAAGCCTCTCGAACGACGCTATTTCACAAGCTCTGGTGTTATAATGACCCTCGGGAGGTGTTGTCGATGCCTGAAAAATCTGTTTCCGACATCTGTTCCGCTCTGAACGCGAAAGTTCATGCGCGGGGCGACGGAGAAAAAACTACGGAGCGAGTCGCTGTCGGCGATCTCCTGAGCTTCATAATGGGCGGAGATTCCGACGGGGCTGCCTGGGTAACGATTCAGACGCATCTCAACGTGGCCGCGGTCGCCGTTTTAAAAGAAATTCCCCTGATAATCATCGCGTCCGGCAGGATGCCGGCGGCGGATCTCGTCGCGCGGTGCGAGGACGAGCGTATAGCTCTCGCGACTTCGGATATGTCCATATTCGATACCTGTATCGAACTCGGGCGTCTCGGGCTCGCGGGGTAAAATATTTGGATGCCGGGTTGAAATATTACTGGGTCGATCTCCATCTCCACACGGTTCTGTCTCCGTGCGGAGAATTGGAGATGGGAGCGCGCGAAATAGTCGCTCGCGCCCGCGAGGCCGGGCTCGACGTCATCGCCATCACGGATCACAACTCCTGCGAGAATTTTCCAGCCATAGCGAAACTGGCCTCCGGAACCCCCCTCGTTCTGCCCGCTATAGAGGTGCAGACGGCGGAGGATATCCACGTCGTCACGATATTTCCCGAATACTCATCCGCTCTCGATTTCAAAAACTGGCTGTGGCTCAAGATGCCCCCGATCAAAAACGATCCGGACATCTTCGGTTATCAGGTCGTGGTCGATTCTAACGACGATATCCTCCGTATGGAGGAGACACTCCTCATACAGGGGGCCGGTTACGACGTCGACACGATAGTTGCCCGAGCGAACGATCATGGCGCGATAACTATCCTGGCCCACGTGGACAGGCCTGTTTTCGCGTATCCGGCGGTTCTGGGGCCGTTCCCGCGGGATTATCCCGTCGACGCGATAGAGCTCTCGGCCCATCTTGATTCCGAGCAAGCCGACGAATGGCGGAAGAAATATCCCTCCCGCGTCTTCATCAGGTCGTCGGATTCCCATACGCTCGACACGATGAGCCGGGCGAACTGCTCGAAAATGCTTCTCGCGTCCCCGGCGTTCGACGAGCTCAGGATGGCCCTTCACGGCGAGGGAGGCCGGCGAGTCTCCTGGCCATGGGGATAATCGAAACCCGCATGGCTAAAACATCCAAAAGCGCAAAAAAAACGACCGCTCGCTATCGCTGCTCCGAGTGCGGCTCTGTAAGCCTAGCGATGGTGGGGAGATGTCCCGATTGCGGCGAGTGGGGGACAATGACGGAGGAAGCTCCCTTGAAGGAGGACAAAACCGGCAGAATATCCGTCTCCAGGGTCGAACCGATTTCGAGCGCCGCCGTGCATCCCGAGGAGAGAATATCGTCCGGCATAGAGGAGCTCGACCGGGTGCTCGGGGGAGGCTGGATAAACGGAGGGGTCGCGCTCCTCGGAGGCGAGCCGGGGGTGGGGAAGTCGACTCTGCTGCTTCAGGCATGCGCGCAGATGGCGAACGCCGGGCGC
>JAITOL010000133.1 GCA_031289955.1 Synergistaceae bacterium
AAAAACGCCAGAGAGACCAATAACGGCGGAAAGTACTGCGTATATTGGAGTCGGCAAATTCGAGAGTTTATCGATAAAACTACTTACACCATTCACCAGCGCTCCGAAAATCGGCAAAAGGATGTTGCCTATCTTTAGCCTGAGCGCTTCCATTCTGTTTGAGAGAAGCTGAAGAGCATTTTCAACGGTGCGCGACCGCACCTCGTACTCTTCCAACATCGACCCGGCATATTTTGACTGCTCGCCGACCATTCCAAGCGCCGCTTTCAGTTTTTCATTGCCATCTGCCAGCTTCGCGATATCATCGGCGAAACCCTGACCAACGATATCCTTGAGGATTCCAACCGGATTTTCTGATTTTTTCACAGCATCAAGAAATGTTAGAATCGCGCCAGTCGCATCCTCTCTAAACGCTTTTTCCATCTCTGGAGCCGATAAACCGAGCGCCTTAAACGCATTTTGTGCGGCGCTTGTGGATTTAGACGCGTTTGTCATCGTCATAGCAAGCGAGTTAAATGCCCTCGCCGCGACTTCCGGCGGGGTTTTTAAATCTATGAATGTCGCACCGAGCGCGGCGATTTGTTGTTGAGTCATGCCGACCATTTTGCCGATGCTGCCGCCTCGATTGAGAAAGTTCAATATATTAGAAGCCGTTGCGTTCATGTTGTTCGCAAGGTAATTGACCGCATCCCCAAGAAGGACAACATCCTTTTGCCCTATCTGAAAGATGGAGCGCATCCCTGCCATTGCGTCTCCGGCTGCTTGCGCGGAAATATCGAACGCGACTCCCATTTTTGCCGCGTCTTCTGTGAACTCCTCGAGGTCTTCTTTCGCTATCCCGGCCTGTGCCGCAGCGGCCATTATTTCTCCGAGTCCCGCTGCCGCCATCGGTACGCGTTTCGACATTTCGATCAACGATGCGGACATAGCGCTATATTCCTGTGTCGTAAAATTCGCGACTTTATTGACGTCGGCCATGACAGATTCAAAACGGATCGCCGCCTCTATCGGTTCTCCGAACGCCGCCTTGAGAAGAAACGCCCCGGCTGCCATAGTGCCAACGCCGAGAAGCATGTTTTTCGCGCCCAACTGGAAATTCTTGATCATCTCCGATGAAACGCCGCTTAGCCCGGTGATTTTCTGCCGCACCTTGTCCAGCATGGCAGATGCGTTGTCCTTCAGGGAAAGGACTATGCCGAGTCCGATTGCTCCCATTGAGTACATATCGAATAGCCTCCTTTCGCTCGGTGACGTATAATACTGTTATTGAAGGGAGTTGACCCCCATGGTATCAATCTTCTTCTCGATCCTTCTCTGTTTCGTATTTCTGCTCGTCCTTATCCTTGCCTTTGGGGTGGTCACTCCTGCCATCATCAAATTCGCGAAGGTCTTGATTTGCGTCGCCGTGGCACTGCTCCTGTTGGTTGCGTTGACCTCCGCGCTGGGCACGAGGAACGAGGAGCAAAAGAGCGCACCGGAGGCCGTCGTGCGAGTTGATGGGGATTTGAGCGTCGATTTGAATTAAACCAGACCGCTCCTCTCGGAGCGGCCCGTCGCTATCTCTTAATCATCTTCGCCTCATGTTCCAACTGTGTTTTGAGCCGAAACACATGCCACCGCCGCACTTCGCGCGGCATTTCTAAAATTTCGTCGCGCGCCCAATGGAGGTGATATCCCAAGAAAAATACCTCTTCTTCTACGGCCCAACACTCTCCGTGCTCGTCTTCCAGGGCGCGAAAAAATCCATAATCGACGCCAACCCCACTGTGTAGTCCTTCCCGCAATCAAGACACGTCAGTTCAATCGTGCTTACGAGTCCAGCGTTCGCCATTTCACTGATTCCATTGCGTATAGCGGATAAGTCCTTCCCAATCAGATCATCCAAATCCTTGCGGGTTGGGGGATTACCATTGAGTTCGGCAATTCTAATCAGCGTCGCGTCGCAGAACGATGCGCTTTTTAACTGCGCCAGTCTGCGCTCATCATGCCCTGTCATGTACTCTATCAGAGCATAACCGCCACTACGCGGAAGCTCCACGCGCAACGCTTCATCTCTGTATGGGTAAACCTTTACCGTCCCGTCCTCTAACATCTCGTTCAGGTCGACTTTATATCCGCTCGTTTTCTTGCACGAGGGACACTCGTAGTTGAAGATCATCTCTGGACCGTATGATTCTATGCGAAGTTTGTAAAGCATATAGTTCCTGTCGCCCGAAAGCATATCCAACACCACTTTCTCTTTCTGCTGCGGCGTCAAAGAATGGTCGCCATCAACTGCCTCTATTCGAGACGAGAGGTATTTATCAATAAACGCGCCGCTTTGGAGAAGTTTTTTGTCCTCAATCAGGCGCTCTGTTTTTCCATCTACTGGGGTAATTTCCACTTTTTTGCCGGAAGGCAGCGTTAATTCGATTCCCATCATGATCCTCCTTAAAAATGCAGGAGAGCCCCGAAGGGCTCCCCATTCTATGACACCCTTTCGTCGTCAATCGAGAGCGTAATAGTCTCCACTACATGTTCGGATGACGCTCCGGAGTTGTCGCCCCACTCAATTTTTTTCACGAACGCCCCTATGAGCGTCCATGTCTGAATCGGCGAGCCGACGCGATCGACATGAACAATTTCAACGTCTTTTTTATACACCGTTGGATCACCTAATTCACCGCGTTCGGTATTGGTCGCGGTAGTCAACCAATTCCACGCTACCAAATCGCCTGAATCAGAGGGCATCCCTTTCTTCAAAACGGGATCATCAAAAGTTGTTCGCCCGGCGAATTTTGTCGATCTCACGCTTCCAGCCGGGTTGAACTCGTCAATCTCATGCTCCGCTGACGGTATCGTCGCTTCCTCGAACCACGCGGTATCGAAACCGTCAACTCGCGCGATAAACTGGTGCTTTTGTCTCGGATTACCCGGAAAGACTGGTATAACGCCCATTCTCGTTCCTCCTTCCTATGCCGCCGCCAGTTCAATAATGGACTCGTCATATTTCGCGTCGAGTCTGGTTATGATCCCGTATAACAGAATCCACTTGATGCCAACCATAGGTTTGTAGAATATCTTGACGATGAACTCGCCCCGCTGAACTGATTCGGGTACGTTGATCTTAGCGTCATCAAGACTTTCCGCGTTCTGGTCACATTCGATTCGGTAGTCGTATAGCCACCGCTTCGACTTCCACTCTCTGAATTTAGGCTCCAACCCCAGCCAGAAGAGACGCCATGAGACAGGATCGTTCGGCTCGTGAATGAATACCCTTGCATAAGCCGTACAAGCCTTTTTCATCACGATTGTCATTCGCCGGACATTAAGTTCCCGCAGCAGTGACGCCTCCCGCTGTAAGGTTTGAGCGCCCCATATGACAGGGCCGGTATCCGTGAAAGAGCAAAGAGGGTTTATTTGATTCTCGCAGAGGTAGTCGCCGTCCGCGCCCCGTGCGGTTGTTCCGACATTTACGTCGAAGCCAAGACAGTTACGTAGCTTACCTCGCCTTACGCCGGCTGGAACCCTTGATTCGTTTGTACTCCAATCGTTGAATGCCATGACGCCTAAAACGTCACCCGTAGCGGAGACAAGACGTTCTTTCCGCTGCACGATGTCATAGACCTTCGGTTTACCGAAATACATGGCTCCAAAACTGGAATTAAATGCTCCATGCGAATACATGCCACGGCCAAGGCGAAAATCGACAGCATCCTGCGTTTCGGTATCGAATGGAGTCTCCGCGATATAAACCAAGTCGCCGCGTCCTTCGCAATAAGCCAACCCAGCCGCGACCAGCGAGGGAGAGATTATGCCCGGAACCGCGATCTGTATAGCGTCATCAACTTCGCCAAAGGCAAAAAATCCTGTTCTGGCAGCCTTGTCCCCGATGAAGTCCGCATCAGAAAGTTCAGCCAATCCATCCTCTCCGCCAGCGAGCGTTACTGTGGAATCAATAGCCGGGTTTCCGGCATCGAGATCGGTAATTTCGACGTACGACGAGGAAATTTTACCGATATAACTGTCACTGTCCTCATCTAACGATAAATCGTCAAGGCTTTCAACGATCTCTTCGCCGTCATAAATTCTCAGTGAAAACAGGTCGGTCGGGTTTAGCGCACTCTCCGCTACCTTCACAGTTATATGGTTTCCCCAAGTTCCCTCGGATGCCGCCGTGAATTTCAGCACATCGACGGGATCAATTTCCGCTCCATCCGTCAGAGCCCCTGAAGCCTTTACCGCTGTAAGCGTCGTTGCGTCTGTAACATCTTCGTAGTGCGCCACTCGCGATACCCATAAAACCGCGCCATAGGCAAAAGCGCGATT
>JAITOL010000164.1 GCA_031289955.1 Synergistaceae bacterium
GGCGTGTGGATGAAATGTATAAACGACCAGGGTTATACGGATCAAAACTATTTGTCCAGAACGCCAAAGGAGAGCCTTATGCAAGCGGAACTACTCTTTTAACTCTGGTAGCGATATTGTCGAGCGAGGATATTGAATTGATCAGGGAAAAGTGACGCAAATCGCACATGTAGAGAGCTTGGATCCGTATCGTCCCAATCCTCAATACTCCTCGGCTGTTCCGGCGGCGGTCCATGTGCCAATCGCTTGGTCGAACGCCGAGGTTTCGTCAATATCGTTTTGCCTGTTTTCTTTCGGCTCCAGGAGACGGATGTCTATCCGTCTGAGGTTGTCGGTTCTCAGCTGGAGCAGCTCCATATTCAGATAGTTCGTCTCCTGCGTTCCGGCCTGCAAGAGCTGCATGTAGCCTTCCGCGTTCATTGAGGCGTTGTGCATGTCCGTTATCCACTTTTGCGCGTTATTCATCAGCAGGCTGGCCTCCTTGGAGTTGTCCTCCGCGGCCCCTGTTATGGCGTCGTGCCAATCGTTCATGCGTTGCCTGTATATATCCGAATAGATATCCGCCCCGCCCGGCGATCCCTTGTAGCGATAACCCTCCGCCTCACGCGCTATGGTCTCGTATCCATACATCGTGGGGTTCACTATATCCGTCAGTTTTTTGTGGTCAAATTTATAGTTGTCCTTGTATTCGTCGTACATATCGGCCTCCAAGGCCGATTCTATGCCGACCATTATCTCCAGCATGACGAGGAGCGCCGCCGTTTGGATATCCTTTTGAAGCCGGGCCTTCTCCGGGTCGCTGTCCTCTTCCGCCGGTTCGCTTCCCCCGCCGCCACCGCCAGACTGCGCGGCCCATGACAGTGCGGGAGAGGCGAAAAGCATTGCCATCACCAGCAGGGCTGACGCGATGAGCTTCGCGAATTTGCCCCTCACCATTCCCGTGTTGCTCCAGCAAGATTTTTCCACGTTCCCACCGCCTGTTCAAACGCCGCCTGCCGGTAGCCGCCATTTGTCAATTCACCGGCTTCCATCAGAGCCTCGTTCATCATGAATGTCGTCGCAACGGAGGCCGAGGAGGAAAAACTTGCCAGATCCGCTGCCGAAGCATGGTTGCCAAGGGCGAACCCCGGCACGTAGTCATCCGTCATATCGTGGACGAGCCTGTCATATTCTGCGGAGAAGATGACAGGCGACGCGCCGGGGGTTCGATATCCCGGCGTCGCTCTTTCGAAACCCGCCCTGTTCCAGGAGTCGGTGAAGTTCCTCCCGTCGGAGCGGTATGAGGCGCTGAAGGTATCCCTCAACATAGAGGAAATGTCGTCCAAAAATGTCATCCCGTCGCTGAGCGCCTTATGATCCAGATCGTATAGTTTTTTTTCCAGGTCGAATTGGTTGCGTTGCTGGTCTATCCTCAAGCCCTCATACAAAATATGCTTCGCAATGGATTCGAGAGATTCCTCCGCCGTGTCCTCGATCTTACCGTACAGAAAATGCGCTATTGCTTCGCAGGCCGCTATGATGATGGCAGCCACTATTTCCTCTACGAAGGCTTCAGCGGGGGGCGCCGGGAAACACGAGACCAGGACGGCGACGGCCAGGAACGCCGCGACAGCCCTCTTCAATAACCCGTGCCTGTGCTGGAATTTGTCCACGTTCCCACCGCTCTTTCAAATGCCCTGTGTCTGTCCGCGCGCATCTGCGTTTCGTGGAGCGAAAATTTAGCGTTCGCCTCCGCGCGACGCGCAATGCCGACCCTTACGTTGGACATTATGTTATTCTTGAAATTGGAAATCTGCCCGGACGCCTGTAAGGTCGAACGGTAACCGGGGCCTTGCGGTATCTCATCCGGCAGGGCGGGTTTCTTGTCGTCGTCATCCCACGCGTAGTCGAGGAAGTCGTCCGGGTCGGCTTCTTTGTATGGCAGCTGGTCGTGATAATCCTTCATTATCTTGTATTCCTCCGTCCACAGGTCGGCCAGTTCGTCGTCGCCGGGGCCCGCGCGTCCAAGAAACTCATCCACGAATGAGCTGGTAAATACGCGATCCCCATAGGTATTCATAAGTTCATCGTATTTCTCCTTGGCGTCAAAAAACCCCGCATGATTTACAAAGTACCTGAGAACCTCACCTATCTCCTCGGGCGTACTGCCATCTTTAAGATAATCCGTGTACCATCCGGGAAGGTCGGGGAGGCCCTTGTACTTGTCGGGCTTGCCGTCGCTCTTGTGACCGTACAGGAGGGCTTCGTGCATCTTCCAAATGTGATCCTGGTATATCAGCATCCGCGCTGTGTCCTCCTCGTTGCCGTCCAGCAATCCCCGCGCGTATTTTCGGAGCGATTCTCCGCTCTCCCTGAAATCATCGGGAAACCCCGCAGGCCTTGCCGCGCCCGCTCGGCCAGTTGTGAACTTCATAATCTCCATGTTGTTTGGCGCGGACGCGCCGAACGATATGCCGCCCGCGTCGTATAGCTCGGCGTACAGGTGTTTCACCGCGCTGAGAGAATCGGGAGGGTTTACCCGCGCATCGGTAGAGAGCGCCCTGTGGTCGTGGGCGTACATCGTGGTGTCAAACCGCATCTCGACCAGCGAGCGATCATGTATGTGCTTCATCCGGTCCAGTATGTGCCCTCTCGATATCTTTACGGCGTACAGTTCGCCCCACAGAATGGCCAGCTCGGCAACATAGGCGACCATCAACACAGCGTCTTTCATCAGCGAGGCTTCAGCGGGGCGGGGCGTGAATCCTCCCGCGCCCGCGAAGGCAGTGAGCGTCAGCGCGAAAATGAGCATCAGGGACGCGAGTTTTTTCCTCATCAGTAATTCGCCGCTCCTATGC
>JAITOL010000111.1 GCA_031289955.1 Synergistaceae bacterium
TTGAGCGTGAGGACGCGAAGTCTGTTCCTATCATCGCGCTGACGGCAAACGTCTTCAAGGAAGACCTGCAGGAGGCAATATCTGCCGGGATGAATGGGCATATCGGAAAACCTGTCGAGCTCTCCACGCTCTTGAAAGTCATCGATCAGACGCTTAAGCGCCAGCCGGTACATGTAAGAGAAAATTAAGGCGCAGCGGCGGCATTTATCGGACATCCCCCTTGTTTGTGTTTTGCGTATTTATCCAAATTCATACATATCTCCTTCATGGCAAGATTTGATTTTCATAACCTTCAAAAAAGCTATTGACACTGATGAGCATAAATGTATAATTTTTTAATATATTCATATAGGTTAATAGTTAATTAAAATTTTGAGATTTCGCGCGGGGGAGAGCGGCCATGACAATCATACAGCTGGATGTGAAATGTACTATCTGTTGCGTCACGGGATATAAAGAACTCCTCCATTGTTGTATCGGAAGGTTTGCAGTCACGTGATATATATAGATTTTTCCGCTGTGTTTGAGACTGGTTGTTGAAAAAATTCAGCCATCCGTCGGGGGCTGAATTTTTTTAGTATGCCAGGCGCGGATATCGAAGATGGGGGTGAAAATATGGTCGCATCAGAGACATTTCATAACGAAAAAAACGTCATAGACCAGATCACCGAAAGGCGTAAATCCATCGGCATTATCGCTTACGCCCCTTCAAAATCGGAAGGCGGATATACTTTGTTCGCGCCTTTGACAGGCGGCGGAGCTGTATATCTTATCGACGAGCGCGGAAACATCGCGCATAGGTGGCGCCGAAATGTGCGGCCGGGACGTCACGCGGTATTGCTGCAAAATGGAAATCTCGGGTACGATGGGGTTGATCCTGACGCCGAAATTCTGTATCCCTTCTGGCACGTCTGGCATGGAGGGTTATTCCAGGAAGTGACGCCCGACGACAAGGTCGTTTGGGAATATCGGGATCCGGGGCATCATCACGACGCTGTTTGGCTGCCGGATGGGCATTTGATTTACGCAACCGCCGAAAAACTGCCGGAGGAAACGGCGGAATGTTTGAGAGAGAAGCTTGGGACACTGGGCGAGGGTATGCCTCTTGTTGGCGATGTCGTCAAAGAGGTTGACAGGGAAGGACAATTGGTGTGGGTGTGGCGCAGTTGGGAGCACATCGACCCGGCCATATTTCCATTCGAACCGATTATGCCCCGCTATCATTGGCCCTATGTAAACGGATTGGCTAAAACTCATACAGGTCTCGTTTTGATGAGCCTGCGCGTCACTTCGGGCATCATAGCCGTGAACCCAAAAAGCGGAGAAATCGTTTGGCGTGTGGGCAGGGACATAGCGGCGCAGCAGCACGCTCCCGCAGAACTAGGCAACGGCAATATACTCGCTTTCGACAATGGCAATTACAGGCCGGGAAACAGCACGCCGTTTTCAAGGGTCGTTGAATTTTCTCCGTCCGGAAAGGTAATTTGGGAGTATCGCGACCAGGTAGCGCCGTCTTTTTTCACTCCGTACATGGGCAACGCGCAACGCCTTCCGGGCGGAAATACCCTCGTCAACGAGGCTGCTTTCGGGCGTCTTTTCGAAGTCACTCCGGAAGGTGAGACCGTCTGGGAATACGTGATTCCATTTTTTGACAGATATCCCGCCGATGTCGAGCGCGTTTACGGCGAAAAAGGTTATCACAACAGCGTTTTCAAAGCATTTCGTTATCAGAAGCATGAAATACCATGGATGCGATAATGAGCGGATCTTCACTCAGGACAGAGTCGCTTCGCTTGTTTCGTGTCTTCATATCGATCGGGGCGGTTTTGATAATTTGGAGCGTGATTTCTCTGGTTAAGGTATTTCCGGAGGCGCTCTTCCCGTCTCCCTGGTCCGTAGCAAAAGCGTTCGCCGAATTGTACAGAGCGGGGATACTCTCCAAGGATTTCGCGGTTTCTCTGTCGAGGGCGGTAGTCGGATTTGTGGTTGGCGCCGGGTTGGGCATAGTCATCGGAGTGATAACGGGGCGTGTTTATTTTTTCAGAACCCTGATGCACCCTTTTTTATCAATAATGCGCCCCATACCTGCCATCGCTCTGGCGCCTGTAGCGATCGTGTGGTTTGGGATCGGCGAGGAATCTAAATACTTCATCATTTCGTACACTGTTTTTCTGAGTGTTTGGTTCAACACCCACATTGGCATAGAATTCGTCCCGAGTATTTACCTGAAAGTCTCGAAAATCCTGGGAGTATCGAAAACCCGAGAATTTTTCACCGTCATCCTGCCCGCTGCGGCGCCGCATATATCCACCGGTCTGCGTCTTGGCGCCTCGTTGTCATTACTGAGCCTTGTCGCGGCGGAACTCACCGGCGCTTCTTCGGGAATCGGTTATCGGCTGCAGGAAGCGCGCCAATACATCAGAACGGATTGGATGTTTGCGCAGCTCATAGAGCTGGGAGTCCTTGGCGCCCTGGTCGATACCATTTTCAGCAGAATAGCCAAGCGCGTTGTCCACTGGGAGCAGGTATCGTGACTATCGGCGCTGATATTACTACTGCGGGGCATGTCCAGATAGACAACGTCTCGGTCAGTTTCCTGAAATCTGACGGAGAATTGGCGTCCGCGCTCCTGCCTACCTCTCTTGACTTGCCGCCTGGCAGCTTCACGGCGCTTATCGGCCCGTCGGGGAGCGGCAAATCGACACTGCTAAACGCCATTGCCGGCTTCATCGCTCCATCGTCGGGACAGATCAAATTGGATGGTCGGGCATATACGGAACCCTCCTCCGATATAGGGGTTGTTTTCCAGCAATATGCTTTGTTCCCGTGGTTTACGGCGCGAGGAAACATCGAATTCGCGCTCGGGCGGTTGTCTCTGAACAGACATCAGACGAGAGAGAAGGCTCTTGCGATATTGAATGAAATCGGCTTGAAAAATCATGCTGAAACTTATCCCGAACAGTTGTCGGGAGGCATGAAACAACGGGTGGCCATAGGGCGGACACTCGCCTGCGAACCCAAGGTGCTTCTGCTCGACGAGCCTTTTGGGGCGCTCGACGCTCAGACGCGTCTGGGGATGCACGCTTTTCTGGAAAAAATACTTGACGCGCATCCGCTTACCACTTTGCTTGTAACCCACGACGTCGATGAGGCGATAAATCTGGCGGATTCCGTATGCGTCATGTCACACAGCCCGGGGCGGATTGTAAAGAAGTACAACGTCAGCGACTATACCGACTACGGTTTCAACAGTCCTGACGCGACCATAAAACAACTTCGAGCGGAAATTCTGGAACATTTGAAGCTCGATCTTGAAAGTCAAACTTAAAGGAGGAAACACAATGCGTTCTTCAATGGCAAAAAGAAACAGATCGGCAGGTTTTTTAGCGATGACGGTTATTTTGACGTTGGCTATATTGCCGGGATACATTATGTTGAGAGCAGGAGAGGCGTCGGCGCTTGAAAAGGTTGTGCTCGCCGGAGGTTCCATGACGCAAATTCCCCAGGTCGATGTGGCGTTCAGAGACGACCTGTTCAAGGAAGCTGGGTTGGACGTTGAGGTTGTTTCATTCCCTTCGGGTCGTGAGGGTTTTGAGGCTCTCATAGGAGGTCAGGTCGATATCGCTTTGATGGCTGAATTTCCGGTCGCGATAGGCGCGGTGAGAGAACAGCCCTTTGCTCTTTTGGCTGAGTTGTCCCAATACAGCGGACACAAAATCATAGCCTCCGCCAAATCCGGTGATTTCAAAAATATCGCGGACCTTGCGGGCAAAAAGATCGGCGTCACGATCGGAACGAATGTCGCGTATCTGCTGGAATCGGAACTCGCCTCCGCAGGAATCGCGGCGGAGATCGTAAACGTAGCTCCGCCGGACATGGCGCCCGCTTTGGTCCGCGGCGACATCGACGCGGCGTCGCCTTTCCCAAACGTTTACGCGGCGGCCCGAAATGCGCTGGGCGGTGAATATCGGGAAATACCGGTTAAAAACTACATTTCCAGATTCGTGTTGGCTGTCTCCAACGCTTTCGCGGAACGAGACAGGGAAACGGTAAATAAATTCGTCGCCGCGCTGGTAAAAGCTGACGCGACAGTGCGCTCGGACAGAGCAGAAGCTCTGGAGACGGTTTTCGAAAATTACGGAGGCGTCATCACCAGGGAACAACTTGCGGAACAATGGGAGGATACAAGCTTCGATGTTCAGCTGACAGACTCACTTCTCGACCTTGTCGAAAAAGAGGGAACGTGGATTGCCGAGGGCACTCTTAAGCAAACTCCGCCAGATCGCGAGCACTATCGTCGATTTTTCCTGACCCAACCGCTTGAAAAAGCTCTGGGACGTTCGATAGAAATTCGATAGGACGGAGAAGATAGCCGAGCCAGAAAGACACGACAGATATTGACATTTGCCAAAGCTAGGTTGTATGATTGCGTTGTTATTCATACTATTTACGTATGAATTATGAATTTACATGGCGAGTGAAGTGAATTATTTCACACCGACTCTGGAGGTCGTAACGGATGCTCATTCTCGATCTGATCGGAAACACGCCTTTGATCGACCTTCCCAACATATCCGCAGAGGTTCCGGGGGTCAGGCTCGCGGCAAAGGCGGAATTTTTCAACCCGAGCGGTTCCGTAAAAGACAGGGCCGCAAAAGCTATGATCGAGGGCGGAATTAAGAGCGGCGAGCTTTCCCCGGGCAGGACGATAATCGACGCCACCAGCGGAAACACCGGCATCGCCTACGCGATGATAGGGGCGGCCCTCCATTGGCCCGTGAAGCTTTATATGCCGCAAAACGCGAGTTCGGAACGAAAGCGGATAATACGGAGCTACGGCTCGGAAATAATCGAGACCAGCCCGCTCGAAGGTTCCGACGGCGCGTTCCTCGCGGCCAAGGACGAGGTCGAGTCGCACCCTGAGCTGTATTTCTATCCCGACCAGTACAATAATCCGGAAAACCCAAAAGCGCATTACGAGACGACCGGAGTCGAGATATGGAACCAATCCGAGGAAAAAATCACTCATTTCATCACCGGAATGGGCACGTCCGGCACCTTCATGGGTGTTTCGCGCCGGCTTCGGGATTTCAGCGAAACGATAAAAATATTAGCGGTGCAGCCGAGTTCGCCGTTTCACGGGATAGAGGGGACAAAGCACATGGGCTCCACCATAAAACCGGGAATATATGACGAAAACGCTTCTGACGACGTGGTCGAGGTCACGACGGAGGAAGCCTACGAGATGACGCGACGCCTCGCTCGCGAGGAGGGCATCTTCGCCGGCGTCAGCTCGGGCGCGAACGTCTCGGCGGCTTTGGCGCTGGCGAGAACTCTGCCTGAAGGATCGTTCGTCGTGACGGTGTTGTGCGACCAGGGCACCCGATACCTGTCGGACGAATTCTGGGGGGAGCTATGATAGTCCTGCCGGATTCGGCGTCCGCGGCGATCATGTCGGAGGGCGAGCGCGCCTATCCGAACGAGTGCTGCGGCGCTCTGCTCGGTTCAATGGATGATTCCGGCGGGCGGGTCGTCTCGGAAATTCTGCCCATTCACAACGGGCGCGAGACGGAAGAGCAGTATCACCGCTTCGTAATCGGGCCGGACGATTTTATGGCCTCGGAAAAGACGGCGCGTGCCCGGGGTCTCGACGTGATCGGTTTTTACCACTCCCATCCCGACCATCCGGCGGTTCCGTCGGATTATGACCGCGAACACGCCCTTCCGTGGTATTCTTATGTGATAGTGGCGGTGAAGTCCGGCGTGTCCGGGGATTTGACGAGCTGGGAACTGGACGGCGACCGCTCTCGATTTATAAAGGAATTGTGATCCTACATGGAGGAGGGAATTTTATTATGCCGGTTACGATACAAATTCCAACGGCTCTGCGGGTTTTCACGGACAGGAAGTCAGAAGTACAGGCAAAAGGCGCGATCATCGCTGAGGCTATAGCGGACTTCGCCGCTTCATATCCCGACATAAAGCAGCACCTGTACGACGAGGGCGGGACGCTGCGATCATTCATCAACATCTATCTCGGCGACACGAACATCAAAAATCTTGGCGGACTCGACACTCCCTTGAAGGATGGGGATATTCTGATGCTCGTTCCCGCCATCGCGGGAGGTTCGAACCCTTGACGAGCATCATCCCGGAGGCGCGCGCGCGCGACCTGTCGAACGACGAGATATCGCGCTACAGCCGTCATCTGCTGCTGCCCGAGGTCGGCATGGAGGGGCAGAAACGCCTCGCCGCGTCGCGCGTGCTCATCGTCGGCACCGGCGGACTTGGAGCGCCGCTCGCGTTATATCTGGCGGCGGCCGGGGTCGGGACTATTGGAGTCGTCGATTTCGATTTCGTCGAGGCGTCCAACCTCCAGCGGCAGATAATACACAGCACAAGGGATATCGACAGGCCGAAGACGGCGTCCGCAAAGGATCGTATCAAGGGACTGAACCCGGGAGTGGAGGTGGTCGTCCACAACACGCGACTCACGAGCGAGAACGCGCTCGATATCTTCAGCGGCTACGACCTTGTGGCGGACGGCACCGACAACTACCAGACGCGATATCTCGTGAACGACGCCTGCGTGCTGCTGGGAATACCGAACGTCTACGGCTCCATATATCAATTCGAGGGCCAGGCGAGCGTATTCTACGCCAAAGAGGGGCCATGCTACAGATGTCTTTATCCGTCGCCTCCTCCTCCCGGGCTGGTGCCCTCCTGCGCGGAAGGCGGCGTGCTCGGCGTGCTGCCGGGAATCGTCGGCACGATACAGGCGTGCGAGGCGATAAAACTGATCGTCGGAGGCGCGGAGAGCCTGATCGGCAGATTGCTGCTGTTCGACGCCTGGAACATGAAATTTCGCGAGCTGAGGATAGAGCGCGACCCGAACTGCCCGATATGCGGAGCGTCGCCGACGATACGCGGGCTGATAGATTACGAGCAATTTTGCGGGATCGGGCTTCCGTCCGACGAGGCCCCGATAGAAACCATCACCGCCGTCGAGTTGAAAGAGCGGATCGACAGGGGCGACAGGCTCCAGTTGATCGACATCAGGGAGCCTCACGAACGGGCCATCGTCAAATTTCCGGGCGCGAAATATATCCCTCTGGGGCAGATGGCGCGACGCGTTGACGAGTTCGACCCGTCCGCCGACGCTGTGTTCCTCTGCAAGATAGGGCAGCGGAGCGTGTTCGCCATAAGGGCTCTGCGCGACTCCGGCTACGAGGGACGCCTCATCAACTTGAAGGACGGCGTGAACGCGTGGGCCCGGGACGTGGATAAAAGCCTGCCGCAGTATTGAAAAATCAATAGACCGCAATATAAAAAAAGATAGGGGAGATCACAATGTCAGACTTACCGATCAACGCGCTGGGCAGAGAAGCCGCTTATCAGTTGGCAAACGTCACCAAAACCACTCCGCAGTATGGAGCTCTCACCCCGAGGTGGCTCACGAAGGTGCTGGAATTCAAGGGTCTGGAGGCAGGCATCTATCGCGTAAACAGGGTGGTCGAGGGAGAGACTCCGCTCGACGTACTGTGCAGCCAGGATCCGAATAAAGTGGCCATTCCTCAGGGCTATATCGAATATGAGAAGAAGCCGCGCGAGATACAGCTGAACTCGATTTCCACGATAATAAACGTCGACACGAAAGTATCCGACGTCTACAGTTCCCCCTACGACCAGGCCGGCGAACAGATAGCTCTCGCCATCGAGAGCCTGAAGGAGCGGCAGGAGAGCCAGATAATAAACAACGACGACTACGGTCTGCTGAAAAACACGGCGGATTCGCAGCGGGTTCAGACGCGCGCGGGGCGCCCGATGCCGGACGACCTCGACGAGCTGATAACGAAAGTGTGGACAGAACCGTCGTTCTTCCTCGCGCACCCGAGGGCCGTCGCGGCGTTCGAGCGCGAATGCACTAGAAGGGGAGTGCCGCCGGTGACGACAAGCATTGCCGGTGAAAACTTCATCACGTGGCGAGGCATCCCGATAATACCTACAGACAAACTGTTCGTCGACGGCCAGAAGAACCCCAGGGGGAAAACCGGCAAGACGAATATACTCCTCGTCCGCACCGGC
>JAITOL010000051.1 GCA_031289955.1 Synergistaceae bacterium
TACCGCGCCGTTTTCCTCGAGCCTGTGGAAAAACGCGCGGCCGACCGCAGCCCACCACACGAGCTCCTCCGCCATCTCGAAATCGCCGGATATATCCTCCAGCAAAAACGTGCCTTCCGACAGAGGCTGGAGGGAGTAGGTCTTCTCGCGCTTTTTGTCACGCACCGTCACTATCCTGTCGAGTCTCATCCTGTCGATCTGGCGGGCCATGGTTTGAGCGTCGCACGGAACCACTTCGAGCGCTCTGTCGTTCATGAAGATCTTCTCATTTTCGATGTGTATGAGGGGCAGGGGCACGCCCCACCATTCCTCCATGACGACTTCATCCTCCCGGATTTTCCGATCCCTGTACGCCTCGAACGTTGTGCGCGACAATTCGCCGGACTGGTTCGAGCCTCGCTGAACGAAAACAAGAAGCGTCGCGGCCGAGGGTATATCCTCGATCTGCATCCTCGCCGAGAGAGGTTCGTTTAAGATTACCGACATTATATCCGCGATAGTGGCCCTCTCGCGTCCCTGTTCGAGAAGCGCCACGAGCTGTTCCTTGTGAACCAGCCTCTCTCGCCGCCCCATTATTATCATTATGTAATCCGTCCCGTAGAAATAGAGCGCGCGGAGAATCTCCTGAACATTCGACTCCGGTTTCAACATGTCGCTTTTTACGTCGGACGAATTAATTGTCGTTATCATTCGCGTCCTCCATGCCCAACAGGGCGAATATAAATTCTTTGGGAGAGAAGAGATCGAGATCCGAGGCCCCCTCGCCCAAACCTATATATCTTATGGGAAGCCTGAGCTTCTGCGCTATGCTTATCGCGATGCCGCCTTTGGCTGTATTGTCGAATTTAGTGAGCACGACTCCGGTGAGAGGAATCGCCCTGTTGAATACCTCCGCCTGTATGAAGCCGTTCTGCCCCATCACGGAGTCGAGCACGAGCAGGGACTCCGTATTGCCTCCGGCCTCGCGGGATACGACGCGTCCCACCTTGGCCAGCTCGTCCATGAGGTTCGATTTCGTGTGGAGCCTCCCGGCCGTGTCGACTATCACCACATTGGTCGCGGCCGCGCGCGCGGCCTGTATCGCGTCGAAGACGACCGCCGCTGAATCGCTGCCGTGGGACTGCGCAATGACCCGAACGTCGGCCCGCTCCCCCCACGCCTTTAGCTGCTCTATCGCGGCGGCCCTGTACGTGTCCGCCGCAGCTAAGATCACCGACTTCCCCTGGTTCCTGAACATTGTTGCCAATTTGCCCGCCGTCGTGGTTTTTCCGCTGCCGTTCACCCCCACGAGCAGTATCACAGAGGGGGAGTCGATCACCTCCAGGGGACTGCCCATGCCCGGAATTTCCGCGAGACAACCGACGAGTATATCGGCGAACGCGCCTTTGAGCTCCCTCGTATGGGCTATCCTTCTGTCAATCGCCGTGCGTCTCAGATCCTCTATAAGTCTCTCCGCCGTCTCTATGCCTACGTCTCCGCCGATGAGACTTTCCTCCAGCTCATCCCAAAACCCGTCCGTCAGCGGGCTGTCGGAAAACAGGTTCGAGACCCCCTGGGACCATTTGTTGGCTACATTTTTAAATTTCGATATAAATCCGCCGAATAACGCCATGCAAAATCACCATCCGATGCTCTCAATTTTCCGCGGCAGATCCCGAGTCACGTCTCGGACGCCTTCTCCTGTGACGTGGACGCGATGTCCGGGCCGAAGCGTCGCCGGTCTCCGGAGCGTCCTTGACCGGCGTCGGAGGTTCCTGCCTCGGGCGATGCGGATGCTCCGCCCTTATCTCCGTCGCCGGACGCGCCGCTTCTTCCGACTCCGGCCTGTGTCTGCGCCCTCTGCGGCCGCGTCTGCGTCCCTGATGCCTGTCGGAAACTTCCGAGGAACCCGCCTCCCCGGCGCTTGTCGCGTCCCTGGGTGTCTTTGGGGGTTCAAAAACGTCATATACCCCCTCGCGAGGCTTCTCTGCGATAACTATTCCGGAGCCTTTGTATTCCATGTGTCTGCGACACGCACATTCCGTCTTATGCCGCGCGGCGCGCTCGTCCTCGGCTTCCCGCTCGCTGGCCGGCAATTCCCACTCCTCGCCGTTCATCACGGCATGGCGGAAATCCTGAAAGCTTCCTATCGGCACCACTATATCGCCGCCCGTCGGCTTGTGGCAGCGAACGGCCTCCCTGCTTATGTCCATGGCCGTCACTATGTAGTTGCCATTCGGCGTCTTTATCTTGCTTCCGGGCCCCGGCAGCCCAGCCCAGAGGTTTTTGTACACCTTGTGCTCGAACGACATGCAGCACATGAGACGCCCGCATATGCCGGAAATTTTCGCCGGATTCAGCGCTATATTCTGTTCCTTGACCATTTTTATCCCTATCGGGGCAAACTGATTGAGCCAGTAGCTGCAACAGCACGGCAGACCGCACGAGGCCATGCCGCGTACTATACGGGCCTCGTCGCGCACGCCCATCTGCCGGAGCTCTATGCGGGTTCTGAATTTTCGCGCCATATCCTTGACCAGATTGCGAAAATCGACCCTCGTCTCAGATGTGAAATAAAAGAAGAGTTTTTTGCCGTCCATCATGGTTTCGGCGTCTATCAGCTTTATTGCGAGATGGTGACTGCCCGCCATCTCGAGCGCGTCTTTGAGTATACCTGCCTCCGAGTCCTTCTGAGTCGCCCATTTGCCTCGGTCTTCGTCGGACATGGGCCTGACGAAGTCGAGGTCGCTCACGACAGGATCTCCGCCGCGCGAAGGGCCCTCCCCGCGCTCAGCCGTCGTCCTCATGCCGCGATATTCGAGCTCCTGCTCCTCGTTGAGAGGCCCCATGACCGAAGCCGCCTCTTCTCCTCTGTGCGAGACCGCGACGATCATGCCGTCCGACGCAAGTGTATCACCCGCTTCATCATCAAACTCAACTATCCCCAGAAATCTGGGCTTACCGTAAGTCGCCAAATATTTGCCCAATTGGTACTCCTTCCCTCAGGATCGCCACGAGAGCGTCCTGAACCATAGAAACAGGCATATGTCTTTTTTTTGAGATATAAAGCGCGTTCCTGAGCTCGGCGGCAGCGCGCCATTTGCCGTCGCGGGCGAGCCATCCCGACCACGCCGCAGCCTCAGATGAAATTTCGTCAAGGGCGAGTTTTTTAGTCCTCTCTATCCATTCGGCCCACTCTGACGGAGTCTTCGGAGGCGGGGAAGCATCCGCAGCCTCCGGAGTGAAGAAATTGACCGTCCACACTCTGCTTCGGATCGTGGGGATCAAATTATCCTCTTCGGCAATGAACAGCAACATGCCGCCCTCCGGTGGTTCCTCCGCTATCTTGAGCAGTGAATTGGCGGCCGGCAGCGACAACGCGTCCGCATAAGGCACAACGGCGAGGCGGCCTCGCGACGCAAACGGTTTCAGGCTCATGGCGGCCTGCATCTCGATACAGGCCGCAACTCCGGGAGGGCCGGTCCCGTCTCCGGCCGTTATCATATCAGGATGTCCGTCCTCCGTCCACGCGCGGCACGACGGACAACCGTCTGTTCCGGCGCCGGAGTCGCAGAGAACCATATGCGCGTATAAATCCCTGAAGACGGAAGCTCGCTCGGGCGCTATAACCGCCAGCAGAGCTCCGGGCGCTCCGGAAGCCTCCAGCATGCCTCTCAATTCCGACCATTCGCGCCCATCGGATATATTGGTCACATCAGCAGTGAAATCAGGCATCCCTTTATCTCGTCTATGAGAGAAAACATCCTGGTTCTCTCGCGTTCCCTGTCCAGTGCGGACTCGAGTTCCTCCAGCTCCCCAAGCGCCTCCTCCGTTCGCTCTATCACCATGTACATCGAGCGCTCCGTTCGACGCCACTTGAATTCCCTCTTTATGCGCATCCCGTCTTTGACCCGCCCCAAAGCCATGCGGACGAGCTCCTTGTATTTCCCGAGCAGAACCGACGTCGGATACCGCGACAACGAGGCCCCTATCGCTTCGAGCTCGTCCATTATCGCGCGGGATTCCAGATCGTCGGCCACATCCGAAAACGATTGAGACGCGCCCGTCGCCCCCGAAACAGACGAGAGCCGCCCGGCGCCCTGGCCGGAATACGCTCCCGTCTGCCCGCTCTTCAGTTTCGACGCGCCGCTTACCTTCACCTGTTTATACCTTCACCCTCGCCGATCAGCGAGTCGACATGCCGCGTCAATATATCGAAAACCTCGTCCGGAGCAGATGCGGCGTCTATCTTCACCCATCTGTCGGACGAGGTTTTCATTATCCTCTCGTAGCCGGCCCGGACGCGCTCGAAATATTCTCTCCCTCTGACGTCGAACGAGTTGGCGTTGCCTCGAGCGTCGAGCCTCGCGCGGGCTTCATCGGGCGATATATCGAGAAAGAACACGCGATCGGGTTTAGGAAGTCCTATCACGTCGGACAGGCCTATCATATATTCGGCCGCCGCGTCCCCGACATCGGGACGGGACAATATCTGATACGCGAGAGTGGAGGGGGAGTATCTGTCGCAGACAACCACGCCGCCGCATAAGATAGCCGGGGCAATGACGCGGCATACGTGTTCGCACCTGTCCATCATGAAGAGAAAGAATTCGCTCCACATGCTCGACAAATTTCCGCGCAAAACCAGCTCGCGGATCGCCTCGCCTCCATCCCAGCCTCCGGGCTCACGGGTGGCCAGAACTTTATCCGAACCGACTATCGAAGCTATGTATTCCGAAATCCTGGCCGTCTGCGTCGTTTTACCGCATCCATCTATGCCTTCAAGGACGATGAACAACCGCGTCAACTCCCCAACATAATAAAGCGTATAGCACAAATTATAACCGCTAGGACCGTCGTTGTGGAGGAGAAAATTCTCCGGCATACGCGGACGGCCCCGGCGGCCTACACGCAGGCTGACGACATGAGAAGCTTTATGCGGTTCAGTTGATTCACGTTGCTGACGCTTGAATCGTAGTCGAGCGCCAGTATGTTCGCTCCG
>JAITOL010000094.1 GCA_031289955.1 Synergistaceae bacterium
TTCAAGCGGAAAACAGGGTACCCGACGACTATTGACAGCAGCCCGGCTATCAGCCCGGCTATAATCATTCCGATCCACGGCGTAATCCCGAAGTGAACGAACAGCACTCCGCTGACGTATGCGCCGACACCGATGTACAGCCCGTTGCCAAGCGCAAAGAGACCCGCGTAACCGCCGAGGATGTTCCACGCGCTTGCCCAGTACATGTACAGTATGACGAAAATGAAAGACTGAATGTAAAACTCGTTTGGTATTACATACGGCAACACTATACCGACGACTATCAGCACTAAAAAAGGAATTAAAATATTTTTATTTTTCATAGCTTTTCCCCTTTCACCCCTCATGCCGTCCGCTGAGCAAACCGTCCGGTCTTACCAGCAATACGAGAATCAACAGGCAGAATACCAATATTTGCGCAAAAGAGTCATTGACCATCGACCCGAATACCTTTTCCACCAGCCCAACGAACATACCGCCCGTGAGAGCGCCCATTATGTTGCCTTTCCCGCCGACGACCACGATTATGAAGGCTTTAAAGGAGAACGTAGCTCCGATGTACGGCGTGATCGGGAAGTACGGTATCAAGAGCGAGGCGGTGAGACCGAGAAGAGCAAAACTCAGCGCGAAGCCGATGCAGAACATCAAGTTGGAATTGATGCCCATCAGCTTCGCGGTGTCGCGATCCTGGCTCGTGGCGCGGATGGCCCGGCCGATCTCGCTTCTGTGAATGAAGAGAAAGAGGATCAGCGTCGCGCCGACCGCTATGATACAGGAAACGAGCTTGGTAAGTGGAGCGACGAAATTTCCGAATGATATCGAAGAGTTAGCGTAAGGGACGACTGCGGATTTCGTCAGCGTTCCGAAGAATATTGATATGAGACTCGACGCGATATAGCTGAAGCCGGCCGTGAAGAGCAGGACATTGTGCCCGGCAAAGTGGCCGCTGCGAACCATAATTCCGTTTAGCATAAACTTCTGCATAAAGAAACCCAGAGCAAACATCACGGGAAATGTGACAAAGATGGTAGCATAAGGATCCATTCCAAAGCTGGAGATCAAAACAAATGCAAGATACATACCCAGCATCAGCGTTTCACCCGCGGCCCAGTTGATGACGTCCATTATTCCGTAGGCAAGACTGATGCCAAGCGCCAGAGTCGCGTATACTCCGCCCAGCAAAATTCCATCCAACACAGCCTGAAGAAAAAACTGCATATAGGATACCTCTCCTCTCTACCGCTGCCCCCGGATGCTTTGGCTCCGGGGGCGCTCAGGAAAAATTTGCGTTAAATTATTTGCGGTATTGCCATATCGGCCGTGCTATTTATTACTTTGCGGAGGGAAAGTTTACCTTGGCGGTAGCTCGGGCTTCCGGGAACACGAGCTGATATTGGCCGTTCTGAATCTGGGTAAGAATCTGGCCCGCGGTCTCGCCCATGCCTTCATTCTGATTGAAACGACCTATGGCGTCTCCGGCGGTGTTGAACTTGACGCCGGAGAATATCGAGAACCAGAGTGGGAATGAATTTTCGTCGAGGTTCATAACGTACAGGGCATCGGCAATCTTTTCGCGGTCAGTCGAAGCGGCGGCTTTGATGGCCTCGATCATCGTGCCCATGCCGCACCAGCCGTTGGTCGTCTCCAAAGGCATCTGCTGGTTGTTATGGGTTGAAAGATACTGCTCATAAACAGCCTTGGCGCCGTCGTTCCTCACTCCGAACAGCGGACTGAAGTCTCTGGTGGCCATGACGCCTTCAACATTTTCAACGCCGACGCTTGGGATATACTGGTTGTCGGAGAAACCGGTTCCGTTGCCTACGAGCTGAACCGTACAGTTATATTGTTTCATCTGTTTCGTCAGGAGAACAGCGTCGTTGAGGAAGATGGCGCAGACTACGAAATCAGGATCTGCGGACTTGATCTTGTTTACAACCGAGCTGAGGTCGGAAGAATTATTGGCGATACCTTCGTTCAATGCGACGGCAACGCCCATTTCTTTGAGGATGTCTCCCCATATGCTGCTTTCGGTTTTGCCCCAGTCGTCGTTGACGTATACGATACCGACGCTTTTGAGCTTACCGTCGGGCATTTTGCTCGCAAGGTATTTCGCAACCTGCGAACGGAACGGAACCATATCCGACCCGCCGTAGTTGGAGCGGTAGACGTATTTATTGGCGCCGGTCTGCATGATATTGTCCGCAATGGCGTTGGTGATAACATACGGAACTTTGTACTGTATCGCTATAGGAGCTGTGGAAGCGCCTACGGTGCTGTTAAAGGGGCCGACGATGGCGCTGACTTTTTCAACGTTGATAAGGCGCTGAATTTCAGTCAGCGCGGTCTGAATATCTCCCGCGGTGTCGGTAGTGACCAGCTGGATCGTGGCGCCGCCCATGGAATCTATCCCGCCGTGCGAGTTCACATAGTCGACCGCCATCTGCATACCCTCGAGCTGATAATTGCCCGATGTCGAGTTCGCGCCGGACAGCGGCATGAGAACTCCGATTTTGACTGCCTCAGGTGATGCGGCGAAACCTGAAGAACAACCAACGGAAAGGGTTAAACACAATGCCAGAACGAGACCGAGTAGAACGATTCTACTTTTCATAAACTCTCCTCCTATATATTTTATTTGTGGCGAAATGTAGTATAATGCTTTATAATATTTCTGTCAATGTGCTGTCTGCGTTAATATCTAAGTATTAGTGCATACAAAACAGCATTTGCGCCTTGAAAGACCAACGTTGGCAGGCGAAAAACGGCGGCATAAAATCCTTTTTGGGTTAAATTATATCGCTGAAAATACAATGAAGAGGTGAGAAACAGTATGAGTTCTAACTTAAATGAAGTTGCAGTCGTGTCCGCCGTTCGTCTGCCCGTTGGCAAGATCGGCGGGATGCTTGCGGGATTTCGTCCCGAAAAGCTAGGTGGAATGATAATCAAAGAAGCCGTGAAGCGCGCGAATATCGATCCTGAGATTATTGACGAAGTTATCTTCGCTTGCTGTGACAACGAGGATATTAAAATCGCTGGACGCGTCGTGGCTCTGGAAGCTGGCCTCCCCATCAGCATACCCGCGTATCAGGTTCAGCGAGGCTGCGCATCCTCGTTAACCGCTTGCTGGGACGGAGCGATGATGATTCAGACAGGTTACGCGTCCACAGTGGTTTGCGGCGGCTGCGAGAGCACGACTTTCGCGCCGTATCTGATGAATAAGCCTGCGAAGGCTTATTCCGTAGCTCCAATGCCTTGGTGCGAACCGATTTTCTCGCCCAAGGCAACGTATGGCAACCTGCCCAACGGCCCTACCGCCGACGAAATAGCGAGGAGATATTCCATTACGCGCGAGGAATTGGATGAGTTTTCGGTAGAGAGCCACCGCAAGGGCGCCGTAGCGTACAAAAACGGCAATTTTACGGACCAGATCCTCCCTGTCGAGGTTCCCGCAAAGGGCGGCAAAACGATCTTGTTCGACCGCGACGAGCCGCTGCGCGACGATTGCACGCTCGAATCCTTGTCAAAACTCAAGCCGTCATTCGCCAAGGACGGATTTCACACGGCCGGGAACAGCTCCCCGCTTACCGATGGCGCTTCCTGCGTCATATTGATGGAGCGCAAAAAGGCCGAATCCGAGGGATATGAGATTCTCGCGTTATTGACAGGCTTCGCAGACGCGGGCTGCGAGCCGATGGTCATGGGTGAAGGGCCGATTTACGCCACGCGCAAGCTCCTGAAAAAATACGGCTTGAAGCTGGACGACTTCGACCTCATCGAGATGAACGAGGCCTTTGCCGCTCAGTCAGTCAGATGCGCGCGCGAGTTGAATATGGATCCCGACAGGCTAAACGTCAACGGCGGCGCGATCGCCCTAGGTCATCCGTTCGCGGCCACGGGAACCATCTTGGTTACGAAGCTGATTTACGAACTGAGGCGCAGGAAGAAAAACCGCGGTATCACCACGTTCTGCGTCGGAGGCGGGCTCGGCGTCTCCGCGATGTTCGAGATGCCATAAACAAGACTTCATTGCGCGGAGGAGCCAGATCCCGCGCATGTTTGTCCCGTGATAAACACCATATATATAGTTAAAACAAATGAGGAGGATTTATTATGAAAACTATCATCACAGCCGCTCTGACGGGCGCAATATCGCCAAAGTCCAAAAATCCCAATATCCCCGTTACCCCGAAAGAGATAGCGGCGGACGGCATCCGATGCTGGAAAGCGGGCGCCTCTATCCTGCATCTTCATATGCGCGACGATAATTTCAAGGGCATTTTGGATAAAGAACGCTTCCGCGAGACCGTGAACATTCTGCGCGGCAGCTGCGACGCCATATTAAACCTGACCACCTCGGGCGAGCTCAACGTGAGCGACGAGCGCCGCTTGGAACACGTCCTCGAGCTCAAGCCTGAGATGGCCACCTTTGACGCTGGTACGATAAACGCCAGCGACGGTATATTCGAAAACAGCGTCGAGTTTTTGATGAAACTCGGCAAATTGCTCATTGAAAACGGCGTCAGGCCCGAAGTCGAGGTTATGGATCTCGGCATGATAAGCGCGGCGCAGTACTACCAGAGTAAAGGCGCGCTAAAGGCGCCGGTCCACTACCAGTTTGTGCTTGGATTCGGTTTCTCGGGCGCTCCCGCGACGCCGGACAACTTGCTCTACATGAAGAGCAAAATTCCCTCTGACGCCACGTTTTCGGCGTTTGGCACGGGAAACTCTCATTTGCCGATACTGTACACCACGATCGCCATCGGAGGGCATGTCCGCGTTGGACTCGAGGACAATCTCTTTTACGGGCCTGGCGTACTCGCGACAAACGAGACGCTCGTCCAGCGAGCCGGAAGAGTTATCCGCGAATTTGGCAACGATGTGGCGACGCCCGCCGACGCGCGCGAGATCCTGGGCCTGCGGCAGATTCCGCCAAGCGGAGAAAGGCAGTAAACATGCAAACCGGAAAAATCGCGTTTGTCGGCGCGGGTCTTATCGGCACGGGTCTTGCGCTTAATTGCGTCGTCAACGGCATACCAGCCGCGCTTCAGACAAGGCTTGATGAGATAGATTTGTGTAAAAGCCGGATGGAATCGGGGCTTTCATTTTTCCGAGAGAGCGGAATAATCACGCATGAGAAGGCGGAGACCGCGCGCGGGCTGATAACGATAACGGCCTCGATACCCGAAGCTGTCGAAGGCGCCGTGATGGTGCAGGAATCCGTCCCGGACAGCGTCGACCTGAAACGCGAGATAATCGCTCAAATCGAGGAAGCGGCCGCGCCGGACGCCATCATTGCCTCCAGCACCTCCAGCCGTTCAATTACAGAAGTTTTTTCGAAGGCATCGCGCCCGGAGCGCGGATTGGGAGGACACCCCTACAACCCGGCGTATCTTATTCCTCTTGTTGAAATCACAAAGGGCGAGAAGACCTCCGATGAGTTCGTGGCAAAGGCAAAGACCATCTATGAGCGCATGGGCAAGGTTCCCGTCGTACTCAATAAAGAGGTTATCGGCTTTATCGCGAACCGATACCAGAGCGCGCTCCACCGCGAAGCCGTGGACCTTGTGGAAAATGGGGTTTGCTCCGTCGAGGACGCGGACAAGGCTCTAGTCTACAGCGTCGGCCTGCGCTGGAGCATCCTCGGCCAGTTTTTGTCGATGCACCTGAGCGCCGCGCCGGCTGGTATCGGCGGCTTCAATGAGAAATATCACGTCGACGTCACAAAACCCGACCCCAGGCTTTCCAACATGCCAGTGTGGACGACTTTCCCCGCTAGTTGGACCGAAAACGCCGCCGTTGGGCTTGACGAAGCCATTAAGAACCGCCCCGCCGAAACCGGCAACGATTTTGCCTCAATAGAAAAGTGGCGGGACGAAATGCTGGTCAACACCCTGCGCTTGCATGGGCTGTTGTAAACTGTATGGGCCGCGCGGACGCTCAAACCGCGCGGCCCTGTCTCTTGCTTTTACTGCTTCTTGTTTCTCCTCACTCTACCCTATTTATTGAGCCAGTAGTAGATCACGGTCTGGCCGGGCGCCAAGCCTATTGTTCCGCCGCTCGATACGTCTATTATCACCGTATCTAGATCGGAGGTCCTCTCGTGAGTCACGCTCTTATCATTCAGGCCGTCCAGGTTATTTTCGCCAGTCAGCTTATTGTAAGTGACGAACACGCGACCCTTTT
>JAITOL010000139.1 GCA_031289955.1 Synergistaceae bacterium
CCTTCTCTAATATGTTCTTTCCATCTTTCACAATCATTCAGATGCAAAAGTGTGTGGCGAGTGGGCGGCATCAGCAAAATTCCGGCAACATCTTTCTTACCCCAATAGTCAAGCAGCCATGCGGATTCTTCTTGTGCAGTAACACCGCCATCCGCGCGTATTTTTTCAATTCCGTCTGACGAAACTTTCCTACGCATATCATCTGCGGAAAGACCGCTGACAATATTTTGCGTTCGTTTTATAACTGCTGCTCGGTAATCGAGTAGACTGTGTATATTTATGTTCTTGCTTAAATTCATAATTTCATCATCGCTGAGGGCATTTCCCGTATCTACAATATCAACATTTAACTTTTCTTTCTGTTTGCGGTCAAATATTTGCCCGTCGCCGCCGACCAGTATTCCAACGGTTAAGTCCTCTATCCGAGTAATATGCCAAACCGACCAAGCAATTGTTTCGTCTTTCGCTGTCGGCATAATCGTCCATTCCTGAGGCGCCAAATCTTTTAATAACCTGTCCGCCGCTAAATTCAAGCTGCTGTGAAAACTCAGAAACATTTGCTTTGCCTCTTCAAATCTGTCTTTATCCCGAATGATTTTACCAAGCTCTTTGTGTTGCTCGCTAAAACCTATGCCATATCCAAAATATCTCATTTTACCCACACTCCCAAAATCGGCTGGTCGTACTCGAACGGCGCGTTGTTAATCTCGAAAATATCATATTTCTCGCTCGTGATGAAATACTCGACAATTATGTCAAAATATTCATTAATTTATATTACTTAAAATTTGGCGGAGGGTGCAGGATTCGAACCCGCGGTGGGGGATGCCCACAATTGATTTCAAGTCAACCGCCATCGACCACTCGGCCAACCCTCCATAATGTATTATACTAATAGGGCGAAAAATGACAACTGCGCGACGAGGAGGTTTATTTAAAATTGCATATGGACGACGACACATTCATACAGACCTGCACGGCCCGCGTCAGATACAGTGAAACCGACAAGATGGGGATCGTGTACAACGCCAATTATCTCATCTGGTTCGAGATGGCGCGAACCGAGTATTGCAGAAATATGGGCAAGACTTATCGGGGCTGGGAGGCTCAGGGATATTTTCTCCCTGTGACTGAGTCGTATTGCCGCTACAGATATCCGGCCAATTATGACGACCTTGTCGTCCTGTACTGCCGCGCTCCTGTCGAACAGATAAAGCCGAGCAGCATTTTATTCGAGTACAGGGTGATGGTCGACAGCGAACTGCTCGCCGAAGGTTGGACGAAGCACGCTTTCGTCAACGCGGAGGGCCGGATATACAGAAAGAACAACCAGTTTCAGATGTGGCTGCTCGAAGAAGCGGGAAAGCGTGAAATACATCAATAAAAAATCAGCGTTTACTCTGGCGGAACTGCTGATAGCCATACCGGTCATACTGGCGCTGCTCTCCGTTTCATTTGCCACCGGTACATCCCTTATCGGACGCCTCACCGACCCCCATGCGGATTTCCGCGTCGCGATGGAGGTGGATCTGGCGTCCGAATGGCTCAATAGCATAATAAAGCGCGCGTTGACCTCAAATAGGGATTTCACTCTTACAGTCGGCAGCAGGGCGCCTTCGTCACGTCTCAAAATCAAATGGAAGGACACAAACGAAAATGAAGAGTGGGTCGCGAACAACATATCGTTCGGGGCTACCTTGCCCAGATACAACTACAGCAGCAGATTTCAAACGCTCACACCTGCTGTGACCATGCGCGTCTGCTATGGGGACGGTAAATACGACTATACGGACTGGAGCATCTCCATTTCCGGCTACGGCCTTGTCAAAACGCACCTCAAACCTTGACTATAGTATTAGCGAGGTGTAGTATCTATAAAGAAACAAAATAAAAAAATTTTTTAATAGTTTCAGGGTAAAATATATTGTTGAAATATTATGAAGCCGCTGGCGGCCCAACTGTTGTAACGTATGCCTTTGCTTGAGGGCGCGCGTGGTTTGAGGCGCGGACTCCTGACGAGAAGAGATAATGACTGGGGGTATGGTGAATGAAGCTCTCAAGTGGACGTCATGTGATGTTTCTCGCGGTTTTGCTCATTGCTTCTGTCTTGTCGACAAAGGTTTCCGCCCACCCGCCGAAGGAAGTGACCCTAGGTTGGAATCCCGATGGAAACCTCACAGTGAACGTGCGGCACGGTGTGGATGATCCCGAGAAACATTATATCTACAGGATCACAGTCTATGTGGATAACAAGGTGGCCGCGACGAACGATTTTAAGTCCCAGGCCGGCAATGACGGACTCAGCGTCGTTATTCCCATCGGTCCACAGCCTGAGGGGACGAATATAACGGCAGAGGCTTTTTGCGTGATAATGGGGAGCGCTGTCGGTTCATTAGTGGTTCCGTAATTTTTAAAGCAGTTTTTGCGGCATAATGGAGCATATGTTGGAAAAAACTTTTTATTCGAAATGACAAATCCCAGGGGTTTCGCGATCCCGGGATTTTTTTGTTCCCAAATCGCCTTCACCAACTTGGAGCAATCGCCTATAATGAAATCAAACGGGGGTGTTAGCGATGAATGTCGACATGTTTGCCGATTTTTTTCCATGGCTGGTTCTGGGGTATCTGATGGGGTCGTGTCCGACCGGATATGTTCTGGTAAAGCTGTTCAAAGGCGAGGATATCCGGAAATTGGGCTCCGGCAACATCGGAGCGACAAATGTCTCGCGCGTGCTCGGTAAAAAATGGGCTGTCTTCACCGCCGTTGTCGATATGATAAAAGGCGGGGCCGCCGTGCTCATCACGATGTCGCTGGGACATGACGATCCGCTGCTGCTGTCGTCCGTCGGAGTCTTCGGCGTGATCGGGCACAACTATCCAATATGGATAGGCTTCAGGGGTGGCAAGGGAGTCGCCACTACTTTCGGCGTGTTCGGCTGCTACAATTTTTGGAACCCGCTTCCGGCGATCATAGGAGGCATTGCCTGGTTTTTAGTAAGGGAAGTTTCATGCATGGCGTCGCTGTCTTCAATGACCTCTTTGGCCGTTGCCGTGATCCTCATGCCCATATTTGCGATGCCGAGGCCTTACTATATGTGCGGGATATTTCTTGTGGCGCTCTCCGTGTGGCGACACAGGGAGAATATAAAAAGAATAGCGTCAGGCGCTGAAAATAAGCTGCAACCATTTTTTTTACACAGGGGAGGGGGCTCCGGGAAAACCTCTTGACTTATTTTGACCTAGCCGTATAATCACCGAAATGACAGACAATGGGATGTGTGTGAATGAACAGTCTGACAAAAGTTATCGGAGATTATATAGTGACGCTGTTTAGTGACAGCGAGGGAAGCGAGGTAGTCCTGAGCAGAAAGGATCTGGCACAGAAATTCGGTTGCGTGCCGAGCCAGATAAATTACGTGCTTCGCAGCAGATTCTCTCCCGAACAGGGGTTTTTGATACAGAGCCAGCGCGGCGGACACGGTTTTATACGGATAATGCAGCTTCGGTTCGCCGATTGCGACGAGTACGCCGAACATCTGGAGGATCTCGTGGGCAACGTGATATCGGATCAGGAGGCCAGACGACTTTTGGTCAGGCTTCAGGACAGGGGGATAATAACTCCCCGCGAGCGCCTGCTCATTGAAGTGGCTTTGAGAAATCAGGACGAAAACGGACGCGCCCTTTTCGACCTTCCACCGTACAAGAGGGATACGCTCCGGGCGGAACTCCTTAAAAAAATTCTTATAAGTCTTGCGATGTATTGATAAGGGGAGTGGAGCAAATGCTCTGCGATAACTGCGGCAGACGAGAAGTAGAGGTTTTGATAAAACAGGTTGTGGGACAGGATATCAAGCATATAAATCTGTGCAAGGCATGCGCCGAGGAGTTGGGTTTCGTGTCGCCTGTCATCCCGAGCATAACGATATCGTTTTCCATAACGGACGAGGCGCCAAAGCAGAAGAAAATCAGACGCGCGCAGTCAAGGCATAAGGAGCAGGTATTCGATACGCTGATATGTCCTTCGTGCGGAACGAAGTTTTCGGACTTCCGTGAAGAAGGCTCTCTGGGATGTCCCAGCTGTTATGAAGCGTTCAGGTTCCCTCTGGGGGCCTATCTGCAGAAGACTCAGGGAGCGGAGAGCCACTGGGTCGCGTCCGACATGTTCAGCGATCTCGAACTGGCAGCCGACGAAATAATGGGCGACTCCGAGGGTTCCGGAAAGCGCACCGCTGACGAGAATATAACGAAGCTGAGGCTCGAACTCGATGAAGCGATATCGAGGGAGGACTACGAGAGGGCGGCGGAGCTGCGGGATATGCTTGTGCCTCTCGTTGGGGACGTGAGAAGAGAAAATGGCTGACGACGTATTCGTGACGTCCGCCCCGGCTTGGGTGGACGCTTTGGAATCCGATGGCTCGGGCGCGGTCGTTCAGTTATCGAGCGTTCGCATAAGGAGAAACATAGAGGGTTTTTCATTTCCCTCTAAATGTTCGAAATCGGAGCTTTACGATCTCGCGGCCATAGCCCTCGGCGCTTTGGGCAGGAGCTCCGAGTGGGTGGACTGCGACTTTCGCATGATGGATAGCCTGGACGATGTGTCGAGGTATCTTCTTCTCGAGATGAAGATGATAACGCCACGTTTCGTTCAGGGCGGCGCCGGCAGATTTCTTCTGCGCGACTCCGCGGGGCGGACGACCTGCATGATAAACGAGGATGATCATATCTCCATATCAGTGACAAACCCGGGGTTCGATCTCGTCCCGGCGCTTGACGCCGCCGAAGGGATGGAGCGTTCGCTCAACATCAATCTCGTTCGGGACGCCGTCCTTGGTTATCTCACATCGAACCCGGCGTATGTGGGAACCGGCGTGACTGCGACAGTTATGTTTCATCTTCCGGCGCTCGACGCGACGGACGATATTTCCCGCGTCACAGACTCGTTCAAGCGGGACTGGAACAATCTCGAGCTCGGTAAACTACAGTCGTACGACAACGAATCGTGCGGCAGTTTTTACGTCCTCTCGAATAAAATAACTCTCTCCGTTACGCCGGAGGAGATAACGCGCAACGTATACCAGGCCGCGCAGGCGCTTGTATCGAGGGAGATGTTCGCGCGCCAGAAACTGCGCAACATGAAGGAGCGGGAGTTGAACGACAGGTTCTGGAGATCGTGGGGTCTTTTGCGCCACGCCAAGAAACTGTCTTTTTCCGAGGCTGTGGACGCGTTTTCGTTCGTCAAGCTCGGAGCCGACATCGGAGTGCTGCCTCGCATAGACGACAGGGAATGGAGGCGTCTCGTAATTGGGGCTCAACGGTATCATTTGAGCCTGGGAAATCCCTTTATAATGGAACGAGACGACGAACCATTCGCAAGAGCCGCCATATTCAGGCAGTACATAGAGAATTTGAGTTCTTCCGTACATTGAAAAGGAGTATAAAAATGTGGCAATTTTTTAACGAAAAAGGGAAGAGGGTTGTTCAACAGGCTCATAAAGAGGCATTGCGTCTCGGTCATGACGTGATAGGAACAGAACATCTGCTTCTGGGCATTCTGGACGAAGTGGATTCGTTATGCGCCGCGCTCTTTGAAAGTCACGGAGTGAGTCCCGACGACATAAGGGTTCAACTGGAGTCAGTTCTCGAGAAATCCCATCCGAAGGATAAAATCATAGATCTTCCCCTCTCGCAGAGGGCGAAGCGCGTTTTGGACATATCGATGCGGGAGGCGCGCAGTATGGGCGTCAATTACGTCGGCGCAGAGCATATCCTGCTTGGGTTGTTGTCCGAGGGCGAGGGGCTCGCGAGCCAGATACTCGGTCATATGGGTTTCAATATATCCCGCCTCCGCAAAGAGATACAGGCGATGTCGCACGACCCCGCTGAAATTCAGTTCGCGTCGGTCAATTCGTCGTCCCAATTCAACGAGAACTCACGCAAGAACGATTCGTCGAAGACCCCGACGCTCAATCAGCTCTGCACCGACCTGTCCGAGATGGCCCGCAAGGGCGAGCTCGACCCCGTGATAGGCCGCGATAAGGAGATAGCCAGGATTTCGCAGATTCTGACGCGCAGGACTAAGAACAACCCGGTGCTGATAGGAAGCCCGGGCGTCGGAAAAACCGCCGTCGTCGAGGGGCTCGCCCGGGAGATAGCGAGCGGCGCCATCCCGGATATGCTGAAGGACAAACGCATAGTCCAGCTCAACGTGACGAACCTGGTCGCGGGCACCAAATATCGCGGCGAGTTCGAGGAGAGGATGCGCAGGATACTCAAGGAGCTTAAAGACTCGAAAAACGTCGTCCTCTTCATCGACGAGATACACACGATAATCGGCGCAGGCGGCGCCGAGGGCGCTGTAGACGCGGCAAATATCCTGAAGCCGAGCCTGGCCCGCGGCGACATCCAGGTCATAGGCGCCACGACGCTCGACGAATTCCGAAAATACATAGAAAAGGACAGCGCGCTCGAACGCCGTTTCCAGCCCGTCATGGTGGAGGAACCGAGCGAGGACAACACTGTGCTCATACTTCATGGCCTCAGGGAGAACTATGAGGATCATCACAAGGTCAAGTACACTGAGGACGCCCTTGTCGCGGCGGCAAAACTCTCGAACAGATATATCTCCGGGCGTTTCCTTCCGGACAAAGCCATAGACCTCATAGATGAGGCGGCGGCCCGAGTGCGTCTCGACTCCATGGAGACCCCGGAGGAACTCAAGGAGATGGAGCGCCGTCTCGCGGCGCTTCGCAAGGAAAAAGAGGATATGGTCGTCGCCCAGGAGTTTGAGCGCGCGGCCGCTCTCAGGGATGATGAACGCCACATAATCGACGAGATGGAGACGTTCCGCAAAAACTGGCGGCAGCAGCGCAGCATAATGATCCCGTCCGTCACGATGAACGACATAGCCAATGTGGTTGCGGAGTGGACCGGAATTCCCGTCGTTCAAATGACGGAGGCGGAGGCGCAGCGACTCTGCCGCATGGAAGAGGAAATTCACAACCGGATGGTGGGGCAGGACGAGGCGATCGGCGTCGTCTCCCGCGCCATACGCCGCGCCCGCAGCGGCATGAAGGACTCGCGCCGTCCCGTTGGAAGCTTTTTGTTCCTTGGCCCCACTGGAGTCGGCAAGACGGAACTCGCGAGATCTTTGGCCGAATTCCTCTTCGGCAACGAGGACGCGCTTCTCCGGTTCGACATGAGCGAGTACATGGAACGGCACGAGGTCGCGAAGCTGATAGGCGCGCCTCCCGGCTACGTCGGTTACGAGAATGGCGGCAAGATGACGGACATGGTCCGCCGCAAGCCGTTCTCCGTCATACTGTTCGACGAGATAGAAAAAGCGCATCCCGACCTCTTCAACCTTCTGCTCCAGATACTCGAGGACGGGCACGTCACGGACGCGCAGGGCCATAAGGTCGATTTCAAGAATACGGTCATAATAATGACGAGCAACGTTGGAGCGGAAAATCTGGTAAAAGGTCAGTCTCTCGGTTTCGGTCTGGGATCCGGCGAAGGTGTGAACGCCGATTGGGATCGCCTTAAATCGGGCATAATGGACTCTGTCAAGAGACTCTTTAGGCCGGAATTTTTGAACAGGGTGGACGATATCGTCGTCTTCAAACCGCTTGACAAGGATGAACTGCTCCGCATAACCCAGTTCATGCTTAAAGACGTGGTGAGGCGCGCGGCCGATCAGGAGGTAGCTCTCTCGATAGAGGAAGAGGCGTGCCAGCTTCTCCTCGACCGTGGTTTCGATCCAAAATACGGCGCCAGGCCGCTGCGTCGCACGATCCAGCGGATGGTGGAGGACAAGCTTGCCGATATGCTGCTCGAAGGCTCTCTCTCGCCCGGCGATCACGTATCGCTCGCGCGGACGACAAAAGACGCGGACAAAAGCGTTGTGAAAGGCGTCGACATGTACGAGCTTCATTTCAACAAGGAACCAAGCGTGGCGGAAGTTAAATGAATTAAATAGATTCTTCTGAACTGGAGTTGTTGAGCTTGTTCTTCAAAGACATACCGGAAACCGGGATATTCGCGAGGCTGAAAAAGGCGGTCTCGCTCGATACCGTTACGGTCGGCTACACCAGGGAAATGATATACGACGCGGCGGCCGACATGATTTTGGAGGCGGAAAAACATTCCATCCGAGGCGACCTGTGGGAAATTTTTTACGCACTGGCCGTCGCGGAGGACGACAATCATATCTGCCGGGCTTTCGAGCGAACCTCGACGCCCGACGCGGTACTACGTATCATTTCTAGCGAGGTATGGACCCATCACAAGCTGATTTCCGCGGTAAAGCATATCGTGGAAAGCGAGGGCACTTACGCCGATCTGAGGGCGCTCTCGAATTACGTTCCTTCGGGCGAGGGCGGAGCTCTTCCCGCAAAAGAGGCTTATGAGGACGTGACGCGTCTCGCCCAGTCCATTGCGTCCGCCGTCTCTCCGGAGGACATGGCCCCTCATCTGCGGGATTTTTTCACGGCGCGCGGGTCGGGCAGGTTCGCGGTCGATTACGCTTTCAGGTGGAACCAGCGCTTGCGTGACCTCGTTCCGATACGCGACATCGACCCGATTACCTTCGATTCCCTCATAGGATACGAACCCCAGAAGAGCGAACTGCTCGCTAATACCGAATCTTTCATATCCGGCAGGCCGTCAAATAATGTGCTCCTTTTTGGCGACAGCGGCACGGGCAAGTCATCGTCGGTAAGAGCCCTATTGAACGAGCCCGGCTTCGTTCGCGGAAGGTTGCGGATGATAGAGGCGCAGCAGGGGCAGTTCGCGGATATTCCCGATATCCTCGATATGATCAGAGGTTCCGGCTACAGGTTCATACTCTTCATGGACGACCTCTCGTTCGAGGAATTCGAGGTCGAGTACAAGCACCTCAAGGCGATAATAGAGGGCGGGCTCGAACGCAAACCCGACAACGTAGTCATCTACGCTACTTCAAACAGAAGAAACATAATAAGGGAAGTGTGGTCGGATCGCGCTTCGTCCGTCGATGACGTCCACGGCTGGGACACAATGCAGGAAAAGCACTCCCTATCCGACAGGTTCGGACTGACGATATGGTATCCTTCCGTCGGCAAGGACGAGTATATGTCGATAGTGCGTTCCATCGCCAGGGAATTCGGCCTGGTCATAAAGGATTCGGAGATGGAGACGAGCGCCCTCCGTTGGGAACTGGAGCGAGGAGGTTTTACCGGCAGAACGGCCCGTCAGTTCGTATATCACATGCTGCAACAAGAATCGTGAACGTTTCATGATCAAGAGTTATTCCGCGATGATAGAGAAAATTTCCTGTCTGAAGGGCAGCGCGATGAGTATAGCGGTCGCCCAGGACAGCGAAGTGCTCGAGGCCGCTTATAAGGCTTCGGCCGTCGCGGGGGTGCAGCCTGTTTTGTTCGGCAACGCCCGCGAGATAGATCGAATAAAAAAAGAAATAGGTTATACCGGGGAATGTAAGACGATAGACGAGCCCGACGACAGCGCCGCCACAATGGCAGCCGTCAAAAGCGTGCACGACGGAGAGGCCGATGTGCTGATGAAAGGCCTCGTGAACACGTCCTGCTACCTGCGGGCCGTGCTCGACAAGGATAACGGGCTTCGTTCCGGCAGGATGCTGAGCCACCTTGCCGCGTTCGAGATACCGGGCAGGGGCAGGATGCTCTTCGTTTCGGACGGAGGGTTCAACATAGCCCCCGATCTGGAGGAAAAAAAGACTATATTGAAAAACGCGCTTTGCGCCCTGCGAAAGATGGGTTACGCGAAACCGAACGTGGCGGTCCTCACGGCGAACGAACAGGTCAACGAAAAAGCCATAGCGACCGTGCACGCCGACGCGATAGCGTCCGCGGGAGACGCGGGCGAATTCGGCGACTGCGTCATAGAGGGTCCAATAGCGTTCGATGTCGCCATCTCCAAAGAAGCCGCGCGTCATAAGCGCATAGAGAGCAAAATAACCGGCGACGTTGACCTGATCCTGACGCCGACGATAGAGGTCGGCAACGTGCTTGGCAAATGCCTGTCGTGTCTCGTGGGCGCGAAGATGTCGGGCGTGGTGTTGGGAGCGTCGGCGCCAATCGTTCTCACGTCCAGGTCCGAGGACGCGGAAAGCAAACTGAATTCGATCCTGCTGGCCTCCTGCTGCATATAAAATCCCTTCGCCCGCAGTCCTCGTTTTTTTTGAGGTTCACTTGGTATATAATGCTGGTTATTCCGTAAACCACCCGTGTACAGGAGGAATTAACAAATGAAAGAAATAATGACCGGCAATGAGGCGATCGCAAGAGGCGCCTGGGAAGGCGGCTGCCATGTGGCCGCCGCTTACCCGGGCACTCCGTCGTCGGAAATACTCGAGAACGTCTCGCAATACAAGGAGATTGACTCGGAATGGTCAACAAATGAGAAAGTGGCGGTTGAGGTCGCAAGCGGCGCGTCGCTCGGCGGCGCCCGCGCGTTAGCCGCCATGAAGCACGTCGGTTTGAACGTGGCGGCCGACCCTATATTCACTATGTCCTATATAGGAGTGAATGGCGGTCTCGTCGTCATAACGGCGGACGACCCCGGATTTTTCAGCTCGCAGAACGAGCAGGACAACCGCTGGTACGCGCTCCACGCCAAGCTGCCCATGCTGGAGCCTTCGGACAGCCAGGAGTGTCTCGACTTTATCAGGGACGCTTTTGAACTCTCTGAACGCTTTGACGCGCCGTTCCTTTTCCGCGTCACGACGAGGATATGTCACAGCAAGACTATAGTCGAATTGGGCGAGCGGACAGAAGTTCCGATAAAGCCCTACGACCGCGATCCGAAAAAATGCGTCATGCAGCCTTCATCGGCCAAGCCTCGCAGATATTTTATCGAGACCCGCGAGAAGGATATGAGGGAGTTTTCAAACAACTGCAAATACAACCGCGTCGAATGGGGGAGCGAACGCAAGATAGGAATCATCGCAAACGGCGTCTCCTACCAGCATGCGCGCGAAGCGTTCGAGGACATGGGGGACAGCGTATCGTTCCTGAAGCTCGGATTCACATATCCGCTGCCCGACAAACTGATCGAAAAATTCGCCTCTGAGGTGGAGACGCTTTACGTCGTCGAGGAGAACGAGCCTTATATAGAAAATTTCACGCGCCAGCTCGGCATAAAGTGCGTCGGCCGCGAAAAACTGCCCGCGGTCGATGAGCTCAACGCCGGCATAGTCCGCGGCGCCCTTCGCGGAAGCGAGTCCGCTAAGGGATATTCCGTGGACGTAGTCTCTCCCCCCCGCCCGCCTGTGCTTTGCCCCGGATGTTCGCACAGGGGCATCGCGTTCGCTCTCTCGAAATACAAGGATATAGTCGTCAGCGGAGACATCGGGTGTTACACGCTCGCCGTCATGCCTCCGCTCAACGTCACGGACTCCGTCATATGCATGGGAGCGTCCATCTCGGCTGGAAGCGGTTTCAGCAAGGCATTCCGCAAGGCAGGAGAGCCCGCGTCCGGCAAGAAGGTCAACAAGGTCTTCGGGATGATAGGCGACTCGACGTTCTTCCACTCCGGCATAACGGGGCTCATCAACGCGGTCGTCAACAAGAGCCCGGTCGCGCTCTGCATAGTTGACAACCGTATAACAGCCATGACCGGGCATCAGGAGAACCCAGGCACGGGGCGGACGATTTCCGGCGAGCCGACACAGCGGATTGACCTCGTTTCCCTCTGCGTCGCTTGCGGCGTGAAGCCTGAGAATGTCAGGAAGATCGACCCATACGACCTGAAGAGCATGGAAAAAGACATAAAGGACGCTTACAACGCGGACGAAGTGTCCGTGCTCATCACGACTCAGCCGTGCGCGCTCATCAAAGACGTCCAGCGCAAGCGCGCCAACGTCCACTGCGCTGTCGATCAGAACCTCTGTATAAAGTGCAAAGGCTGCATGAGGGTCGGGTGCCCGGCGCTGTCGTTTAGGGACGGCCACATAGAGATAGAGCGATCCATGTGCAACGGCTGCACCATATGCGCGCAGGTTTGCCCGAAAGGCGCAATTTCACAGGTAGGTGAGTTCAATGACTAAGAGCATTATTTTGGTTGGGGTTGGCGGACAGGGCACTATACTTGCCTCCAAGGTGTTGTCCGTGGGGCTGATGCGCGCCGGTTACGACGTCAAGATGTCCGAGATCCACGGCATGTCGCAGCGAGGCGGCAGCGTCACGACTCACGTCAAGTTCGGCAAAAAAGTGTATTCGCCGGTCATAAACGATCACGAGGCCGATATCCTGGTTTCGTTCGAAAAAGTAGAGGCCGCGCGCTGGATCGGCTATCTCAAGGCGGGCGGTACTCTAGTGGTGAACGACTACGAAATACACCCGTTGTCGGTCCTGACAGGCGAGGCCAAATATCCGGAAGACGTGATAGGCAAACTCAAGGCGGAAGTGCCGAATACCATAGCGTTCAACGCCGCTCAGATAGCGGCCGGCCTCGGCAACGTAAAAGCGCAGAACATAGTTTTGCTCGGCGCGCTCACTAAGGGCATGAAGCTCGACGAAACAGACTGGCCGGCGGTATTGAAAGATCTCATCCCGCCGAAGCTCTATGATCTCAACATAAAGGCTTTCGCTGCCGGAGCGGATCAGCTGAAATAGTTTTTTTGATAAAAAGCCAGCGGCCGAGTAAAAACGGCTCCTGGCTTTGTTTAACGAACGCACATATAAACGCTTTTATCGTTAAGGGTTGGAATAAATCATGCGAGAGAATTTTAAAAAAGCGCTTATTGATAGAGTTAGGTATTTTACTTTAAATATAAACAGAATCCTTGACATGGTAATTTTTACGTTTATAATCTAGCATAAATAGTGTTACTTTATGTTATCATAATATTAATAAATGCTAAGTTTGTTTGAAGGAGGCTGGAATAGTGGTTTTTACCGATGTTTATTATAATTTCACTGATATGATTTCCAGCCAGCCAGCCAGCCAGCCAGCCAGCCAGCCAGCCAGCATAATTTTTCTTATTTAACCAGCCGCTTTTTCAAAAATAAACTGTATTCATTTTATTGCCAGCGTTTTGTTGCGCTGGCATTTGCGTGTTGCAAGAAACGTCTGTCAATTCGACATGGACAGGCTACTGCTGTACTTTATATTACAGAAGGAGGATTTGTAAAATAAACTAAGCGAGTGAAAGTGCTTTAAAGAAAGAAATTGACCGCAAAAGATTTGTTTATTCATGACATAACTGCTAATTACAACTGTTCAGGTGGAAACATGCTTTATTTTAGAAGGGAGATATTGGATATGGCGGATAATTCAGCAAATGGAAATTCAGGGAATACGGTAGTAGTGGTCAATCAGCCAGCAAGTTCAGCAATTGGGATATGCGCTCTGGTGTTTGCTATTATCAGTGTTTTCTTTTTGGCAATCGTTTTTGTCCCTATTTCGCTCATCCTCTCGATAATAGCGCTCATTAAAAAGCAGTTCGTGTGGGCAATTTGCGCAATTATCGTCGCTATAGTTTCAGCATGGCTCTCTCCCACTATATGGTTTGCGTTGGGCATAGGCAGCAGTCTGTAAGTGGATAGCGGCAATTTCCTAGTATACGTATAAATTTGATGGGAGGGGACGCATACGCGCGCGTTTCCTCCCGTGTTTTGTGCGGGTTCGGGTTTTGCGGTAGTATTGCAATCTTGCTGCGGTATCGCCGTTGTTACGCGGCGCTAATGTTGACTTGCCGTGCCTATGCTTTTGTAACGCCGTTGCTGCAGTCAGGGATATCCTGGTGTTCGGGGCAAGCGCCTATTTCATAATCGGCAGCCTTTCGGCCTTCTCTCTGCGGACTTGTTGTCCGGGGGAAATGACTATGACACAGCAGGAAGAGCTGAAGCCAAAGAGCCCATAACTTGGTATAATTCGGTAAAAAGGAAGGGGCAATTACCATTCCGAATATTTGGCGTTTCCGCGAACGGTAGTTGATATGAGCGAAAAACCAATGATAAGCGCACGCCCGCACAAATGGCGCGACACCGCCTGGAAACGCGCCATCATTGACGGCGCCAGGGACGCTATGACGTATTTTATGCCAGACCTCGCTGCCGACATGGATGCCTCGAGAGAAGTGAGCGGTATAATAGACTTGGCGCTGCCGCTGGAGGGCTCGAATTCCGACAAGGGCACGCGCTATTCGGACGTTTTCCTGAACGTTCCGCTGATTGGCGGCGATGACTGGAACGTCGCGTGTTTTGCCGAGCAAGAGCATGAACCCGACAG
>JAITOL010000165.1 GCA_031289955.1 Synergistaceae bacterium
TTCGGCGGGCTTGCGGGGTGATGTTTCAACTGTTTCACAGGCCCCATGTCACTTCAGGAGCGAGAAATCGCCTATCGAGTCGAAGAGATTTTTTGCGCGACAGAGCAGCCCAGTTCTCGTGGCGCGTACCGCCGGGTCGGGATCCATCACCATCACTCCGTCGAAGAAAGCCGATATCGCGCCCGAGAGCCCGGACAGCGCCCTGCAAACGGCCTTCCAGTCGAGCGACGCCAGCGCGCGGGCCGTCTCGTCGCCTCGGAGGTTCAATGCGGCGCCCAGCGCGCGTTCCGCGTCGGTCGTGAAATCACCGGCCTTGGGGTCGAGCGACTCTCGCTCGGCGTCGGGCAGTTTGCCGAGTATATTGTTGACCCGCACGGCGGAGATCACCAGCGATTCGAACCACGCCTCGCCGCTCACTTCCTCGAACGCTTCGAGCATCCGAAGCGCCTGAAGGGGCCGCAGGCCCATCGACGCCGCGGCGAGGCTCGTCGTTCCATGCCCGTACGAACGCTCGCGAAGCTGATTATAGAGCCGCTGCCTGTAGAAATCGACCGCTTTGCCCCGCACCCCGTTGTCGGCGTCGAGACGCCCGGCGGCCTCCGCGAACAGCTCGCCCATGTCGACGTCCATCTCCAGCCCCCAGAGTATCTCGTTTATGCCGCGCGCGGCGCGTCTGAGCCCGTAGGGATCCTGCGAACCAGTCGGAGAGAGCCCCACTTTGTGGATGGCGATTATCGAGTCGGCCCTGTCGCATATTCCGATGACCGCCCCGGTTTTGCCCGACGGTATTCTGTCGCCCGCGAACCTGGGCAGATACTGCTCGAATATGGCGTCGGCCACTTCGTCGGTCTCGCCGCCGCGTTTTGCGTACTCGCGGCCCATAACGCCCTGCACCTCGGGGAACTCGAACACCATGCCGGTGACGAGATCCGCCTTGGCCAGAACCGCCGCTCTGTCCGCGGCGCCGGCTATACCGGGCTCATTTATATGCCCGACCAGCCAGCCCGCAATGGATCTCACCCGTTCGCACTTGTCGCGGATCGAGCCCAAAGCCTCCTGATAAAGCACCTTTTCGAGCCGCGGCAGACGGGATTCGAGGCTCGACTTGAGATCGTCGCGCCAGAAGAACGCCGCGTCGTACAGCCTGGCGCGGAGCACTCGCTCGTTGCCGTCGCGGACAACGTTCATATCGCGGGCCCTGTTGTTGCTCACCCCTATGAAGTTCGCCATGAGCCCGCCGTTTTTGTCGCGCACCGGAAAATAGCGCTGGTTTTTCTTCATCGTCGCTATCAGAACTTCCTCCGGTATGTCGAGGAATTCGCTCTCGAACGACCCGCAAAACGGAATGGGATACTCCGTGAGCTGGGCGTTCTCCTCCAGCAGATCCGGATCGTCGTCTGCGGCGCCGCCCAATTCGCGCTCTATCTCGGCTATGCCGCTTTTTATCATGTTCTTTCGTTTTTCGTGGTCGACGATGACGAACTCGCGCTCCAGCGCGGCCTCGTAATCGCCGGCGCTATCTACGCGGACCGATTTGGAACCCATGAATCTGTGGCCCCGGCTATTTGCGCCGCTCATGACGCCGCCGAAACAGACCGGTATTATGCCGCCGTCGAAGAGGGCCACGATCCAGCGAACCGGGCGGGCAAAACGCACACCCTGCTCCTCCCAGTACATGTTCTTGGGGAACACTATCCCGCGAATCAGGCCGGACAGAAAATCCGGCAGCAGATCCGCCGTCTCCCGTCCGGTCTCGCGCACTATCGCGTGCAGATACTCGACGCCCTTTATCTCCATGAACTTCAGGCCGGAGGCGTCCACCCCCCTGCTTTTAGCGAAACCCAGAGCCGCCGCCGTGTACTGCCCGTCGGAGCTCAAGGCCTGAGTCTTGGGCGGGCCTTTTACGGCCTCCTCGAAGTCGTCCTGCCTGTCGGCCAGGTTGGAGACGCAGAGCGCTATCCTGCGCGGCGTGCCAGTCACCCTGAGGTTCCCATAACTGAGGCGCAGCTCCCCCAGAGCGGTTTTGGCAGCTTCGGACAGCTCGCCTATAACCCATGTCATGAAACGGGCCGGTATCTCCTCCGTCCCTATCTCGAACAATAGATCGCGTTTTATCATTTCAGTTCCTCCCCGCGCGGCGCGTCGGGCGGACCGAATTTTCCCATAAGGGGGAACCCCATGCCCTCGCGCTGCGCGAGATATGCTTTGCAGCACGCGCCGGCAAGGGCTCGCACACGGGCTATGTAGCCGGTGCGCTCCGTCACGCTGATCGCGTTCCTGGCGTCCAGTATGTTGAAGGCGTGAGAACACTTGAGGACGTAGTCGTAAGCCGGCAGCACCATGCCCGACTCTATGACCCGCGCGCTCTCCGCCTCGTACATGTTGAAGAGCTTGAAGAGCATGTCCGTGTCGGCGAGCTCAAAGTTGTAGGTCGACCCCTCGACCTCCGAACGATGATGGACGTCGCCGTATTTCACCCGCCCCACCCAATCGAGGTCGTATACGTTGTTCACCTTCTGCGCGTACATCGCTATGCGTTCGAGCCCGTACGTGAGCTCAGCCGGCACAAGCTGCATATCCACTCCGCCGAACTGCTGAAAATACGTGAACTGCGTTATCTCCATCCCGTCGAGCCAGACCTCCCAGCCGAGCCCCCACGCGCCTGTCGTCGGGTTCTCCCAGTCGTCCTCCACAAAACGGATGTCGTGGTCTCGCGGATCTATGCCGAGAGCCGTGAGGCTTTCGAGATACAGTTCCTGGACGTCATCCGGCGCGGGCTTCAGTATCACCTGATACTGATAGTAGTGCTGAAGCCTGTTTGGGTTCTCGCCGTATCGTCCGTCGGTCGGCCGGCGCGACGGCTCGACGTAGGCCACTTTCCAGGGCTCAGGCCCTATCACCCTGAGCGTGGTCGCGGGGTTCATCGTTCCGGCGCCAACCTCGATGTCATACGGCTGCTGCAATATACAGCCCCGGCTCGTCCAGAAATTTTCAAGCCTCATAATCAACTCCTGAAAGTTCAAACAAATGCCCCCTTCACAGCCGCAGCGCAAATAAAAACAAAATCAAACGGCGTAGGTAATTATAACGTATTCCAATGTTAAATCAACTCGCGCCAAATCGGTATACATGCCTATCATTCCGATTACATGAAAACTTGTAAATATGAGATTTTTGATTATACTTCAATGAGCGAGCGGGGGTAACGATTTTTGAAATGACAATTTTCAGTAAAGATTTAAAGATTTTTCCGGCGCGTGGATTTTTCACAGGCAAGGCGGATCTTGGAAACGACGCTCCAATGACGGCCATACTGAAGCTGGCCATCCCGTCAATGGGGCTTTTTGTATTCAGCACGCTGCTGCATCTCGTCGACACTATTTTCGTATCGTGGCTCGGAGAGCTGCCGATGGCCGCCATGTCGTTCACCGGGCCGATAAATATGTGCGTCTTCGCGACGCTGGAGTGCGTGGCGAACGGTTCGATAGCCCTGATGGGGCGCAACCTCGGACGAGGAGACATTCGATCCGCCCGGCACATAGCGAAAAGCGGGCTCGCCCTGCTTTACGTCGTCTGCCTCATATCCGTCCCGCTCGTGCTGCCCGGCGTTTCGAACGCGCTCTTCTCGAGCATAGGGGCGGGCGGCGACGACACGCTCCTTCGCCTGTGCTGGATGTACAACATGTGGGTGCCGATAATGCTGCCGTTCCTGGGATATACGTACATGGCAAACACCGTCTTCAGGGCTCAGGGCGACACAATGACCCCATTCAAGGCGATATCGCTCGCTAACGTCATAAACATCGTACTCGACCCAATACTCATATTCGTCTTCCACTGGGGCATAGCCGGCGCCGCCATAGCGACGTGGATATCGCGCATCGCGTCGTCGATATGGCTTTGGAACCGCATGAAACGCCAGAGCGACATTGTGATCTCGCCTGTCACTCTGCCGGAACACAGGCTCATGAGCTACTGGAGGCCGATACTATGGATAGGGATACCGGTCGGGCTCTCGACAGCGAGCACCGCGCTCGGCATGGGGAGCGTCAACCGGATACTGTCGACGTTCGGCCACAGGGTCGTGGCTTCCTGGATGATAGGTATCAGGGTCGAGGAGCTCGCGTTCAACTTCCTGCAGGGAATAAACGTGGCCCTTACGCCGTATATAGCCTTCAACTATGGAAAACGCGACGCCTGGAGGATGACGGCCGGGTTCAAATCGGCGTTCCTTCTCGCTTTGGGTCTCGTCGGAACGATGGGCATAATCATATACTCGTGGCCCGGATTTTTCCTCGCCATTTTCAGGCCGGCCCCGGAGATCACCGCCATGGCGTCGAGATCGATACGAGCGTCCGTCCCGGGCTATCCGTTCAACATCTTCCTCATTTTGGCCAGCGGATTTTTCGTCGGAACCGGTTATTCGATATATGGGACAATCACCCAGCTGCTGAGGTCTGTCGTGTTCCGGGTCTCCGCCGCCTGGATATTCGCGCGGATTTTCCCCCTCGAAAACATCTGGTGGTTCCAGTCCCTCTCGTTTTTTCTGGCGAGCTTCGCCTCAGGGACGTTTTTCATGTATCTGCGGCAAAAAATAAAACGCGAGTTCGAAACCGCCCCAAACCCGCGCCAATAGACAATCTACACAGCTACGACTCTCCGGTATATATCCGTTATGAATTCCTCTGTCACGGTATCGCGCCATTCGGGCCCGAAGTGACTCTGCCAAAGTTTTTCCATGCTCATCGCCGTATAAGTCATGCGCTCGATGTGAGACTCGTTTATCCCATACTCCCTGGCCGTCGGACGCGGCATCCCGTTGATTTCCAGGAACTTTACGGTGTCGTCCCATCCGCCGTCCCGATAAATATCCCGGCAGGCCAGCATCGATATTGTGACGGCGACGCTGTGGGGCAGGCGCGGGCTGGAATTGCTGAGCCCATAGGATATGGCGTGGCTCACCCCGACGCGGCCTCCGATGGAGCTGCTGCCGCCCAGGACTGACGCCGCAGCCGACCTCGCCGAGCGCCCAATATCGAAATCCGACAGGTCGCGGGACAGGACATCGCGCGCCATCGCGAGTCCGTCGCGCGAATCCTCCACAGCGGCCGCGTCGCTCGTGCGGCTCTTCGTTATCTCATAATGATGGAAGAAGCAGTCCATCATCGTGTAGAACCTGTTGAACTTCTTCGCCCCGGAGGACAACGCCGGATCGATGACGGCCACCGTCGGGGCCGTATGGTTGTTGTTTATGCCCAATTTTTTCTCGGGGCCTCGCAGCACCGCTATCGGAGTGACCTCGGCCCCTGTTCCGCTCAGCGTCGGAAGCACCCAGATGTCCGGGCCGCGCGCCATGTCGAGCCCGTACCCCTGATACTCCGCGGACGGCCTTGGATTGGCGAGGCAGATGGACACGGCTTTCGCAAGGTCCATCGTGGCGCCCCCGCCGACGCCCACTATCGCGCCGGGACTTTTTCCGCTGGATTTGAGCAGCGCCACGACGTGGTCGACGTCATGTGTGCGCGGTTCCGAGGCGGACGCGTCGAACACGAATTTATCGCCCCTGCCGAAAAGCCTCTCGAACGGTTTCTGGCACGCCAACACTCCGTCTATTATGAAAAACGGGGACGACGCCCTGTCCGATAATGCCGCCAGGAGATCGGTCACGCCGTCGTCCGACGTCACTATATCGGTAAATATTTTCGTTCTCCACCAGGGGGAGGCGTTTTTGAATTCCTCTTCAGTCATCGGTATTCCGGACATTGCGCAAACACTCCTTTTTCGGTCGAAACATGAACATACGATTGATTATACACTTCCTATGACGCATAATAATACATCATGTTTCATCGGTGTAAACATGGGCGCAAGGGAGGTAATTTCTTGTTTGGATCGTTGCTGCCGGCATGTTCGCTCTCCATAGACGCGTTTGCGGTGGCGCTCTGTATAGGAGCTACCGGAGACGGAACGAAAAAGACCGCGGCCATGATGGGAACGGCATGCGGGGCTTTTCAGTTTTTCATGCCGCTCGCCGGATGGATGATAGGAGTTTACACACTCGGCAGGATATCCTCGATCGATCATTGGGTCGCGTTCGGACTGCTCGCCTTCGTCGGGGGCAATATGATGCGCGGCTCGTTCAGCGGCGAGAGCGTCTGCTCCGGGTACTCGGCGGCAACCTTGAGATCGCTTCTATCTCTGGCGTTAGCCACCTCGATAGACGCGCTTGCGGTCGGCGCCAGCTTTGGGGTGACGGGAAAGCCCGTACTGGCGCTGGCCGGCGAGTCAGGGCTCATCACGCTGGCGCTCTGCTTCGCCGGCGTACTCTTTGGACGCCGCGTGGGCAACCGGCTCGGGAAAAGGTCGGAGTTCATCGGCGGTATGGTGTTGATACTGATAGGGCTCAACATCCTGCGCGAACACCTCGTCCAGTGACGACGCGCGTGGCGGTCAGGCGTTTTTGCTCTCGAGCAGTATATTATCCTGCTGTTTTTTGAACGCCGTTATGAATGTGCTGAAACACTCTATCTCCTGAGCGTCCAAAGACGCGGGAGCATTCTTGTACTCCTCGCATTTGCTCATCTCGAAACATCGCTCCAGCGCTTCCATCAGCCGAGACAGATGATTGTCCGCGAACGCGTCCGCCGCGGGCGTATCGGCAGGCATGCGCCTTATCGTCTCCAGCACCATATCGGCGAAGTCGCATATCTCCAGCACCTTCTCCCGCAAACGCGGCTTTCGGATCATCGCGGCCATGGAACGAACCGAGGCGATCTTCGTGGATCCCTCGAACGCCGCGCGGGATTCCCTGCTCGGAGAATTTTTCGGTATCTTGGACTTCACTTCTTTTTGAACCATTTTGAAATTCTGGGTCTCCCTCATCATCTGAACTACTCGTCCGGCGTCCTCCCTTTTGCTGTGCTCATACTCGAATATGAAAAGAACCGGGAGAAAAATTATCAGCAGGACAAGAATATACTCAGGGATAAGATCATCATAACCCATGAAATTCGATATTCCAAGCAGTATTCCGGTACCGAACAGAAGCACCATAGCATATTTGTTCACTTCAAATTTCACCTGCCTGCGCGACACATGTTATACAACAGTAATTATCCCCAGGGCCACCCCGGATAGACGCCGCCCATGAGTCCGCCAAAACGCCTTACAAGCGCGTCGCCTATGAAAAGAACCGTCACAGAGCCTATGGCGAGGAATGGACCGAGCGGCACCGCGTCTTTGCGTTTGAGTTTCTTCGCCAGCATGAGCGGGACGACCACAATCCCCCCCACGAGAAAACCTACATAAAGGCCGAACGCGCAATATTTCCACCCAACGGCGGCCCCTATGCCGGCCATGAGCATCGCGTCCCCCCAGCCCATGCCCCCGCGGCTCACTATGATGATAAGAGCGATAAATCCGAATCCCAGAGCGGCGCCGAGCAGCCCGGATATTATGGCCGGCCATCCGCCGGAGACGCGGACGAGCAAGCCTATAACCCCGGGGGCGAGCGCCCATATGTCGTATATATAGCCGTTGTCGAAATCCGTCAGGGAGTTGAAGAGCGAAAACCAGAGCACGATGAGGGACATGCCGAAAGCGGCGGAAAAACCCCATCTCCAGAAGAGCGCGGCCGACAATATCCCTGAGACCATCTCGGCGACGAAGTGCCGCGGCTTTATCGGCGTTTTGCAGTAGCGGCATTTTCCGCCCAGCAGCACATAAGAGGCTATCGGCACGAGATCGAGCGACCCCAGGACATGCCCGCATTTATCGCAGACGGAACGCTCGCTCCCCCACCATTTTTTTTCGGCGACCGTGCGCATAGCCGCCGCGTTTATGAAGGATCCGGCGCAGGTTCCGGCCGCGAACGCGAATAATATTGATATAATGATGTTATAGCCACCGGCAACGCCCATATAATTACACCCCCGAAAGGAGAAATCGTCATGCCCATAATACAGATAAACCTGATTGAGGGACGTTCGGTCGACGCAAAAAGAAAATTCGTCTGCGAGGCGACAAAACTCGCGTGCGAGTGTTTTGACGTCGCCCCCGAACAGGTGAGGATAATAAACAACGACATGACACCGGAAAATTATTCCATAGCCGGCGCGCTCATCATAGACAGAAAAAAATAACCGGCTCCCTCAGGCGACATTATAACTGAAAACGAGCCCGTCTTTAACATGCGGACTCGTTATTTTATGCCATGTGAGCATAAATTTTGTTAGTTCAAACTAATACATATGTGTTCCACAAGCGCCTTCAAACCACTGCCAAAAACCACTTTCAAGAACTATTTTACAGTGAAATTCAAGAATTGAATATAATGGGCCGGAATTTGAAGCCTTGACAAAGATATGGCTTCACTGTAATATCTCGTGGTTGTTTGATTTTACAAACATATCATGCCCGTTATATAGATGTTTGTGCGGTTTGTAAAAACTAAAAGGAGGTATGTCATCGTGGCAAAAGTTGGAATTATTTACTGGTCCGGCACCGGCAACACGGAGAACATGGCGTCTTTGATAAAACAGGGAGTCGAGTCCGCCGGGGCGGAAGCCGTGTGCAAACACGTATCCGACGCTTCTTTGGACGAGCTCTCCGGTTTCGACACGGTTGCCTTAGGCTCTCCGTCGATGGGATCCGAAGTCGTGGAGGAGGACGAAATGGCCCCGTTCGTCGCGTCCGCAAAACCGGGACTCAAGGGGAAAAAAACCGCTCTTTTCGGGTCTTACGGCTGGGGCGACGGAGAGTGGATGCGCAACTGGGCTCTGGAGATGAAAGAAGCCGGCGTCCTGTTGGTGGACGACGGCCTCATAGTTCACGAAACTCCCGAGGGCGCAAGCGCGGAGCAATGCGTCGCTTTCGGAGTCAAACTGGCTTCATAGGAAGAGGCTATCTCAGACGTTTCATGGCTAAAGCGGACGGGCAGAGCGACAATCCGCCGAGCGACGCACAGCGAAGCTCCGGCGGGATCATTCTGCCCGTTTCGTACACCGCGTCTATCGTCTCGTCGAGCGGCGGTATGAGAACTCGACGGGCCCCTCATTACCGGCCCCAGCACGCCGTTGAACACGCTCGCGGTCTTCATCCCTAATATCCCTCTCTCGAGTGGATCGGATTGTAATCGTCCCTGTGCGGGGACAACCCCAGTTCCTCCAGAAACAACCTGCTCGTGACCTTTATGTACGTGCCCTTCATCCCGAGGCTCCGGCTCTCTATTATCCCGGCGCTTCCGAGTTTGCGGAGGGCGTTCACGATCACGCTCCTCGTCACTCCGACTCTGTCGGCGACCTTGCTGGCGACGACCACTCCGTCATGTCCGCCCAGATCCTCTATTATGTGCTTTATCGACTCGACCTCCGAGAACGAGAGCGCCCGCATCGCCATCTGGACGACGAGCCTCTCCCGGCCGCGATCTTCTATGTTGCGGCTGCGCTCGTTCAGTATCTCGACTCCGACCACTGTCGCCAGATATTCGGCCAGCACGAGATCCTTCGTCTCGAACGGTTCGCCGAAACGCGCCAGTATCAGGGTTCCAAGGCGTTCAGCCTTGCCGTTTATCGGAACGAAGAGCACATGTTTGTTCAAATATGTGCAAGGCTGATCCGAATAAGCGCAGAAACCGTTGTCGGTGTGGTTCAGAACGGACTCGCGCGCCATGTTGAGTTTGTCGACGTATTTTTCCGGCATATAACCGCCGGTGAGAAAACCTTCCATGACGTGGCAGTCATACTCGCTCACCCATGAGTAACCGAGTATCCGCCCCTCCCTGTTTATCAGATAAACGTTGGCCGTCGACAGATCGGTCAAAAGATGCGCCAATCTCTGATAGTCCGGCGTCCTGGTATCCAGCCTGTTTTGCAGAACCCTGCTGACGTGCCGGGTCTTCTCGAGCAGATCGAGCATATCGTCATGACTCTCGATATCGGTCATATGATCCGTAACCTCCATTCGCGGCGCCTACAGCAGATATTTTCTGGCGTCGTCGTCCTCGGTCAGCGTCGCGAGCCTGCCCCGGACGAAATCGCCGTCTATTCTCACCTCGAGAGCCGACGACGGCTCGCCAGCCTCGAAACTCACTTCCTCCAGAAGATGCTCCATCATCGCGTGCAGTCTGCGGGCCCCGATATTCTCCATCTGAGAGTTCATCGCGGCCGCGTAACCCGCTATCGCGGCTATGGCGTCGTCCGTGAAGACGATCTCGGTTCCCTCGGTCTCCAGCAGCGCCACATACTGCTTTATGAGGCTGTTCTCGGGATCGGTCAGTATGCGGACAAGATCCTCCTCGGAGAGCGCGTCGAGCTCGACCCTTATTGGAAGACGTCCCTGAAGCTCCGGCGCCAGATCAGACGGCTTGTTGTGATGAAAAGCCCCGGCCGCTATGAACAGTATGTGGTCCGTGTCGACCGGGCCGTATTTCGTGTGAACAGCGGTGCCCTCTATTATGGGCAGCAGGTCGCGCTGCACTCCCTCGCGGCTCACGTCCGGGCCGGATCTTCCGGCGGCGGAACCGGAGGCGATCTTGTCTATCTCGTCGATAAACACGATGCCCTCCTCCTGCGCCCGTTCGAGTGCTTCGGCGCTTATGGCCTCCATGTCGAGCAGTTTTTCGGCCTCCTCGGCCTGAAATATCCGCTTCGCCTCGTCGACCCTCATTTTTTTGCGCCTCGTCTTCTTGGGCATCATCCCTCCGATCAGCTCGCCTATGTTGATGCCCATCTCCTCCATGCCTCCGCCGATGAAACCGACGCCCACCCTGGGGCTTTCGGAGACCTCGACCTCTATCTCCCGCGCGTCGAGCTTTCCGCCCTTCAGCATGTCGCGCATCTTTTCCCTCGTGTGGGCGGAGCGTTCGGTATCCTCCGGCGTTTCGGCCTCTATCGCCTCGGTTTTTTCAGCTCCGGCGCCCCCCATCCCGAATATCCGCATCAGATCGGAGACCGCCGGCGCGCGGAGCTTTTTTCCGGTCGGCAGCAGCGCGTCCAAAATACGCTCCTCCGCGTTCGAGGCGGCGTCGTCCTGCACGCTCTCGATTTTTCTGCGCCGCGCCATCTGAACGGAGACCTCGACGAGATCTCGTATCATCGACTCCACGTCGCGCCCCACGTAGCCAACCTCGGTGAATTTCGTGGCCTCGACCTTCACAAACGGCGCTTCCACCAGCTTCGCGAGCCGGCGGGCAAGTTCCGTCTTTCCAACTCCGGTCGGGCCGACCATAAGAATATTTTTCGGCGCGACCTCGGCCCTCATCTCATCCGTCAAGGCCCTTCTGCGGATGCGGTTTCTCAGAGCTATCGCCACCGAGCGCTTTGCGCTGTCCTGACCTATGACGTAACGGTCGAGATATGTCACCACGGAGCGCGGCGTCATGTTTGCGCCATGTTCAGCCGATATTGGCATTATTCAACTTCCTCCAGAATTATCGAATCGTTCGTGTAGATACATATGCGGGACGCTATCTCTATGCCGCGCCGCGCTATCTCGCCGGAGGGCAGGTCGGTCGATTCGAGCATGGCGAACGCGGCCGCCTGCGCGAAACCTCCCCCGGAACCTATCGCCGTAACTCCGTTTTCCGGCTCCAGTATGTCTCCCGCGCCGGAGAGGAGGAAAATATCGCTCTTGTCGGCCACTATCATCATTGCCTCCAATTTTCTGAGGTATTTGTCGGTGCGCCAGTCCTTCATCAGGGCGCTCGAAGCCCGAAGCAGGTTTCCGTGGTGCTCGTCGAGCTGTTTTTCGAAGCGTTCGAGCAGCGTCATGGCGTCCGACGTGCTGCCCGCGAAACCGGCAATGACGTCGCCCCTGTTCTTTCCAACTATCCGGCGAACCTTGCGGGCCGTCATCTTGACCACCTGGCTGCCCAAAGTCACCTGTCCGTCGCCGGCCATTGCGGTCCGCCCGTCCCGCTTAACGCAAATTATCGTGGTTCCTTCCATGTTCTGCATTTATCTCACATTTCCCCCAAGTCCGGAGCGCGGATGCGTCTCCATATAACTTCTTTTCATCTGTTCCACCGACACCTTGAGATATCTCTCGGTGGTGGCGAGGCTCTCGTGTCCCATCAACTCCTGTATGACGCGAAGAGGCGCTCCCCGTTCGAGCATGTGCGTCGCGAAACTGTGCCTCATGGTGTGCGGCGTGACGCCGTACAGCCCAAGAGCCCTCGAAACCGCGACGACCATCCTGTGGACGGTGCGCTCCGTCAGACGGGACGCCCCCGTCTTCTCCGGGTAAAAGACCGGAGATTCCCCCTCCGTCGCATGTCCCTTCAAGGAAGCTGCGTCTTTCCACGCGACCAGCAGATCGCGCGCCGCGTGCCCGAAATACGCCCTCCGCTCCTTTGAGCCTTTGCCCTTCACCCTCAGCTCCCGCTCCCCTATATCGACGTCGTCCCAGGCGAGAGACACGAGCTCGTTCACCCTGAGCCCCGCGCCATAGAGCAATTCGAGGATGAGAACGTCGCGCGCGCCACGCCTCTCCGATTTGCCGGCGGCGTCTATCATCTTCATTACGTCTTCGTACGCTATCGGCTTGGGCACATACGCCTCAGCCCTGGGGCCCCGCAGCCCGACGCCGGGGTCGCCGGATACGACGTGACGGGCGGCCAGATACTTCGTAAACCCTCGAAGAGACGACAGCTTGCGCGATATGGAGCTTCTTGAAAAACCGTAGCCGGACAGCTCTCTGAGGAATCCCCTGAGACAATCCCTGTTGAGGCCGTCCGGCGTCGTCGTTCCCACAGATTCCAGATAATCGGCAAACTGAGCCAGATCCACCGCGTAGTTTACCACGGTGTTTTTCGAACGCCCCTTCGCCGAACCCGTATAAAGGATAAACTCGTCTATATAGCTTGAAATATTCATAATATTGGGAAATTGTATCACTTATTGCGACTATTGACAAGAATTGCCCCGCGAAGAGCGGGGCAAAGGCGTCAAACACTATAAACTATAGTTCCCGGCTTAAATTCTTACTGCATTTATACTGTGTAAAGTTTACTCCTGAATCTGTAAGGGTAGTTATCTCAATGAATGTATGGAGCTTTCTTCAAGGCCGGTACACCTCTTTATAACCTCGGCGGAAAGTCCTTCGGCCAACATTGAGCGCGCTACCTCAAAAGCCTTTTTTTCTTCGCCCTCTTCTTTCGCGTCGCGTATGTGAATATCCATGACTACTTCGTCTATCGGCCTGAATTGCATCTTCCATACCCCCCTTATTTTCGGGTCAATATCATCGTTGCCAATCCGCAGCAGACGATACGCAAATTTTTGAAAAGACCACGCTTTTTCTCTATCCAAACCCCTCGACGATATAAGGCCGAGCAGTTCGAGGGAATATTCCCCGCGCTTCGACGATGCCTCTCCCGCCTCCAGCATCCTTTTGGCTGTCAGAACCGGCAGCGCGAAATTTCGGTCGTCATGTTTCAATTTTTCCGCGTCGGCCTCGTCAACGCTGTAGGCGTTGTACTTAAAATCCACCGACGTTCCCTGCCATTCCCTGTTGTAAGTATCCACCGGCGCCGTTTTCCCCGTGTAGATAGCCAGCGATGTGACGGGAAGCGCGTATTCGTCGCTGGCACGGTAAAAACTTTGAAAGAGGCGCAGCGGAAGGCTTGAGTCCTCCCGGTGCTGCTGCTCGACTATGAAGATCGCCCGTATAACCGTATATCCGCCGCCATACTGAGGATAATATATCAATGAAAAGAGCGCTCGGGTCAGCCAATGTAATCCACCTCGATTGAAAAAATGTAACTCTTTGTTATTTATACATTATACTAACCTCAAATAGAATAAAAGAGGTATTTTATGCATAAAAGACATGAGGAGTGTTGAGAAATGACTCTGTTCTCAGGCACAAAGGGATTTGTAATAGGCGCGGCGTCGAGCGGAACCGGCAAGACCACGATAGCGAGCGCGATATGCGGCATATTGCGGGAACGGGGGCTCGAGGTTCAGCCGTTCAAGACCGGCCCCGACTTCGTGGATCCGACATATCTCACTATGGCCTCCGGCAGGACGTGCCGAAGCCTCGACGGATTTCCATGCCCGGATCTGATGCCGTTTTTTTACGAGGAAGGATGCCGGCCGCGCGGACGCAAACGGGCCGACGTGGCTGTGGTGGAGGGCGTAATGGGACTTTACGACGGGCTCGGCGCGGACGGACTGTATTCGACGGCATGGCTCGCCCGGACGCTCGGGCTTCCGGTCGTCCTCACGGTAGACGCCAGGGCGGCGGCAACGAGCGTCGCCGCGACGGTCAAGGGCTTCGCGACGCTCGACCCCCTCGCCCCCCGCGTGGCCGGAGTGATAGCGAACCGGGTGTCGAGCCTCGGACATGCCGAACTGATCGGGGAAGCTCTCGCGAAATTTACCGGCATCCCCCTGTTGGGCTGGATGCCGAACATCAAGGACGACGGTTTCCGTTCGCGCCATCTCGGCCTCGTGCCGGCGCCGGAGCTCTCGAATTCGAGATCGTCCATGGAGCGCTTTACGGACATCCTGAGAGAACATCTCGACGTGAGCAAACTTTTATCGATAATGGGCGAACCGTCGGGCAATTACGCCTCGCCCGAATTCCCGCAAGGCGTGAAAAAACGCGACGGTTCGAGGGTGCGCATAGCGCTGGCGGACGACGACGCTTTCTGCTTCCACTACAGGGAAAACTGGGAACTGCTGGAACAACTCGGAGCGTCCGTCGAGACGGTATCCCCGATGCGCGATAAATCTCTGCCGGAGGGGACGGATCTGCTCGTGCTCCCCGGAGGATATCCGGAGGAATTTTCAGACGAGCTGTCGGACAATAAAAACTTCATGGCGTCCGTGACCGATTTCTCGCGCGTGGGATGCGTGTACGCGGAGTGCGGAGGCATGCTCTACCTCGCGGACAGCATGGAATATAAGAATAGTCTTCGATCTATGTGCGGGGTAATCAGGTCGGACGTCAAGATGACGTCCCGTCTCGAACACTTCGGTTACGTCGAGGGCACGGCGTCCCGGGACAATCTGCTTATGAAGCGGGGCGATACGCTCCGCGCGCACGAGTTCCACTACTCGAAGATGGTTGGGACGCCTCCGGACGCGTTTTCGGTAGTAAAGGCGTCGAGAAGGGACGAAAACTGGACGGACGGTTTCGTAATGGAGGACGGCAGACTGCTTGCGACCTATCTTCACATAAATTTCTACATGAACCCGAAAATGGCCGCTTCAATGCTCGCCCGCGCGGCGTCGCCCGTCAACGGACGATAGACGCCGCAATATCGACCGAAGGGACGATATTTGAAATTGACATAAAATCAAGAGGAGGAACGATCAGTCCAGGTCTTTCGCGACCTCCTCGAACTTGGGGAACGTGTCCTCCAGAAGCGCTATCATCTTAGGGTCGAAGTGCCTGCCGGTCTCGCCGCGAATTACCCGCATCGCCTCGTCGTGCGACATCGCGCCCTTATATGGGCGCTCCGATGTGAGCGAGTCGTATATGTCCGATATGGCCATCACCCTTCCGGATATTGGGATGTCCGCTCCGGACAGGCCGTTCGGGTAGCCCGAGCCGTTCCACCACTCGTGGTGGGATATGACGATCTCGCGGGCGACGTGCAGGAACGAGGAATCGTCCCCCAGATTTCTGATGGCGTCGTCTATCATCTGAGCTCCGGACGTCGTGTGTTTTTTTATCTCCGTAAATTCCTCCGGCGTCAGTTTTCCCGGTTTGAGCAGTATGTTGTCGGAAATGGCGACCTTGCCTATGTCGTGCAGCTTCGACGATTTTATTATGTTGTCGCGGTACTGAGGGCTCAGGTAGTAGTCGGGATCCTTATGGCTCTCGAGCCCTTCCGCCGCGAGGCGCGTATACGCCGTCGTGCGGTCGATGTGCCCGCCGGTGCCGCTGTCGCGCCACGCTGTCACGTTCGCCAGTATGTCCAGGATCGAATCCTGCGTCGTGCGCAGCCGCTCCGTCTTCTCTCCGACGAGCGTCTCCAGCCTCTTCCGGTAATCCTCCAGCTCTATGTGGAGGTTGACCCGCGCGCGCACGACGCCCGTCGTGATCGGCTTCAATATATAATCCACAGCCCCGAGGTGGAACGCCTGCTCCTCCTTGTCGTGTCCCTCCTGAGCCGTCAGGAACAGAACCGGAACCGACGCGAGCCTCGAATCCTCCTTGATGCGCTTTATGAGGTCGTACCCGCTCATGACAGGCATCTCCACATCGAGCAGGATCAGGTCGGGAACGCGGTTTTCGAGGAACCCTATGGCCCGTTCGCCGGAGGGGGCCGCGTACACCTTATAGAGCGGCTTCAATATCTCCTGAAGCATGCGAAGATTCGTCGCGTCGTCGTCCACGACCAAAATGCTGTGAGTCTGAACTGTCCTCTCAGTATCCATTCTGTTTGTCGTCCTCTGTGCTGAGTATTGACTTTATCATCCCGGCGGCGCGGTCGTAGTTGAACGAATCTATGGCCGCCCTCACCTGAAAGAGTTGTCTGTCGAGATCGAGCCCGTAGCTCTCCGCCGTTATCCTGTCCATGCTCTCCATGGCGAAGTCGTGCTCGAGATTGTCTATCATGACCCTCACATCCTCGAGTATGTTCCGAAGCACGTCCACGCTGCCCCTGACCTTGCCGCGATCCTCCTCGAATACGCTCTCGGACACTATATCGCCTATGAACGCGAACAAATCCTCGAGATGAGCCGCGAAATCCCGGATGTTGTTTTTGACGAAGACGTAGTTCTGGGATATGGCCGCCATTTCAAGCGCCCTGGCCTCGTCGGAAATCTTCATGGCCCCTATATTGGCAAGCGAGCTCTTGCACGAGTGTATATCTATCCGGAAACCGCTCCAGTCGTTGTTTTCTATAAAGGCCGTCATTCGGGACAGTTTCTCGGGGATGCTCGTCATGAACGCCTTTACGACGAGTATATACGCTTCCTCCGATCCTCCGATGTTCTCCAGCGCCGTCTCGGTGTCCAGATCCTCGGACAGTCGGTTCACTGTGGCGTTTCCCGGGAGACCCGTCTCCTTCTTCGTCTCCGTGACCGCTATTTTTTCATCGGGCAGCCATTTCAGCAGCATCCGGTTGAGCTCGGGAATCTCTATCGGCTTGCTTATATAGTCGTTCATGCCGCATGAAATATAAGTCTCCCTCATGCCGGTTATCGCGTTCGCCGTGAGCGCTATTATGGGAACGCGCTCGGTCCACCCCGGAGTGGCCCGGAGCGTTTTCGTCGCCTCGACGCCGTTTATCTCGGGCATCATGTGATCCATGAATATGATGTCGTAATGTTTTTCCCTGGCGAGGTCGAACGCTACGCGGGCGCCCTCCGCTGTGTCGGGTTCTATGTCGTACTGCCGCAGCAGCTCGCTTTCCACCATGAGGTTTATGTCGTTGTCGTCGACTATCAGTATCTCGACCCCGACGCACTTGAACGATCCTATAGCGCCGAGGCTGCAATCTTTCTTTTCGGCGACCGCCTTCATGTTGTTCATTATCTGGCCCATCGCCGTCACGAGCACGGGCTCGAACAGCACGTCGATATTGGCCCCCGTGTTCTGCTTCGCCGCCGTGCGGATGTTCTTGACGGCCACTATCTGGCAGGAGGGAGGTATCATGTCCATTCGCGACGCGATTATAGAGTGTCCGAAACCATACCTGTATATGACGTGGGAGTACGAATTCTCCGAGAGCAGGCTCGCGAATGACGCATCGTCCCCGCCGCAGTCGGCCGAAACCTCGAGGTCTTTCAACATTCGCGCGTATTCGCCGCGATGGAGATCGTCCATCAGCAGCAGAACCTTCTTCGACGCCGGGGTCAGCACATACGCGAGCGACATGCTCGACGCGGCCCGGACCTCTATGGAGAAAAAGAACGTGCTCCCGTGTCCGTACTCGCTCCTGACCTCGAGCTCCCCTCCCATTTTCCGGACGAGCTTGCTGCTTATCGGGAGCCCCAGACCCGTTCCCTCCACGCTTCGGTTTATGTATTTATCGGTCTGGGCAAATGGCTGAAATATCATCCCTATGTCGCCGTCCTTGATCCCTATGCCCGAGTCGGATATCTCGAACGTGAGCCGGACCATATCGCCCTTCGTCAGCTCACAGGACATCGACAGGCCCACATGGCCCTCGTTCGTGAATTTCACAGCGTTATTGAGGAGATTTAAGAGCACCTGTTTCAGCCTTATGTCGTCGCAGATTATCGACGACGGGGCGAGCGGGTCGATGTGCGAGACGAACTCGATATTTTTTTCGGACGCCTTGAGGTTTATGAGACCGGCTATGTCCGTAAGCAGCGCCCCGAGCTCCACGGGAACTTCCACCAGATCGAGCTTGTCCGCCTCGATCTTCGAGAAGTCGAGCAGATCGTTTATGATGGCCAAAAGCGAATGAGCCGCGTTCGTGATGCTCTGGGCATAGCCTCTCTGGACATCGTCGAGCCTCGTCAAGAGCAGCAGATCGCTCATGCCCTTTATGGCGTTCATGGGCGTGCGTATCTCATGGCTCATATTGGCCAAAAACGCGCTCTTGGCCCTGTCCGCAGTTTCCGCCCTCTCTATGGCCTCCGCCAGCTCCCGCACATCGTGCAGAACGACGGAAAGACCGCGAAATTCGCCGTCCGGACCGACCGCCGGCGTTATTATCACCTCGAACTGCATCGTCTCCCCGGCATTCATCACCACTCTGTCGTTGAACGTGATGCTGCGCGTCTCATCTATCGACCGCCTGAAACATCCGACCATTTTGTCGACCCAATCTTCCGGAGCAATCCTCGAGAACAGCTTCTTGAACGGCAGCTTCGTCATCTCTCTCTGGTCGGAGAACGACAGTTTCTCCTTGAGCTTGTTCGTTCCGATGACGTATTTGAGCTCCCGGTCGAGAACAAATATCAGAATGGGAGAGGTATCGAGGAGAAGGCTGTTATAGAGGAGCTGCAACTTGAGTTCCTCTTCGTTGAAACTCCTCAGGCGCTCAGAATTTTCATACATGGTTGAAAGCTGGTTATAAGCGCGTTCCAGCTTGTTGAGTTTTCTCCGGGCTTTGTTGTGTTCGGAGATTATCTCTTTAATTTTCTCCTCCGAATGAGGCATCGTTTCCGCTTCGTTCATTACCGCGTCTTCATACCCTTTATCATTGTCGTTCTCACAGCGCGAGCAGCACCAATGACTCGTTATGCCCCGCGTTGTTCGCCTTGTCCGGGCGCACCGAAGTGGGACATATTTCTCCGAAACTGTAGTAACCGGAGAACGCGAGATTCTCCGGCAGGCCCTCCAGCAGCGCCTCGGCCTCCAGCGTTTTTTTCGATGCCATGACGTAGTATCTCGCGATGCAGGAAACCGCGAACAGCATGGAGTATCTGTATCCGTCGGATTCGTTTTCGCGCATTTTTTCCACTATGTCGCTCGTGCTGTTTCGGGTGGAGGTCTTGATATCCTCCGGCTGGAGGACGCCGACGGAGATCGTCGAGCCCTCCGGCACCTCCCCTATGGCGGTTCCGGACCCGGTATCGAGGTTCACTCCGTGAAGAGCCCGGACTATCGGAATTCCGTCGAGATTTTCCATATCCGACCTCTCGACGAGCAGGGGATATGTCGTAAACGACGTGGTGACATCCTCCGGGTTTGCCAGTTTTGTGACATCGAGGCTGAACTGCTCCAAAAAATGCACAAACGTGTCGTCTCCGACCCTGTAGACCACGTTATCCTTTGAGCTCGTCACCGTCCGCTTCAGGTTTGTCAGAGCGCCCAGCGAGTTTTTGACCGTCATGACCGGCTTTACCGCTCCCGAGAGGAGAAGAACGGACAGGCGGTCATTCGCCGCGCGGTCGCCGCAGTATACGCTCGTCCTGCCGTAAACTTCGTCGTGCGCGGGCAGTCCGCCGAAGACCGGAAGTCCCCCCGATACGCGGTCGAGCTCGCGCGGATAGACATCCAGCATGATGTCCAGCGTATATGGCGGAAACGCCATGACGAGCTTCGGCGGCTCGGGGAGCGATTCGAGCGCCCGGTGGTATGTAAGTTCGATCTGTTCAGCCACGTTCTCCTGCGTCAGAGGATCGCTGACCGCGAGGGAAAAATCGACGTCGTCGGACGTGACCATCGTCAATATGGCCGCCGAATCGCAAAGCCCCTTTGCGCAGAGCATCGCGGTCGTCGAAAAACCCACTATCGGCACTCCGAGACGCTCGTTGAGCCCTCGGACGAACTTGTCGTGATCGACGTCCGAATCGCAGAGCAGCAGCCCAAACCCGTTCTTCTGAAGTTTCAGGTTCCCCAGGATTCGTTCCGCCAGCTCGGAGGTTCCACTCTCGATATCGTCCAGTTCATAAGTTATCGCACTAAAGGCATTCAACACAGAAACCGCCTCCCGTTCACATATTTAATGAATATTTATGCCCGGCTGTCGCGACCGCAATTTCATCAGGACAAAACAGACCATATAATTATAACAGTTATTCGCTATTTTTTTATTTAATGTTACAAACTAAAGCGGCGGCGGCGGTCAACCGTCCGTGAGCGAGAAAATCTTGTTTCTGAGCTCGGCGTCGCCGTCTTTTGAATCGAGCAGGGCGGCGATATCTTCCGCGCTCGGCCCGCGCGCGTCGTCGAGCCTGGAGAGGAAAATCTTCTCGTGGCTAGTCCGGTCGACGTGGTCGGGGTCGTAGAACAGCTCCTCGAACAACTTCTCGCCGCGCCGCACTCCGGTGAACTCGATTTTCACCTCGGTATACGGTTCGCGCCCGTGGAGGCGTATCAGCGTTTCGGCCATCTGGGCTATGTTGACGGGATCCCCCATGTCGAGCACGTAAAGCTCTCCGCCGCACCCCATGGACGCGGCCTGGAGAACGAGGCTGACCGCCTCCGGAATGAGCATGAAGTATCTACGCATATCCGGATGAGTTACCGTCACCGGGCCGCCGCGCATTATCTGGCGCTCGAAGAGAGGCACCACGCTCCCCCTGCTGCCTAGAACGTTGCCAAACCGGACGGCGATATAGGTGGTGTCCCCGTGAGCGTCCTGAGCGTTGCGCAGCATGCGCTCCGCTATGTATTTCGTCGCGCCCATGACGCTCGACGGATGCACGGCCTTGTCCGTGGAGATCATGACGAAACGCTCCGCGCCATACCGCCCCGCCATGTCGGATATGGTCCACGTGCCGAACGCGTTGACGCGAAGAGCCTCTCTCGGGTTCTCCTCCATGAGAGGCACATGTTTATGAGCGCCGGCGTGGAATACTATTTCAGGCCTGTGGACGTCGAAAACCCGCTCCATCGTCCGCGCGTCCGCTATATCCGCTATTATCGGCACAAAGCGGGCAGTCGATCCGGCTTCGGCAAGTTTCTGCCCCAGGACGTATATGGACTGCTCGCCGTGCCCCAGCGCCAGAAGCTCGGCCGGGGCGTGGCTCAATATCTGAGCGCATATCTCGCTTCCTATCGAGCCTCCCGCGCCGGTGACGAGCACTTTTTTGCCGGATATGACCGTTGAGATTTGGGCTTCGTCCAGGCGTATCGGCTCGCGCCTCAAAAGATCCTGCAGCTCGACGGAACGCAGGCTTCCGAGCTCTATCCTTCCCCCGGCAATCTCCCGGAGGCTCGGCAGCACCCGCACCTCCATGTTGAGGGCCGAGAGCGTGTCGAGGTACTTCCGCACTCGCGAGCCGCTCGCCGACGGTATGGCTATCAGCGCCACGCGGATATCCGCGCGCTCGCAGATATCCGCGAGCGCGTCGTCGCCGCCGAGCACGGGAAGGCCCGCTATTGTCTTGTCCCGTTTCTGGGGGTCGGAATCAACGAAGCCCACCGGCATAAAGGACGACCTGTTGCGCGTGAGGTCTCGCGCCAGGTATGCCCCGGCTTCGCCCGCCCCTATTATGACAGTTTTCCTCACCTCGCCCCTCCCGGGCGCGCCGGAAGAGGAGTAAAACTCGGCGAGACGCCATGAGGCCCGGACTGAACCGATGAAGACGAGCCCCGAAAAAAACATTATCGCGAGGGACGTCCGGGGAACCAGAAGCGATCTCCATAAGAAATTCACCCCCAGAAACAGGGCGCACCCAAGCATATATGCCCTCCCGAGGCCGGCGTATTCCTCGACGCTCGCCTGAGGCCAGAATATTCTGTAGACGCCCGAGAGCCACATGACCAACATTACGCACAGGGGGAAGGCGGCGGCGGCCAAAACCAGGTCGTCGCGGAGAGCCGGGGTTACAAGCAGAGAGAGGCGCAGGGCGTAGCCCATGTAGACGGAGATCGCGAGCATACAAAAATCAAGCGCCGCGACACGCCTGTTACGACCGCCCAGAACGAGCCAGAAACGCGGAATCAACCGCCTCATGCCATACGCCTCCGCGGATAAATATTAAGTTATATGATGAGCTTGCCGCCCCTGCCGCCGGAACCGGGAGGCGGAGAGATTCTGTCCAGCTGCTGAAGCACGTCCGAGGACGCGACCGCTATCTTCGAGCGGCCCTGTTCCTCGCGGGCGTAATCCTTGAGTTTTTTGTCGTACTCCTCCATCGCGCGCTTTATGACATCCACATCCCCCCGTATCCACTGGAGGATGCTGTCCGCAACCGCATTGACGACATCATCGCCGGGCACGTCGGAAATCATGCCGAGCTCTTTGAGCATACGATGCTCCTCGCGGACCGATTCCGTTATATCGTCGTCGGTGAGGACGCCCTTCTTATACAAGACCCTCATTACGACGTTGAATCTCGTCTTGCCGCTCTCGTCGCTCATGGAGAGACTTTCAACCCTTGAAAGAAGCATCGTGATGATCTCTTCAAGGCTGATCTGCATCGGAACCGCCATCTCAAATACCTCCAGATAAAATTTCCATTTTATTTTGTCTCCAGCGGAAACGAGCTTATTCTAACATATTACCCGAAAACTCGCCCATCCCTTAAAACTGCCCCGACGATATGTTAAAATATAAAGCGATCTATGGTATAGTAACATATCATAATTATTACTCATACCGTGTATGGGGGCTCGAAAATGGCGTCGGATTTATTCTTGCAGCGTAATTTTATATCTTTATCTGGAAGAGTCTTACCGTGACATTGTTAGATAACCGCAATGTAAGGCGCGCGTTGCTTTTTTCGTTCGAGGCCGCGCTATGTTGGGTTCTCGCCGGGGTGCTGCGCACGATGGCCGACCATATGTCGCGCCAAGAACCGACAAAGGTATCGTTCGCCGCCATAATTTTCCTGCTGCTCATAGACTTCTGCCTCGCGCTCATCAACCTGCTGCCGGCGGTCATAGCGCGCTCGATGATACCGGGCAGACAGATGGACGGGCAGGACGCGGCAATCGCGACCGCCATTCACTACGTCACGTTCTTCATGTTGTTTCGCATCCCATACCTGCTCGTGACGGGCAGGTTTCACATCGGGTATTTGTCGGCCGTTGGCAGCCTGATAGCCTATATCGCATGGATGGCGCTGTCATACGCGGCCGCTTACAGCATCGTCTCGACGCCGCCGATTGCCGGCGCGTCGATGAATGAGCTGATCATTCCCATGACGGAATCCGAAAAGTGCGTGACGGCTCTGGGCGACTATATGACGCTGTTGGCGCAGACGCTGGGAGAGAGACGGCGGATGGAGAAACTCTGGAATCCGGTGTACTCGTATGTCAAAGACCTTCCAAAAATACAAAAACTCGTCCTGAACAAGGGCTTGAAGTACGACGAAATAGTGCTCAACGCCGTGGGCGGCATAGCGTTCAAACTGCTGGCCTCCGGCGAGCTTCACGCCGCGCCGGGAACGCTCTCTCCCGACGGCGAGTATGTGAGAAAAGTATGGTGGGTCACCGCTAACGAGCTGGTCAAGAGAACGTACAACAGGCCGGAGGACGTGACTCAGGGACTCGAGGCTCTCGACGCCGCGATACTATCCGCCGGGTTTCCAAAGTGATATTCGAGCCAGGCGATTTGGGGGCTGTGTCCATTATTGCCGTAAGCCTTCCGGTCTCCCTTATCCTGGGCTTGATCATATCCACACCAATATACAGGATAGGTAAAAAAAATAGCGAAAATTACGACTGGCGCGTCCTGTGGCTGAGTGTTTCAATAATAGCGTTCGTTATCGAGGTGCTGATTCAAGCGCTTCGAGTCTGGAAGGTGCTCTGATCACCCGGATTGAACGCTCAGGCCGTCGCGTAGCCTCGGCCCGGTTACTTCGTGACCGCAAAGGGGACGACAAATGAAATACCCGGTTATGACAATAAACGAGGCAAAGATCCGCCAAAACTCCCGCACTGTGGCCGGATTATGCAGAAAACACGGCATCGACGTCTGGGGAGTGACAAAGGGGTTGTCCGGAGACCCCCGCCTGGCGTCGCTCTACAGGGAGGCCGGGTTCAAGGGAGCGGCCGACAGCAGGCTGCGAAATCTGGAAAAACTCCGGGAAGCCGGCGTGCCCATGCTCCGCCAGCTGATGAGGATCGCGATGCCCTCCGAGCTGGAAGAGCTCATTCACACCGCCGACGTGTCGCTCCAGTCGGAACTGTCCACCATAAAGGCATTGGATAAACTGTGCGCCGCAAAGGGGAAAAATCACGACGTGCTGCTCATGGTGGACATGGGAGACCTCCGCGAGGGGTTCTGGCAGACGGAGCTGCCGCGCGCGGCCGAAGAGCTGAGGGGCCTCGTCGGAGGGGTGCGGCTCAAGGGCGTCGCCACAAATTACGCCTGCGCGTCCGGGGTGCTGCCCTCGCGGGAAAATATGGAAAACCTCGTCCGATCGAGGGACAGATTTGCGGAAATGTTGGGCGTCGAGCTCCCGGTCGTTAGCGTCGGAGGAACATGCTGCCTCAAATCCATAGAGGACGGGTTCGTCCCCGGCGATGTAAACCAGCTCCGATTGTGCGAGGGCGTGCTGCTGGGCACTGATACGGCGGGAGGCAGGGAGATACCATACCTCGAACATGACGCTGTCACGATCACGGCTGAAATTGTCGAGTGCAGGCACAAACCGAGCGTACCGGTCGGCGAGACCGGATTTCAGGCGTTCGGAGAGAAGCCTGTTTTTATAAACCGAGGAATGAGAAAGAGGGCGCTTCTGGCCATAGGGCGGCAGGACGTCAATATGGACAGGATCACGCCGATCAGGAGGGACGTTCACATAGTGACCGCGTCGAGCGATCACCTCATAGTGGACGTGACGGAAGCGGACTCCACGAGGAGTCCCGATGAGGGCTACAAACCAGGCGACACGATCAGTTTCAGGCCCCTTTATCCGGCTATGCTCGCATGCGCAACGTCAGAGTACGTGGAAGTGAGATTCGAGTAAAGGATGGAAGCGAAAATGAAACTTACCGCCAGAGTTGAAGATTACCTCGAAGCCATACTTGAGATCGAAATGTCCGGTGAAATAGCCACAGTCACCCATATGGCTAAAAACCTCGGAGTGACGAAGGCCACAATCACCGCCGCCTTGAAGAAGCTCAAGGCGGACGATCTCCTGGAGCACGAGCGATACGGGGACGTCATACTGACGCCCTCCGGAAGGGCAAAGGCGCTCGCCATTTACAGGAGGCATGAATTTCTGACGGATTTCTTCGTCCGGATACTTGGTTTTTCGAGGGATAGAGCCCAGAGCGTGGCCTGCGTCATGGAACACGAGATAGACGAGGTGACGGAGATGAGGCTCGCCGCGTTTACGGACTCCATGACCCTGGCGGAACGCAACAAAGAGACGTGGCTGAAGGAGCTCAAGGAGAAGCTCGACTCGGCCAACGCGCTGCCTACGCCGCTCTGCCTGCTGCCCAACGGCTCGTCTGGCGTGATAGCGCGCGTCACGGCGCAGCACGAGCTCCATAAACGCCTCAACGCGGCTGGGTTCGTCCCGGGAGTCGAAATATCGGAAATAACGAGGCAGGAAGGTCAATCCGGGATAAGCTTTACGTTCTCCATGAACGGGATGGGCATTAAATTCGGGATTACAGAGGCAAGCTCTATCTGGCTCTACGAGCCGGAAGCGAAATGAAGGCCGCTGTCAGAATCCACAACATAAGAAAACAAAATAAATCTCTTTACTTAGGGATGCTTTTGGAGTCTGTTAAGTAAACTGCGTGATGTAATATTCTGACAATTAGGCGTCCCACCAGATAGCGACTTGGTCGCTTCCGAAATGTCACCGGGAATCCTATTCAGGATAGCAGTGCGACTCTTGTCTGTTAGTTGTGAATTCACTGAGATATACTCAGCGTTTATTGTATAATGCTCATCTTCATTCTAAATATTCGCGTACCAGTTTCTTGATAGTTTTCTTTGCCTCTTCCATACCTGAAAGTCCTATCAGCCTTTTGTAATCCTCTATTTCATCGCCTGTGAATACTATGGAAATAATTCTCTGGTTATTACCGGCTATATGCCCATAATTTTCAGGATATGCCCAGAAACATTTTGCGCAAAATGAAACATCCTTGATTTTCCAATTCTCACAATGTTCACATGTCCATGATTTAGCTCTATTTGCGGAGGGACACAATAACATATACGCCTCGACATTGTCCTCATCCTGCTCTCCGCCAATTTCATATGGGATTCTATGATCGACCTGCAATAAATTTTCATCAACTGGTTCGTAATAAATAAAGCATTTTGCCCCATGCTTATCAATCAACGCCTGTTTCAATATTTTTGAAAGAGCAGTCCGACCAGCTACCTTTGATAACATATGTTTGACATCACTTGGATCGCCAAGCTTATATGCTGCAATTTTTCTGCCATCACTACCTTCAATGCGATAAGTAATCAAAGGGATTCCGTACTCTCTAACATCGCGTACTGCCCTTGGAGGATGGTTATAGCCGTATAAATCCTTCAACTCTTGTGACGATATATAGCCATGTTTCAAAATATGCTGTATTACAGTTCGGGGGCGTTTTGCTTCTATAGAGTTCAATAAATCTAAAAACTCTTTGGGGTACTCGTTCATACAACACTCTCCAACAAAGTCAATTGTCTTTGTGTTATATCAATCGGCAATGATAGATTTTGACTGATATATAATGCTTCATATGTTGTATGCCTTTTTCCCAACAACGTTGCTTGTGTTGATAAACCTGCGTCAAGAAGGATTTTTGTACAATTCAGTTCTTGGGGCAACTCGGAACCATATTCTTTTTCACCACAAATTCCATCGTAGCTAATTATATAATCAACCTGATTGCGGTTGAGAACCGCAACTGCCGAGACAAATTCATCAAAGTTCACACCAGAAAAATAACGATTATCCCTCGTATTTGTAACTCCCTGATATGGGGGATCCATATAGACTAAATCGCCCGGCTTCGCAATTTCAAGAACCCTCCGATAGTCAAGAGCAGAAAATAAAACACGTCCCTTTAAAATATGGGAAATAGCATGGACATTAGTTGCTATAGTAGTGGGCTTTGTGCCATTTCGACGTTTATCAGGAGACTGATTAAAATTTCTGTTTTTTCCATATCTTACCGCTCCCTTTACGCATCGCGCCAGTAAATATAGCATATTCTCAGCACTTTTGTCCCCCGCATTGAATAACTCTCTTATGTAATTAAAATGCTCTATGTGTCCATCAGGGAAATTGAATTGCTCCTCCCAAATTCTTTTATATTTATCAACGATTTCCGCGGGATTTTCTATCACAGTCTGTAATAGGCATACGATTGGCTCGTTCAAATCGTTTATGTGATATTCATTGGCACGTTTCTGGAAAGCAACCGCTATTGATATCGCCGCCATCCCCGAAAAAGGCTCAATCAGTCGATTGAACTTTTTAGGCATGTACCTAAGAATTTCAGAAGCAAGCATTCTTTTTGAGCCTTGATATTGTACAATATGCGGTATTCTCCCATTCATCTTATCCACCTCGTATCATCACAGAGACAACTAAAATTACCACTATACGCAATAGAAATACCTTCTATACTAAGTAAAAGGCCTAAAAATTTCAAGTCATGACTCGCATTGGCGGAGCTGATGCGCCGCCCGATTCAGGCGGCGTCCCTCATCTTTAACATCGCGCCCAGTATGGAATCCAGCATGGCCTGACGGCGTTCCTTCTCGGGCATTTCGTCCGGGAAATCTTCGCGCGTTATCGGCGGCCCGAACGTCACGGAGATCCGATATGGCCGCGGGAAACGATGAAACAGCGGATACGCCTCGAACGAGCCCTCTATCCAGATCGGCACTATGGGCGCTCCGGTCTTCGACGCGATCAGGGAGACGCCTCCCTCAAAAGGAAGCAGGCTGCCGTCGGGCGTCCTCTCCCCCTCCGGAAAAATCAACACGCTGTACCCTTCCTTTATAAAATTCATAACATCGCGCAGCAGGCTCGCGCCGCTGTTTTTGTTCTGCTGATTGACGGGAACCGCGCCGAGCGCGCCGAGCAGCGCGGCGAACGGACGAAATTTAAAAAGACCGTCCCACGCGATAAACCGCAGAGGATTTGGAAACACCATGCCGATCGCCGGGGGGTCGAGATAACTTTCGTGGTTCGCCACGAGTATCACGGGAGAGTTTCCCCTGGAGACGAGAAACTCGCGAAGCTCTTTCATCCCCCTGATGGAAATGCGGTGATATATGAGGAAATATATCCGGAATAAAATCTGAGCGATCCAGTAGACCATCATGATCCCCCCATAAACTAGAACTGCGTCTATTTTACTACACGCCGCGACTCATTCGCCGTTTGACGCCGTTAAAATTCTCTCCGATTATCTGTTTCTGAAAACGCGCTCATTATGGTACTATTTTGACAGTCTGAAATTCCAAACCATCGATAATTCAGGGAGGTATGAATGTAATGAAGCAACTGCGCACTCTCACCGACATGCTCCAACACGCGCGCACCGTAGGGCCGATGACGATCAGCGTGGCCTGCGCGGCCGACGCGGACGTTCTGCAGGCCGTCGACGCCGCCAGAAAAGAAGGGGTCGCCAACGCGATATTGGTCGGCAACGCGGACAAGATAGCGGAAGCGGCCCGCCTCAATTCGATCGATCCGGGAAACTTCGAGATACTGGACGAAAAGGGCGGCGAGGCGGACGCGGCGCTAAAGGCGGTGGAACTCGTGTCGTCCGGCAAGGCTCAGATATTGATGAAGGGAATGCTTCATACCGACAACTTCCTTCGCGGCGTCCTGAACAAGGAAAAGGGGCTCCGCTCGGGGAGCGTCATCTCTCACGTCTATTTACACCAGGTTGAGGGCTACGACAGGATCATCTTCATCACGGACGGGGCGTTCATCCCCTCCCCAGACCTTCCCACGAAAGCCAAGATCATCGACAACGTGGCGAGGTTCGCCCACTCGTTCGGCATAGAGACGCCGAAGGTCGCGGTGTTGGCGGCCGTCGAGGTCGTAAACGCCGACATGCCGGCAACGCTCGACGCGGCCGCTCTGACCCAGATGAACCGCCGCGGCCAGATAAAGGGCTGTGTTGTGGACGGCCCGCTGGCGCTCGACAACGCGGTTTCGGAGCTGTCGGCGAAGCACAAGGGCATAGTGTCCGACGTGGCGGGAAAGGCCGACATACTGCTCGTGCCCAACATCGAAAGCGGCAATATCCTGGCGAAGTCCATCGTCTACTTCGCGCCGAACAAGACGGCCGGAATAGTGCTCGGCGCAAAAGCGCCGATAGTCCTCACCAGCAGGGCCGACTCGGCGGAGGCCAAGACGTTCTCCATAGCGGCCGCCGTGGTCTGGGCCGCATACCAGAAAAACAAGTAAAACAGCTCGGGGGGAGGTCGCGCGACGCCGGCCTCCCCTATATATACGACTGTGAAGATATTCACTCTCATTCCAAAGGCATCCGCCACAGAAATAGCGGTTTTCGAAAACGACGAGGCGATATTCAGCAAAACGATAGCCCACGTCCCGTCGGAATTCGCCGCGCTCCGGACCCCTCCGGAGCAGGGACAATACCGCTTCAACGCCATAATCGAGGCCGTAACGGCGTCTGATTTCGACATGAAGGACGTCGGAGTCGTCATCACAGAGATCGCCTCCCGCAGACTGCCGGCCGGAATATATATGATAGACGACTCCATCACCGCCATTCTGGCGGAAAACATGATAGATGAAAACCAGCACAGATCCGGCGTGTTTGCGGCGCTCCTCGTGAGCCGGCACATAGGCGGCAATCACGACGTGGAGTGTATGCCGCTCGTCGTGGAGCCCATAATCATAAGCGAAATAATGCCGGAAGCCGCCATCAGCGGTCTGAAGGGAATAACGCGCGAACCCGTGTGCAACACTTTATCGCACAGGACGGCCGCGTCCCACTACTCTCACTACGAGAAGGGCAGCGGCCTGAACGACGCGCGCGTGGTGGCCGTCCATCTGGGCAACGAGATTAGCGTCGGAGCGTACGACATGGGCAGGCTGCTCGACAGCAACAGCCCCCAGGATGGAGAGGGGCCGTTTTCCCCGTTCACGAGCGGAACCTTGCCTGCTAACTCGCTCATAGACCTCTGCTACTCCGGAAGATACGATATGGACGAGACCCTCAGGATAATATCGTCCGAAAGCGGGCTTTCCGCCTATCTGGACGACGCGTCGCTGCCGGCCGTAATGAAGGCATACAGGGCAGGGCACAGGAAAACGATTTTCATGGTGAAAGCGATGGCATACAAGACCGCGCGGGAGATAGGCGCGAAAGCCGCCGCGCTCTCCGGCAGCGTGGAGGCCATACTGCTCACCGGCCCATGGGCGGTTTTTGAAGAATTCACGCGCGAAATATCGTCCCGCGTCGAGTGGATAGCGCCGGTGCGCAACTACGCGCTGGAAGGCGAAATGAAACAGCTCGCCCGGGCGGCGGCGGAAGTTTATAAAGGCAACGTCAAAATAAAACTGTACGGCCTGGATTGCTGAGGACGGTCGCCGAATTAAACATTCCCCCTGCGGGACTCCATTCAAAATGGCATTTGGCCCGGCATTACGGGAGCTTTGCGATTTGAAATTTGCCCTATCCGAAATTATATGGTATTATCACAAAACGTTACCGCAAAACGCGGTTGTGTAGCAAAGGGGGTATTTCATGCTTTCAAGAGATCACTCGAGCGCCCAATGCGCGTCACATTTCAGGACCGGGGTCGCCTCATTCAGTTTCGCCACGCTGCTTTTCCTATCGACACTGCTCGCGGGAACATCCTCCGCTGACATAAATCCGGCGCACAGAGCCCTTGATATAGCGGCCTCATTGCCACAGCGTCACGCGCCGCCGCCCGCTCCCGCCCGCAACGACATCGCACAGACCGCGGAAGCCACATTATCGTCGGTCATGGGGATAATCGACGTGATGAAGCAGGCACAGGAAGTGACAGCGATGCTTCCTTCAAAGGAGCGCGCCCTGCCGCCATCCCCGAAGACGGACGTCGACATAGCTCTCGGATTCGCAACGCGTTTGCCGGATTTCCCATCACCATCCCCGGCTAAAAAACTTGAGCCCTCAAAGCCCTCGGCCTCGTCCATTCCGGCAGCACAGCCCGGAGCTTCGAAGATAGCGCCATTGCCTACATCCCAACAACTTATCTGGCCCGCGGACGGATTGATATACTCCGCTTTCAACGCGACGAGGGGCAGCAGGAAAAGGCACGGCGCAATAGACATCGTCACACAGAAGGGCACTCCGATAGCGGCGGCGGCGGACGGCATAGTGTCGGTCGCGGCGAACGGAGGCAAGAACTTCAGCGGCTATGGCAAGACGGTCATTCTCGACCACGGCAATGGACTTTACACGGTATACGCCCACTGCGACTCGATCATAGTCAAGATGGGACAGAAAATCCGGCAGGGAGAATATATAGCCACAGTTGGACGCACAGGCAGAGCGACGACGGATCACGTCCACTTCGAGGTTCGCATAGCCGGCCAGAAACACGATCCCCTGGCCTACCTCCCATCGAGGCCGGAGATGGTTAAAGCGACGAACTACCATTCCCCGGGGAAGAAAAAATAATTTCACCCGGCCGGCAATCTGTTGAAAATTTAAGAACCCCTTCCGTATCGGGCAAGGGGTTCTTGTTGGCGATACCGATCGCTAGAATCAGAGCGAATCGGCTATGGGGGCAACGAACGTCGTCGTCGGAAACGAATCCCACGGAAAGAGTATCCACGTGTCCTGGCTCACTTCCGTTATGAACGTGTCGACTATGGGGCGTCCCTCCGGTTTTGCGTAGACTGCGGCGAAGTGTATCGCGGGAAACATCTTCCGCGCCTCGCGCGCCGTTCGCCCCGTATCGACGAGATCGTCGATGACGAGCCATGTGGAATCCATATCCGCGAGATCCGGACGTTTCAATACATCCACCCTGCCGCTCTGGCTGCGGAGCGTG
>JAITOL010000017.1 GCA_031289955.1 Synergistaceae bacterium
GTCATGGCCATGCCTTTTGCGGTGTCCAGCCCTTCTATTCGGGTAAATTCACTCCCGGACCTGTCATTCTCCGCCGCCGGTCTCCCCCTCCTTTCAGCGGGAACCCACCGTTCGATCAGATCGCCCAGTTTTTGTATCTCCACAGGTTTCGAGAGGAAATCGTTGAACCCGTTCTCCAGGAACATCTCCCTCATGCCGGATACGGCGTTTGCCGTGAGCGCCACTATCGGCAGTTTTTTAAAACGCCCGCCGAGCGCCCGGATGGCCTTCGTCGTTTCCACACCGTCCATTCCGGGCATCATGTGATCCATGAGGACAAGGTCGAACGAACCGTCGCGGACGAGCCTCAGAGCGTCAGCCCCGTTTGTGCAGCCTGTTATTTTCATTTTGTACGGATCCAAGAGGCCCTCAGCCACCCTCAGATTTGTCTCGATGTCGTCGACGATCAGCACTTTGAAATCCGGCGCCGTGAAATGAGCGCCGCCAGCGTCGTTATTTTTCTCTGGTCTTTTTAGATTCATGGCGCCGATGGGCCTTTTGTCCGCTATGCCCTGCACAATGGCCGCAGTGAAAGTCGATCCGACTCCGTACTCGCTCGCGGAATTTATCCGGCCGCCCATCGCCTCGCAGAGGAGCCGGGATATCGACAGCCCAAGACCCGTCCCCTCGACGTTCGTGTTTCGTTCGTCATCCAAGCGGACGAAGTGCTTGAAGAGCTTGGGCATGTCCTCGGGCTTTATGCCGACGCCGCTGTCGGATACCTCGAACGACAGAAGGGAGCTTTCCCCGTCACTCGCGGCCTCGTGCCAGACTCTCAATTTCACGAAACCCTCGTTGGTATATTTCACCGCGTTGGAGAGCAAGTTGAGCAATATCTGCCGGACGCGGGCCTCGTCCCCGATCAGCGATGATGGGACGTTCGGGTCGATATCGACTATCAATTCGAGCGGACGTTCCAGCAATCTCATCATTATTATGGAGAGCGTATCGTGGAGCAGCGAGCTTGTGTCGTATTTCGCCGGCGTTATCTGATAGTTCCCGGATTCGATGCGTGAGAAATCCAGTATGTCGTTGATGATGGCGAGCAAGTTCGCCCCTGCCTGCTTGATATCCCTAAGGTAATCTAGTCCCTTTGGATTTCCGTACTCCCTGTTTGCCAGTTCGCTCATGCCTATTATCGCGTTCATTGGGGTTCTTATCTCGTGGCTGGTGCGGGCCAAAAAGTCGCTCTTCGCCCTCGACGCGGCTTTCGCCTGGCGGTTCAATACTATGAGCTTCGCGTTCTGCTCCTCCAGCGAATCCCTCATGTGGGACACGAAGATGTTGAAAGCCGCGACGACAATGACGATCAATACGAGAGTGGCGGCGAACACGGCGGTCATCGTCGAATCTAAAAGCGTCGCGGCTGTCACCGGTATGCTGTCCGTCACATACCAGCTCATCTGAGGTATGCCGCTCACCGCGTACATGACGCCCTCGTGGATGAAAGTCCTTGAGTCCGCGCCGCTGAGGAGCTTCGCCTCCGCCTCTATCATCGCGCCGGCCTCGCCCAGGAAGTCGGTGATTTTAGCCTTGCCGAACACCAGATCATGATCGCTGGCCGCCGTAATTTCGCCGAGGGAGTTGAAGACATAGAGCGTCACGTCGGCGTCTATATCGAGGATGGAATCTATAAATTCGGTGAGATCTATACCGGTGCCGAGTATAGCTATCGGCCTTTTGCCGCCGTCGGGCGTCCTTTCGAAGACTGGGACGTTGACCCAAAGATAGATCTCTTCGAGGTCGGGATTGTAGTTTATGTTGAAGTTATATTTTTCCGTCTCGTACAGCGTCATGTCATACCAATAGTTTTCGGGAAGCTCAGGATTGACGAGATAGGGCTCTCTATCGTCGGAGTAGAACATTTTGTCTATGTCGTTTACCCAGAATACGGAGTTATTTTTGAAGTTTCTCCGATAAGCGGCGAACTCCTCGAACGCTTCTTTTTCCAGCCGGGCGTTCGCCGGGTCGAGAAAATATCGCTTTACGAGCGGCGAATCCGCCATCATTAGGGCAAGCGCCAGCTCGCTGTTTACCTCAGTGGCGAGGCGCAGCTTCATGTTTTCGGAGATCAGTGACAATTTGTCGGCGAGGGAAACGCGCCCGATCTCGCTCATGGAGAAGAAAAAAGCGGCGGAGACTAGAGGAAAGATCACAAAGAGCAGGACGCACGAAAATATCCTGACCTTGCCCTTTATCGAAGCGTCCTTGGAGAAATCGCTCATAAAGCGCCCGAAGAAATTTTTTTTCAAGCGCCGCGCCTCCTTCGATCTCTTGCCCCTATCATGCCCTCTATAAGCGTGACAGCCTCGCCGAACTCGGCGGTGAGGACCAGGTCGGAGATCTTGGACAACGCGGCGCCCGTCGCTTTATCGAACCCGAGTCCGCACAGCTCCGCCAGGAGCGCGTCGATCGCGCCCATGTCCTCGGAGACAATCGCGTCCCTCAGTCGCGAGAGGCGCGGAATGATCTCTCCGTCAGGCGGGACTTTACCAGCGTCTCCATCATTCGGAGGAACTTCGGCGGAGGAGAGCTTCGCGCGAATGCGCGAGACGAGGCCGGATAAATCTCGGCGGAAATCGTCGACGCATCCTCGGATGAGCTCCATGTCTCCGCCGCGGCCGGCGTTCTCCATCGTTTCCGCAAAGCGCGAAATTTCCGCGGTCCCGATGCTGGCCGACGCGCTCTTTAGCGCGTGTACCTGCGTCGTGAAATTTTTTATATCGTTTTCCGCGTAAGAAAAATTGAGATATTCCATCCTCTCGTCCACGTCGCGGCAGAATATTTCGAGTACGCCCCTGTAACTCTCCTCTGTCCCGCCAGTCATGGCAATTCCTTTGACCGTGTCGACCCCTCTTATCGCAAAAGAAACGCCCGACGCCGGCGCGGCGGCCTCCGCGCTCAGCCGCTGTTTTTCCCTCGGTATCCACTTTCGGAGGATGGCGTCCAGCTTGGTCGGATCTATCGGCTTGGACAGAAAATCGTTCATGCCGCTTTTGATAAACATCTCGCGCATCCCGGACACGGCGTTGGCGGTGAGGGCCACTATGGGCAGTTCCTTAAAGCTGTCGCCCATAGCCCGGATTGCCTTCGTCGCCTCTATCCCATCCATGCCTGGCATCATGTGATCCATAAGGATGAGATCGTAGCCGTTCGCGCGCGTCAGAGCCACAGATTCCTCCCCGCTCTCGCACGAGTCCACCTTCATCATGTACGGCGCGAGCAGCCCACGCGCCACGACGAGGTTGGTAAGTATGTCGTCCACCAGAAGGACTCTGGCGTCGGGGGCGGCGAACCTGACTCCCTGATTCTCCCTGCCTTCCGGCTGTACCGACTGGTAATTCAGCGCGTTCGCGATGGAGACGGCGTATGCCGGCATTATGATGGCTGGAATATCCTGGAACGAGGATAATTCGCCCAGCCGGGCGAGCAATATAAGTGCCGTTTTGAGGTCGTTTTCTTTGATGAACTCACGCGCCCGTTCCGCAACTTCAGGGGGGACGAAGGCGAACTGAAAATCCCGGCTCGCCAGCCGCGAGAAAAACTCCTCGGGCTCGGTCGTCACGGTCACGTTTACCCCCAGGTCCTCCAGCGTGAGACATGTCGACTCGGCATACAATGTTCGTTCGTCGTAAAACAAAATGCGTTTTTCATCTCTGTCCTCAACGACCGCCATAGGAACATCGCTCTCGATATCCTGCGGGATGCAGGCCGAAAACACGGAGCCCTCGCCATAGACGCTTTTGGCCTCCACGCTCCCGTCCATAGCGAGACAAAGTTTTCTCGTGATGGCGAGTCCAAGTCCCGTCCCCTCCACGCCTCTGTTGTGCTCCATGTCGAGTCGGATGAACTCGCCGAAAAGTTTTTTCAAATCCTCCGGTTTTATGCCGGTCCCGCTGTCGCATACCTCGAACTTCAGCAGTATGGATTCGGGGTTCGTTCGCTCGCCGGTCACATTGAACATTATGTATCCCTCATTTGTGTACTTCACGGCGTTCGAAAGCAGGTTCAAAAGTATCTGCCGGATGCGCGTCTCGTCGCCGATCAGGTGGTTCGGTAGCTTCGAGAGGACGTTCACTGTGAAGAGTATGGGTTTCTCCGATATGCGCACCCGTATCACGTTCACAACATCATTCAGCATGGACGCGAGGATATAAGGGGAGGGAGTTATCTCCAGATTCCCGGACTCTATCTTCGAGAAATCCAGAATGTCGTTGATTATGGAGAGCAGATTGTTCCCAGCCTGCTTTATGCCGGTTAAATATTCGGTGATGAGCGGGAGGCTCTCCGCGCGAAGGCCAAGCTCGCTGAGGCCCAT